>JBKJLF010000574.1:0-13036 GCA_046597185.1 Burkholderiaceae bacterium | reverse complement strand
TGCAACACATCAACAAATTAGTGGATTTGCAAGAGCAAAAAACCCATGAGGCCCATACCAAAATTCAAGAGGACATCCGGCTTGCGATTATGTTTGCCATTGGATTTGGCTTGCTCGCCATCCTCTGCAGTATCTCGGTCATGATTTGGATGACAAAAACCATCACCTCCCCCTTGGCCGCTGCAGTCCATATTGCTCAACGGGTAGCACATGGCGATTTAAGTAGTCAAATTGACATCAATTCTCATGATGAAACAGGTCTTTTACTGCAGGCATTGAAAGACATGACCAGCAGCTTGGCCAATGAACACCAATTGCGCCATGCGGTGGAGGTGGCGGAAGATGCCAGCAAGTTGAAATCAGAATTTTTGGCCAATATGTCGCATGAAATCCGTACCCCGATGAATGGAATTATTGGCATGACCCATTTGGCCTTACAAACCGAACTCACCAAAAAGCAACGTCAGTATCTGGAAAAGGTAGAAAGCTCGGCCCACAATCTACTGGGCATCATCAATGATATCTTGGATTTTTCTAAAATTGAAGCCGGGAAAATGCATTTCGAAAATCTTAAGTTCCAACTCGATGACGTGATGCAACATATCGCGGACAATTGCATTATCAAGGCGCAAGAAAAACAACTCGAATTATTATTCGACATTCCCACCACACTACCCCATGCGCTGATCGGCGATCCTTTACGCCTGGGGCAAGTTTTGCTCAACCTTTGCAACAATGCCATCAAATTTACCCAACATGGCGAAGTCGTGATTTCAATTCGTCCATTGTCACGCAAAGATCAAACGGTGATTTTACGTTTTGATATTCGTGACACGGGCGTGGGTATTAGCGCGGAACAACAAACCAAGCTGTTTTCGGCCTTTACCCAGGCCGATGCATCTACCACCCGCAAGTATGGCGGCACCGGACTTGGCTTGACGATTAGCCGCCGCCTGGTTGAAATCATGCATGGCGAAATCGGGGTCGATAGCATTCTGGGGCAAGGCAGTAATTTCTATTTCACCGCACAGTTTCAACTCCAGGAACAACAAATCGAACCCGATTTAGGCGAGGCGATGCTGGGCTTACGGGTGCTGGTGGTGGATGACAATGCCAGCGCACGCGATATCTTTATCACGATGCTCCATTCTTTAAAACTCGAAGCCGATGCCGTCGGCGATGGTGCTTCTGCGATTGTTGCCTTACGCAAAGCCCAAGCCGAGAAAAAACCGTATGGCTTAATCTTAATGGATTGGCAAATGCCCGGCATGGATGGCGTAGAAACCCTGCGTCAGGTGCATGACGATAGCAGTATCGAAAAAACACCCACCTTTGTGATGGTCACCGCGTATAGCCGCGAGGATTTACTCGACCAACTGGGTGAGATCCAGGTGCATGGCATTTTGACCAAGCCGATTTCGCCATCGACCATGCTGGATCAAATTTTAAGCGCATTTGGCAAGCAAATTGCCATCCGTCCGCGCCGCCAGGAACGGCAAGTCGAAGCCAGACAGGCTGAATTAAGTATCGCGGGTGCCCACTTGCTGCTGGTGGAAGACCATAAACTGAATCAGGAATTGGCGCAGGAAATCCTGGCATCGGTCGGCGTAACGGTGGATATTGCCGCACATGGCATGCATGCTTTGGCGATGCTCGGGCAAAAAGATTACGATGGTGTCCTGATGGATTGCCAAATGCCGGTGATGGATGGCTACCAAGCCACGCGAGAAATACGCAATAATCCGAATTGGGCGAACTTACCCGTGATTGCAATGACTGCCAACGCCATGGTGGGCGACAAAGAAAAATGTCTGGCCGCCGGCATGAATGATTTCGTGGCAAAGCCGCTCGATATCGATCAATTATTCATGACTTTGGCGCAGTGGATCAAACCCGCCCGGCCACAGCTCAATGAAGCTGCTGACACTACTGTATCGAATGAATTTGCGCTGGCTGAATCACCGATCTTACAAAGCCAACAGGCACTGGCGCGGATTGGCGGCAACACCGCTTTGCTGCATAAATTATGCCACCGCTTTATCGAGGGTGAGAGTGATGCGCTGGATCGGGTGCGCTTGGCCCTGCATGCCAACCAGATTGAGGAAGTCGTGCGCACCGTACATACCTTAAAAGGTTTGGCGGGCAATATTGGGGCAATTCAGGTCATGCAAGATGCCGCGCATCTGGAACAACAGATCAATCAATTTTTGGAGCAACAGTCCGAGCAATTGGCTACCAGCCTGCAAGAGCCCATGCAAGCGCCCCTGCCCGAAGCCGTGGAAGATGCACTGGATGAGTTGGAGCAATCGCTGTCGGCCGTGATTTGTCATCTGTCACGGGTACTGCCGCCACCGCCCAATGTCATTGAAGCCGCCAACCCGGCGCATGATGCGATTGATCCAGGCCAACTCTTGAGCCATTTGCAAACACTGAAACAATTATTAGCCGACGATGATGCCAAGGCGGCGCAAGAATTTAGCCTGATTGAACCCATGTTAATGCAAGGCCCGCAGCAAGCATTGGCGCGACAAATCCTGCATGCGATTGCGCAATATGACTTTGAAGCAGCGCTCTCCGATTTACACAGCCTGGCCGATGCGCTGGGTTTGAGTTTGACACAAAAGGATTCGGTATGAACAGCCTGAAACCCCCGGTCATTTTGGTAGTCGATGATACCCCGGACAATATCGATGTGTTAAGCGCCGTGCTTTCCAATACTTACCGCGTCAAGGTGGCCACTAATGGTGAACGCGCCATCAAAATTGCGCAGGCCAACCCGGATATTGGTTTGATCTTGCTCGACATCATGATGCCGGGCATGAATGGCTACCAAGTCTGCCAACACTTGAAGGCGCATCCTGAAACGCGCAATATTCCCGTCATTTTCGTCACCGCCATGTCAGAAGTTGCGGATGAAAAACACGGTTTGGAGTTGGGTGCGGTGGATTACATTACCAAACCAGTCAGTCCACCGATTGTGTTGGCGCGCATCAAAACCCAATTGGCGCTAAAGCAAGTGCGTGACTTTTTACTCGATAAAAATCATTTTTTGGAGCAAGAAGTGGCACGCCGCACCCAGGAAGTAAGCGCCTTGCAAGATGTCGCCATCTACACCATGGCTTCCCTGGCCGAAACCCGTGACAGTGAAACTGGCAACCATATTCGGCGCACCTCACACTATGTCAAAATCCTGGCGCAAGCATTGAGCCAACATCCACGCTTTGCCTGGTTTTTGACTGAGCAAACCATTGAATTATTGTTTAAGTCGGCACCGCTGCATGATATTGGCAAAGTCGGCATTCCCGACCACATTTTGCTCAAGCCGGGGCGCTTTGTGCCGGAAGAATTTGAAATCATGAAAACCCACACGACCCTCGGGCGTGACGCGATTATGGCGGCGGAACGTGACTTGGGGATCCAAGTTGAGTTTTTGCGTTTCGCCAAGGAAATCGCCTACAGCCATCAGGAAAAATGGGATGGCAGCGGTTATCCACAAGGCTTGGCGGGTGATGCGATTCCCATTTCAGCACGCCTGATGGCCGTGGCCGATGTGTATGATGCCCTGATCAGCCGCCGGGTGTATAAAGCGGGCATGTCGCACCAGGAAGCGGTGGATATCATCGTGGCCGGACGCGGCCAACATTTTGATCCCGATATGGTCGATGCTTTCCTTGCTTTGCAGGCGCAATTCCAAGAAATTGCGCTACGTTACAGTGATAACGATGTCGATCTTACGAAAAAGCAAGAACAACTGGAACGCTTCAAACCTGCATCAAACGAACCAGCGCACTAGCGAGCCAACGCCGCTTCCGCGCAGTTTCCGCGCAGTTTCCTGTTTAAGCGGCGACATCGGCCAGAACCGGATCATTACCTACCAGCAGGCCCGCTTCACCCTGACGCATTTGAATGTAGGAGCGTACAAAGCGCACCACGCTATTGGCAAAGGCATCGGCCCCAATATTATTACTACCGAATTTCCAGCACTTCAAATGCCAATCCTGCACCATCGACATGCAATGCGCAGCCAACAACATCGCTTCATCGGCAGTAAAATTGGCGCAGGCCTGAATTAACTGGCTGATATAGCTTTGAATGCCGATTTCCGTTTCTTTGGTAACCAGGCCATGCGCATTAGCCAAGGCGCGCGACTCCAGAAATACAAAATACGCCCAAGGCTGAAAAATTTCCGACAAATAAATATGGGCGCGTAATATACACTCCAACTCATCGAGCGGAGCTGGCACATCTTTAAACCAGGTTGGTAAAATCTCGGACACATAGCGCACGGTGTCGTCAATCATATCGGCCAACTGATCTTTATTTTGAATATAGCCGTACAACCCCCCCATCGACAAACCAGTTTCCCGACATAAATCACGCAGAGTCATAGCACCGAAGCCAACGGTATTAGCCAGGCGAAAGGTCGCTACAAAGATTTTTTCCAAATTTTCCAGTGCAGCATCACGCCGCTTCACCCCTACCCGTTCACTATTGCGATCCAACAAAAAAGTCCAGACATTAAACTCATCAAGTGGTGTCGCTTCACGAAATTGGGCCAAGGTAAAGTTCACGGGTAGTGGTTTTATCTTCATAAATGATTTCTCACTATTAATATTAGGCAACACTATACCATGGCCGCCCATTTATAATGAGTCCGATGCTGGAGCCTCTCTTCTAAACCTTTCCGCAGAACAAAACATACTTTTACTTCCGTCGCTTTTTGGAGAGAAATATTTCCAAAATAAAATTATTCAATGTTTTTTTAAAAAGCTCTTGCATTTCGCAAAAGCGGCGATTATACTTCTCAAAAAATCAACCGAGCGCTTACTCTACTAAAAGCGCCAAATATAAAAAAAGAAGTACAAAAAACAGTAAAAAAATTAGCACAGCATAGAAGTTCCCCACAAAACGACTTACAAAATCAATTTCTTGGAGAAAAAATGAAACACGCCCTCTTGAAGTGCTTGGCCGCGTCTGCTATTGCCGCATCCTTATTACCCGTTACCACGCTTGCTGCAGGCTACACCCAAACCAAATACCCTGTGGTTCTGGTTCACGGTTTGTTTGGCTTTGACAAAATTGGCCCGGTTGAATATTTTTATGGTATTCCATCGGCGCTGGCATCAGGTGGTGCCAAGGTTTACACACCACAAGTATCGGCTGCAAACAGCACCGAAGTGCGCGGCGAGCAATTGCTGCTGGAAGTGAAAAAAATTGCCGCTGCCACGGGTTCGGCCAAGGTTAATCTGATAGGCCATAGCCATGGTGGCCCAACCATTCGTTATGTCGCTTCAGTACGCCCTGATTTGGTTGCCTCCGCCACCAGTATCGCCGGTGTGAATAAAGGCTCGGTGGTGGCTGATTTATTGCTTGGTGTAGCGCCCGCTGGCAGCGTATCGCGTGACATACTCTTGAAAGTGAACCAGGCCTTGGGCACGATTATTTCTTTCTTGTCCGGCAGCCCCAATCTGCCACAAAATTCATTGGGCGCAGCCCAATCCTTAAGCACGGCTGGTGCAGCCAAATTTAATGCCACCCACCCGGCTGGGGTGCCCACCACCGCCTGCGGCGAAGGCGCGTACCAACAAAACGGGGTGTCGTATTTTTCCTGGAGTGGTGCCAGCGGTTACACCAATTTATTGGATGTGATTGACCCTGCCATGGCACTGACTTCACTGGCCTTTAACGGGGCCAAAAATGATGGTTTGGTTGGTTCTTGCTCCAGCCATTTGGGCCGCGTGATCCGGGATGATTACCGTATGAATCATCTTGATGAAGTCAACCAATTGGTCGGCATCGTCAATTTATTTGAAACCAATCCGGTAACTGTATTCCGCCAGCACGCCAACCGTTTGCAACAACTCGGCCTGTAAACCCCGCCCCCGACCTTCATGATGAAACTGAAACCCTCCCATTACTGGTCGGGGGCGGCGCTGGCTGGCGTCGCCTTGCTTGGCAGCATGTTACTGCCATCCGACTCGCCTCCCATTGAATCAGGCAATCAATCCGGCAATCAATCCGGCAACGCCGCCTTACCGCGTACCGATCCCAATGCTTTTGTGCGCTCACATGAAGGCACCAAACCCGATGGCGACCTCAAAGTAGCCGCCAATAATGCCTTGGTGGTGGATGCCGAACTGGGCCATTTATTCGATTATTACCTGAGTGCCCTGGGCGAAAAATCGCTCGCAGCGATTACCGTTGAAACCGAACGCGAACTTGACCGCAAGCTCAGTCCGGCTGCGGCGGCACAAGCCAAAAAACTGTTGGCACGCTATCTCGCCTACAAACGCAATTTGATTGAGGCAGAAAAAAATATCAAGGTAACAAGTAGCCAGGCAGAAGGCATTCGCGCCCGCCTGAACGCACTTAACCAGGAGCGCGCCAAGTATTTTTCAGCGGAAGAAATCAAAGGTTTATTTGGTTTTAATGATGCCTATGACCGCGATGCACTGGCCCGCATCGAAGTGGAAGAAAACAAAGCCTTAAGCTCCGAGCAAAAACAGCAAGCCTTCGCCAAACTCGATCAACAACTCCCACCCGAAGTGCGCGAAGCACGCGAAGCGCCGTTAAAATTAAGCAAGGTGGAAGAACAAGTGGCGCAAATTCGGGCCAAGGGCGGTACTGAACAAGAGATTTACCAATTGCGCGCCAAGGCATTTTCAGCCGATGCGGCGGCACGTTTGGCCGAGGTTGATCGCGAAGAAGCGCAATGGCAAGCGCGCATCAAAACCTATTTGGCCCAACGCAATCAGATCAGGCAAAGCAATCAGGCACCAAAGCAACAATTGGCGGCAATCTCAGCGCTACGCCAACAGCAGTTTACGGCAGAAGAACAAATTCGCTTACCCGCCTACGAATAAAGCATCACCGTTGGTTCAAGAAGCATCACCGTTGGTTCAAGAAGCATCACCTCTGGCTCAAGAAGCATCACCTCTGGTTCAAGAAGCATCAGCCCAGGCTCAAGCGCGCTTGCACATGCGAGCGCACCATTGCGGTAACGCTATTGGCAAACACGTCTACCGTAATATTCGCGCTACGAAACTTCCAACGCTTTAAATGCCAATCTTGCACCAGCGACATGCAATGTGCTGCCATCAAATAAGCGTCTTCCAATGGCATGGCACCTGTGCTGACAATCAAGTTGGAAATATGGGTTTGAATGTTTTGCTCGGAAGTTTTAGCGATTTCACGCTGGGCCAAATCCAGGCCACGAGTTTCCAAAAATACAAAATAAAGCCAAGGCTGCAAGATTTCCGCCAGAAAAATGTGCGCGCGCAACAAACATTCAATTCGATCCAGCGGTGCCTCGATATGTTCAAACCACATCTCCAATAACTCGGTGATGTATAACACCATATCGGCAATCATTGCCGCCAACTGGTTTTTATGTTCGATATAGCCATATAAACCGCCCATCGACAAACCCGTTTCACGACATAAATCACGCAAAGACATTTCCCGAAAGCCGACGGTATTGGCCAAACGAAAGGTTGCAACAAAAATCTTTTCTAAGTTTTCCAATGCTGCCTCACGCCGTTTGACCCCGATCTGATCGGCGTTGCGATCAAGCAAAGCTTCCCATACATTGCCTTCATGCAAGGGAGTAACACTACGAAACTGCGTCAAATCAAAACTGACGGGAAGATCCTGGATTTTCATTGGACTACGCTTCCAAATTTTAAGAGGTCATATTATACAAGAGGATTACTTATCCTGACTCCGGGGGCATCAAGTATTTACCCGATACCTGGCAAATAACCCGACCAAAGTGCAATCTCGCATGGTGGCACAAAATAAGCAAGCGAATGAAGGCCAAATTACAACATCATTCGTTGTTTGATCATAAACCCACACATTTTTGTCAACTTTTGATGGTGTTCGTCGAATTATTGATTACAATAGATTTTTGCATTGCAGCATAATGCTGCAGCCCCCCCCCCATTTTCAACAGGAGAGAACCATGTTTTCAAATACCGAGCAATTTTCCAACGCAACCAAAGCTTTGTTTGAATCACAGCTGGCCGTTTTCAATAAATTGACCAGCAAAACCGTGGAAAGCGTCGAAAAAGTCGTCGCTCTGAACATGGCGGCAGTCAAAGCATCTGCCGAAGAAGGTTTGGCGATTGCACAAAAAATGAGCGATGCCAAAAATCCACAAGCGTTGATGGAACTGGGTTCGTCGCAAGTCAAATTCAATGCAGAAAAAGCCGCCGTGTACAGCCACCACTTTGCTGAAATTGCCGCTGGTTTACAAGCCGAGTTCACCAAAGCAGCCGAAAAGCAACTGGCCGACACCAAGAACAAAGTTGAAACCCTGATTGATGATGTTTCCAAGCATGCGCCCAAGGGTTCCGAAAACGCCATCGCCATGTTGAAAAACGCCATTAACAATGCCAACGCCGGGATGGAACAATTAAGCAAAGTCACCAAGCAAGCCGTTGAAACCGTCGAAGCCCAAGTGGTGAAAGCGACTGACGAATTTGCTCAAGCAGTAGAAAAAGTAGCGCCTTCCGCCAAAGGCAAAAAATAAGCCTTATTCTCTTGCAATTCGCTTGCAGCATGTGGTTGCACCAAAGGGTGCATCTGCATGCGGCTAAATCAGGTCTTCCCCCGCCACCGACTCGCTCCCTTCCACCCGCTCTACCCAACCTACCCTTTCACCGTCCATACCAATAACGTGCATGGGTGGCGCGATAGTTTGACCAAACCAGCTTCGATCCCAAATTCGCCTCAAAACGCAATTCGATGGCACCGGTTTCATCGGTACGCAAACGCCCGATGCCCATGCTGCGGTAGCGTTCGAACACCTCCGCTTTGGGATGACGATAGCGGTTACGATAGCCAACCTGAAACAACGCCCATTGCGGCTGTACCGCTTGCAAAAATTCTGGCGTGGACGACGTGCCGCTGCCATGGTGCGGGGCCAGTAGCACGGTCGCTGGCAAGCGCGCGCGACTGGTTTCCAGCAATTGCGCCTCTTGCGCCGCCTCAATGTCGGCCGCCAATAAAATCGAACCTTGGCTGGTAGTGACTTTCAAGGTACAACTATGGGCGTTGGGCTTGGCGCGCGGGTCGGCATAGATTTCTGGCGTCGGATGCAAAATTTCAAATTGCACGCCATCCCAAGCCCAATGCTGCCCTGCCAGACAGCGCTGATGGCGCGCCGCTGCGGCAATGACCGGGTGTTCCCATTCGAGCGAACTCGACAGCCAGGCCACGGGTAGCGACTGCAACAACGACAGCGCACCGCCAACATGATCGAGGTCGCGGTGGCTGACCATCAAACCATCCAGGCTTTGAATGCCGCGCGCCTTCAAATATGGCACCAGCACCCGGTTGCCGCCATCCGATAGCGGCGAATAAGCGGTGCCAGTATCATACATCAAGCGATGATGCGCCGTTTCCAGCAACAGCGCGTTGCCTTGGCCGATATCAAACGCCGTCACCCACAGCGCGCCTGGCGGTGGCTGGGTCGGGCGATTGAGCAGCAAGGGCAGGCAGAGCAGCGGCCCCACCCAACGCGCAGGCCAGGCACGCGGCGCGAGTAGCCAGATAATGCCGACACAAGCCAGTACAAACATCCATACAGCCGGTTGCGGCGCACTCCAAACCGCCAAACTGCCATGGCTCAACCATTGCAAGCACTGCGCCAACACCGCAAACACCGCATGCGCCAGCCATAATAGCCATGGGCATAAAGGCCCGGGCGCAATACTGCCCAACAGCGCCAGCGGTGTGACGATAAAGCTGATAACCGGAATGGCAAGCGCATTGGCAGCCGGGCCAACGATGGAATACTGGTTAAACAACAAGACCGTGAGTGGCAATAAACCCAGCGTCACCACATATTGCGTATGCAGTGCGCTTTTTAAATTCGTCCACAGCCAATGTGCCTGGTCCATGGCAGCGCCAACGCGCCCGGTGGAGGCATAAAAAATCAAGCCCACCGCACCAAACGATAACCAAAAGCCCGGTGCCATCACGGCCCACGGGTCAAGCAGCACCACTACGCCCAAGGCGCTGCACAAAACGTGGGAAGCGCTGCTGGTGCGCCCCAGCCACAACGCCAGCGCCGCCACACTGAGCATGATCAAGGTACGCTGGGCCGGCACGCCAAAACCAGCCAGCGCGACATAGGCCGCACCGCTCAGCACGGCGGCCAGCGCTGCCACTTTTTGGGCTGGCAGCAAGAGCGGCAACTGGGCGCGGGTAAAAAACGAGCGCCGCCACAACGCCCCCAGCAAACTGGCAAACAAGCCCGCGATCATGGTGATGTGCAAACCCGAAATCGAGACCAAATGACTGATGCCAGTGCGGCCAAACAAGACCCAATCGGCTTGACTCACCGCGCGCTGATCGCCTAATACCAGTGCCACCAGCACCGAGGCATAGCGCGCATCGGGCAAGGCCGCGAAAATGCGCTGGCGCAAATGTTCACGCATCAGCGCCAGGCTATTAGCGGGGCTGAAGACAAAATCCTGCAAGCGTCGATTCGGTTCTTCCTCACGCACATAACCAGTGGCGCGAATGCCCTGCTCCAGCAGCCACAATTCATAATCAAACCCATAAGGATTGGCTTGCCCGTGCGGGCGTTGCAGGCGCACCGTGAGTTGCCAGCGCTCGCCCGGCAACACCACTTGTTCGCCATACCAACCCAGGACGATATGTCCCGGCACCTTCAACGGCGTTGTTGCCGCATCGGCTGCGTTGGCTGCGTTGGCTGCGTTGGCTGTGCTGACTGCGTTGGCTGTATTGAGCGCCTGTTCCACCTCAAATTGAAAGCGCACGCCCCCTTCAAACCGATACGGCAAGCCGCTCACCGTACCGCGCAAGGTAATGTTTTTACCTTCCAGATTGGCAGGCAATTCGGCATTCAAAGCCCACGCGGCCAAGCTGGCGGCCCAAAAAAATCCCCCGGCAACGGCCAGTGGCAAGCGGCAGTACCAGCGCCTGAACCAATGTGTACGTAACCAGCCACCCATGGCCAGCAAGCCCAGCAATGTCAAAATCCAATATGGATGAGGTGGCAACTGCGCTTGCTGCTGCAAGGCATAACACCCCAAAACCCAGGCTAAAATAACGCTGCGCATGGTGCTTCAGGCCGCTGGCTGCAAAGTGATCAGGCTGGCCATGCGCGGCAATACCGCCAGCGCATTGGTGCTGGTTTGCTGCGCCGTTTGCGCCAGCGTAAGGCCGCGCAAATCTGCCAGCACCTGGCCGATGGCGGGGATTTGCGCTGGCGTATTCACAGCCGGATGCAACCAACTGGGGGCAATGTCGGGCGCATCGGTTTCCAGCACCAGGGCGCTAAATGGCAACTCTGCGGCCAAGCGGCGGATTTGCAAAGCGCGGGTGAAAGTCATGGCCCCGCCCAAACCCAATTTAAAACCCAGATCAATAAAAGTGTGTGCTTGTTGAAAGCTGCCGTTAAAAGCATGGGCGATGCCGCCCACCACCCGAAAGCGCCGCAGTTGCTTCAAAATCTCATCTTGCGAGCGGCGCACATGCAACAGCACTGGCAAGCCAAACTCGCGCGCCAGTTTTAATTGTTCGACATAAAAATATTCTTGCCTCGCGCGCAGGCTGCCGCTTTTCAGTTCGGGGATGAACAAATCCAGACCAATTTCGCCAATCGCCACCAGGCGCGGATCGGGCAATGCCGCAATCACTTGCTGACGCAAGATGGATAAATCATCCTCGCTGGCCCGTGCCACATACATCGGGTGGATGCCCAGCGCGTAGCAAGCGTTGGGTAGCGTGTGCGCCAGTACTGCCACGCTAGCAAAATTGGCGAACTCGACTGCGGGTATGACGATCATCGCCACGCCCTGTTGCGCCGCTTGCTGGGCTATGGTCGCGCCGGGATCAAGCTCCGGCGCATCAAGGTGACAATGGGTATCGATCCACATGTTTGGTCAGTCTCGTCTCATCCTGGCCAGGGCTGCAAGCCGCGTTCAGATAACTGGAGGATACGGCCGCAGCGCTGCGCCAATTCATGATCATGGGTGACGATGACAAACGCAGTGCCCAGGGTGCGCGACAATTCCAGCATCAGATCGAAAATCTGTTCGGCCGTGGCGTGATCGAGGTTGCCCGTCGGTTCATCTGCCAGCACGCAGGCCGGCTGCGTGACGAGGGCACGGGCCAGGGCCACGCGCTGGCGCTCGCCGCCCGACAATTCGCCCGGCGTGTGCGTGACGCGCTTGGCCAGGTTTACGCGCGTGAGAATCTGCTGCGCCAGCTCGGTGGCGGGCGCGCGCTTCATGCGCCGTATCATCAGCGGCATGGCGACGTTGTCGAGCGCGGAAAACTCGGGCAGCAAGTGATGGAACTGGTAGACAAAGCCCAGCGAGGCGTTGCGCAAGTCGCCGCGCGCCTTTTCGCTGAGGGTGGCGAAATCCTTGCCCAGCAAGGTGACCTTGCCGCTGGTGGGCGTATCGAGGCCGCCCAGCAGGTGCAGCAGGGTCGACTTGCCGCAGCCCGAGGCGCCGACGATGGCGACGCGCTCGCCACGGTGGACGTCGATGTCGATGCCGGCCAGCACCTGCACCTTGTAGCTGCCCTGCGTAAAAGTCTTGCCCAGACCGCGGCAGGACAGGACGGCGGAATCAGCGGAAGCGCCGTTGGAGGCAGGTTTGTTCAGATCGGTCATGGTAGTCGTCAGTGGTTTATTCATAGCGCAGGGCTTCCGCAGGTTTGACGCGGGCAGCCCACCAGCTTGGGTACAGGGTCGCCAAAAAGGCGAGGATCACGGCCAGCACGCCGATCTTGCTGACGTCGGGCCAGCGCAGGTCGGACGGCACGGTGCTGATGAAGTAAATATCCTTGGAGAGGAATTGCACGCCCAGCAGGTGCTCGATGAAGGGCACGATGACGTCGATATTCATCGCCACCAGCACGCCGCCGCCCACGCCCAGCAGCGTGCCCAGGATGCCCACCAGCGCGCCCTGGATCATGAAGATTTTCATGATGGAGCGGGGAGAAGCGCCCAGGGTGCGCAAAATGGCGATATCGGCCTGCTTGTCCGTCACCG
>JBKJLF010000194.1:0-10947 GCA_046597185.1 Burkholderiaceae bacterium | reverse complement strand
TCAGGAATTACGTGTTGCTGTGACAACAATAAAGATTTTGCACAAGTTGGGCCATTTGAAGCCTGGTGAACTTGATCAAACTGTGGGCGGCGGGACTTGTGTATAAACGTATGCCCTAAGCGCCATTGATGCCGGGTTATTTGTCGAAGAATTGGAAGCAATTGGGCAATTGCGCTCGGACTTGGTGAAATCGTTTTACATCATCGCCAAATTGGCCTTAGCCTTGGTGGGGCTGACCTTGGTAATGGCCATTACGGGCATATACGCCGTCATCAATTACCTGTTTTATGCTTCGACCACCAGCATTGCCACCAAGTTGGCGTTGGGCGCGAATCGGCGCGATTTGATTGCCGATTTATTGCAAGTGATCCACTGGCCTTTACTGATTGCTGTTCTTTTCTTTGAACTATTAGTGATAGCGGTGCAACAAGAAATCGTCAAGCTTGCCAACAGTTCCCAAGTCATCGTCTTGCTATGCGCTGGCGGTGCTTTGCTGGTGACGGGTTTGAGTACGTATGGCGTCAGTGTTCTCTGTGCGCGTGGGTTGATCGGGCGCGGTTATCGTGGTTTGCTTGCTTCATTGCATTAGCCAAGATTTTATTTTTAGATGAGGATAGCCCATGTTTTATTCACCAAGCTTCATGCGCCAGTTCGTGTTCAGCCTTGCTGGCTTTATCTTCGCTGTGCCAGTATTGGCGGCAGCGCGGCCGGATATTTTGCAGGAATATAAGCGTTTTTATGAGGAAATTAATATCAAATGGGACGCCAAAGACCCCAATGTGGTCGAATTGTTTTCCTATAACTGCAACCAATGTCAGGATGCAGAAAAAACCTTAGACTACTTCAAAAAGAATAAGCCAAAAACTGTTCGATTCGAGCAATATGCTGTCACCACATCCAATATGAACTGGAAGTTGTCGCAATATGCCTTCCGCGCCGCTTATTTAGCGGGCGTCGAAAAAGAGGTACGGGCGGATTTATTTAATAAAATGAATATTGAGAAAAAATTATTCAATACCAAGGCCGATGTGAGTGATTATTTCAAAAAGAAAGGCATGGGCGCGAAAGTCGAGCCGTTATTGGAATCGCAAGCATCCAAGGATTTGCGTGACCGGATTTATGATATGGCGATCGCTGCCAAGGTGCGCCGCACGCCCACTATTTTAGTCAACGGCAAATATAGGGTGGCGTGGGGTTCGGATCAACAGCCTGAAAAACTCGCGGCATTGTTGACAGCCTTGGCCGAAAAAAGTAACCCTCAAACGGCTTGCCCGCGCCAAGCCTGCTCGGCGCTGCCAGCACCAAGCAATATGTAACCCCCTAAGTACTAAGTGTGCATAAGCTTGCCCGCAGCACTAGATTGGGTGGCCCGTTTGGAAGTTTTTCACTGCATTGGCGTGTTGCGCGCCTAGGTAGGTATAGACTTGTTGCCGCATGTTCACACATGGGGCTGTAAGGAAGCCTTGGCGTAATTCAAGGCGTTATTTTCGGTATTGATGGAAGGAAAGTTGCTTGTCGCTTATCTGAAAATTGAGAAGCCGTATAAAGTAACCCATTAATTTGGGTTTGTAAAAACCTGTATATTCATTAGGAGTAATTATGTCAATTATTACAAAGTTGAAAAACCGCGTTGCACAAGCAAACACCCAACCATTGCCAACGGTTGGCCCAGCAATGTTGAATAAAATCAGCGATCAAGTCACTGCACGCTTTCGTTAAATTTATCGGTGATGGTGTTGCACGCTATCATATGGATAGGGTCAGAATTATTCTCCATGGCGGTGAACCCTTAATGCTGAAAAAGGCCGATATGGCCTTGCTACTACAATCATTGGTTGATGCTTGCCAGGGGACGGTTTTGGAATTGTCGATCCAAACCAATGCCATGCTGATTGACGACGCTTGGATCGACTTATTCGCCAAGTATCAAGTCTATGTCGGTATCAGCCTAGATGGCCCGCAGCCGATGAATGATGAAAATCGCATCGATAAACGTGGGCGTGGTACGTATGAGCGCACCATCATTGGCGTGCGCAAGCTATTTTCCGCCTATGAAGCGGGCAGAATTTTGCGCCCCGGCGTATTGTGCGTCGTCAATCCTGATTTCCCGGCCGAAGAGGTCTATCAACACTTCGTGCGTGAACTCGGATTTTTGAATATTGATTTTTTGCTGCCCGATAACAACCATGACACCATGAGTGCCGCGCAACGGGAGAAATTTGATGACTACATGCTGACCTTGTTGCGCTTGTATCGCGCCGAAAGTAAATCGGGCTTGCAATTTCGCTTCTTCGACAAATTTGTCAAAGAGATGACGATGCTGCCGTTTTTCCGCACCGTTTTGCATCGCTTCTTTACACAAAAAGGTGTGGTTTTCACGGTGTCGAGCAAGGGTGACATCGCACCCGATGATATTTTACGCACCACTGACCCACGCATGATGCAACTGGGCTTGAATGTCGCCACGCATAGTCTACAGGACGTGCTGCTTGATCCCGTTTTGAACCAGTTGAATGACTATCTATTTACCTTGCCCAAGGGCTGCCAAGGCTGCGATTTTGAAACCGTCTGCCATGGCGGCGATTTGTATCATCGCTATCGCTCGGCCAATGGCTTTGACAATCCATCGATCTACTGCGGCACTTTGAAGAAAGTGCTGGCGGAAATCGCGGAAACCTTGGTTGTAGGCGGTGTCAGTATCGAACAATTGGAAGCCAATTTGCAAGCGCAACCCTATCGGCGAGTATGAGTACTGCCACTGAGATGGGCGCGCTTGCGCCGCAACTGCAAGCCGTGATGGTGATGGTCGCAGCGCCCCATGTGGGCCAGAGTTTCGACTCTTTGCAGACGAGTTTGCGTGCGCGCTATATGGTGGCGTTGGCGCACGTGCGTGAGGCCGAACTCGGCTTGACCGAGCAGCAAGCCGCTTTTATCGATGCCAATTATGACATTCTGGATGCTGGGCAAGATTTGCTGCGGTGCGGAATCGGGCGGCTGCAACTAGCGGCGCTCACGCCGGAACAATATCGCGCCCAATTTTTGCTGCTGCTGGTCGCTCTGGGCGCGCGCGGCGCGTGGCAGGGTGAGTTGAGCCAACCGAGCTTACTGTATCTCGATGGTCTAGCGCTCAATGTTACTGGGCCGCTCTATGTGACTAGTAATGCTGTATTCGCCATTCAAACAGAAATTGCGGCCAGTGAACCGTGTTCTGCTAGCATTGCACGCAGCCTACAATATCAAACGCCTGACCGAGCGGATGTTGGCACAAGGTTGGCAATCGACCTATATCGCTAGTGAGGATCGGCAATTGGCGCAGGATATTGCGCAGATGGTGCGCGATTTAACAGCCAGTGCTAGTCTGACTGATGCCGGACGGCACCTACTGCACTTGCTGGAAAAAGAATAAATGGACGATACCGAACACATTTTTCGTGCCGAGGCGCTGGCGCAGCGGCGTAAAGCGAGCACTGACGTGGCGCCGCTGCGCGCCCCCTCACGCTGGTGGGTGCTTGCCTTGCTCGTTGCGGTGGCATGGTTGTTGGTTTTGCTATTGGCCGTGCCGTTGTCGCATAGCGTGAATGTGTTGCTGCGCGTACAGTTAGAAACTGAGGTCGATGGCGGCGAAGTGATACTGGCCCAGCCACGAGAGGATAAACGGGTTTTGGCGCAATTGGTGAGCGGCGAACAATTGCAATTGCAACCTGAAAAGGGCGGGCGAGGTGGGGGCGTTATTGTTAAGATCGAAGACATTGGCGCAGATCACCTCATTCTTAAACTGCTCAGTGGGAATATCGATCCCCGGCAAAATTACTTGCTGCACAAAGAGATTGCCGCCCGCCATTTGTGGGCAGCAATTAACGAAGAAACCCGGATCAACGTAATGCCATGATTTTTTTCCCAAAAAAACGTCTGCCAGTGATCTATCAAAGCGTCAATGCTGAATGCGGTTTGGCTTGCATCGCGATGGTGTTGGGCTATCATGGCCGGGCTATTGATCTGAACACCTTACGCGAGCGCAGCCAAGCTTCTACCCGTGGTATGGCGCTTAATGAATTACTGCGCATCGCTGGCTTGATGCAATTGGAAGGCCGGGTGGTGCAAGTCGAGCCGGAAACACTATATCGCCTGCGCGCACCCGCCATTTTGCACTGGGATTTGTCCCATTTCGTCGTACTGAAGGCAGTCAAGCGTGGGCGTTGCTATCTGCATGACCCTGATCTTGGTGAGATCGTGCTACCCTTGCATGCAGTCGGGCGGCATTTGAGCGGGATTGCGATTGAGATGACACCCAGCGCCGATTTTGCGCCCGGAGACGAGCGCGCCGTCATGCGCGTATCTGACTTGTCGTTACGTATGCGGCAATATATGGGCAATTTCATCGCACTTGCCATGCTCGCCGTGCTTTCGCAAGCCCTGGTGCTGGTAATTCCCTACTTTTCACAAATCATTATTGACCGCCTTGTGCCGCAAGGTGATATTGCCTTACTCCATTATGTTCTGATGGCCGATGCGATGCAGAGCGATTTCAAAGTCAATGCGGCCAAAGCCAATTTTGCACTCGCTCGCGATAGTTTGATGACGCTTGAGAACGTCGTCGCGCTCGTTATCGGCGCGCAATTGGTGATTAGCGGCACGCTCAGTCTTGGCATGATGTTTGCATTTTTTGCCTATAAGCGCTTGCTGGTGGCGAGTTGTTTAAGTTTGACGGAAACATTTTTTAAGGCGCGCATCTTGAGTGTGCAATTGGATCGCTTGAGCGATATTGTACGTAGCAGCCAAGAGCCTGCCAGTGATGCCGACATGGCATTGGGGGCAAATTTGCCAATCGAAATCAAACAATCAGGCATGCGTTACCCCGGCAATGCACAAGCAGCATTTGAAAACATTTCCTTCAAAGTTGCACCAGGTGAGCGCATCGTATTGTGCGGCCCTTCAGGCTCAGGAAAAACCAGTTTTTTGAAAGTTTTATTGCAGCTTTTTCCGCAGCAACAAGGTGAGATTTATGTCGGCGACAAGCGCTTGGCAGATATTGCACGCCCTTCGTGGTTAGCAAACATTGGTGTGGTGATGCAAAACGATCAGCTTTTTTCGGCAAGCATTCGTGAAAACATTGCGTTCGGCGCAGAAGAAATCGACGACCTTGCAGTGCGTGAGGCGGCGCGGCTGGCGTGCGTGTTGGACGATATTGAATCCTTGCCGATGCGTTTTGAAACGCGTGTGATGGAATTGGGCGCGGGCATGTCGGCCGGCCAAATCCAGCGCATCGTCATCGCCCGCGCACTGTATAAAAGGCCGGGTCTCTTATTAATGGATGAAGGCACAGCAAACTTGGATCAAGCCTTGGAGGCACAGGTACTGTGCAATATTCGGCAACTCGGAATGACCGTCATCCAAGCGGCCCATCGGCCACAAATCATTGCTGATGCAACTCAAGTAATTTACTTCCAACCACAGCGGAACCGGCAACCGTGATGTAAGTTTCGCGCGAGGCGACATGGCTAACCCCAACTCCCGCACACGGCTTTCCGATGCTGTTCAGAGCGCTGTAGGACAGCCACACACAAAACATACATCAATCTCGTGATCGTAAGGCTGCCCCATCGTCGATCGTGTAAACAATCGCCGAGCTTCCCGGAAGATAATAAATATTAGGACTTACTTTTTTATTACATGGCAAGCTTAGTAGTGCGTTTTCCGACCTAAACTTCGCACCAACACCAACGCCCCCGGCAATGATATCCCATACCAACACAACACCCGCAACCCCAAACTCACGGCCATCCCCGCCGCCGTCAAGTGCGGGTCCAGCATATAACTGGTCGCAATCTCCGTCACCCCAATCGCCCCCGGCACCGGGGCCAGATACGCGATCATCAGGCTGGTAGAAAAAATGGTCAGCGCATGCCAAAACGAGAGTTCAAACCCAAGCTGCCCGGCCAGTAGCCAGCCTATCAACACATACACCAGCAAAAACACCAGCGACGCAATATGGCATAACGCATGCGCAAATTTACCCGAGCGCCCAATTTGCGCAATCGAACTGGCGCTATGCACCAAACCCGCCAGCACCTTGTAGCGCAAGGAAGTCGGCTTCAAGCGCGCCAAATGCGGCTGGCTCCAATTCACCAAAGGCTTGGGGAAGAAAGCAATCCACGCCAGCAGCAAGCTGATGCCCAACAATGGCAAGGCCAAATAAGGCAAGCTGTGCTGCAAGGCCGCAGGCAGCGCAATACTGCGATCAAAAAACAGCGCCAGATAAGAAACCAGACAAATCCACAGGGTCATGTAAATGCTCTTGGTCAGCGTGGCCGCCAGCGCCTGCGGTGCGGGTACGCCCATCTGCCCCAGCATATACACCATGGCGGGCGCGTGTAATTCGGCGGTGGGCGTCAGGTTGGTGACAAAATAACTGACACTGGTCAGGCGCAAGCCATTTTGTGGCGTGAGCTTGAAACCCAATACCCGCAGCACACTGCCATAGCGTACCCAATCGAGCAAATAAAATACGCTGGTCAACACAGCCAGCAGCAACCAGGTGCAGCCGGAGAGCGTGCCAACATGCGCCAGCACCTGGCGCAAACTGCCACCGCTAAAGCTGTTGAAAAAATGCCAGCACATGAAAATGGTGACGGCAAAAATCACGCCAGGCAGAATGATTCTGATGAAAATTTGCGCTGCGCTTAGCTTCATGGCCCCACCTTCGCCGCTTGTAAAAATTGCAGATACATTGCCGCCAAATGCCCCGCCGCTACCGGAATAATTTGCGCCACCTGCTGCGCTATCTCGGCCTGGTTGTGCGTCTGCCGCCAGCCCCGGTTTTTCAGCCAGCGGCCCCAGTGGTGGTGCGTGCGGTCGGGCGCAAATTGGCGCGTGAAGGCGGCCATACCCGCTACCGTGGCCCTGGGCGTGGCATAGTGCGTGGGCACCGAGATCTCCAGACCCTGCGCCAGCAAGCGCTCATAATGCGCTTCAATATACCATTCATAACCATCGCTCCAGTGCGGCACCCGATGCACATGCACCGGGCAAGCCATGTCGATTAACAGATGCGAGGCTTTGCCCAATTCCACAAAGGCTTTGGCCGCTTGCTGCTGTTGCCAGTGGCCAAGCGCAACATCAAAATAGCGTTGCGCCTTGGTCGCGGCAGAGGGCGTAAAAAACGGGATAAAGCCACCCGGCAAATAGCGCCCGGAAAAGTGGCTGAACGACCAGTGCTCCCAAATTTTATGGCGTGGCGCAAGGTAGAGCACATCTTCACGCAACGCGCCCAAAATCAGCGCGTCTTGCCAGCGCTGTAATTCAGGCCGGGCCAGCTTGGCTACGGCCAGCCGTATCACCAGTTGTAAGCCGTTATAGCGCATGGTTTTAGGCCTTGGGCGGCTGATATGCATCAACCAGCGCGAGTAAATCGGCATAGCGCGTCGCACCGCCGTGTTGCTGGCAAAACGACTCAATATGCGCCAGAAACAGCGCCTGCGCCGCTGGCGGCAAATCCAGCGCTTGCAAAATTTCGGCTTGGTCGGTATTCATGCTTTGCTGGCGAAGAAAGTACGCATCCGTGCTACCGCCTGCTGCAAGTTTTCCAGCGAGGTGGCGTAGGACATGCGAATGTAATGTTTCTCGGTATGCGGCCCAAAATCCAGCCCCGGCACCACCGCCACTCCGGCTTCATACAAAATTGCCTTGGCCAGTTGATCGGCGTCTGCCACGCCCGGATACAGCAGAGCGCTGCAATCGGCATACACATAAAACGCGCCATCGGGCATCACTGGCACCGAAAAACCCAGCTCTCGCAGGGCTGGCACAAAATAATCGCGGCGGCGTTTGAATTCCGCTTTGCGCTGCTCAAAAATGGCCAGCGATTCAGGCGTAAAGCAGGCCAGGGCGGCATATTGGGCAATGGCAGAAGGGCAGATGAAAAAGTTTTGCGCCAGTTTTTCAACTTCGCCGATCAGGCAAGGCGGCATCACCAACCAACCCAGCCGCCAGCCCGTCATGCTGAAATATTTGGAAAAGCTATTGATGACGATTACATCCTCACCCAGCGACAAGGCAGAAAACGGCGGCGCATCATAACTCAAACCCTGATAGATTTCATCGACGATGGTAAATCCGCCTTTGTCCCGCACCGTTTGCACAATCTTGCCCAGTTCTGCAGGCAGAATCGAGGTGCCAGTTGGGTTGGAGGGTGACGCCAGCAACACGCCTGCAGTCGCCTCGCCCCAATGCGTGCGCACCATGGCGTCGCTCAGTTGGAATCGCTCAGTCGGCCCACTCGCAACCATGGTGGCGCGGCCCTCGAAGGCGGCGACAAAATGGCGGTTGCAGGGGTAGCATGGGTCGGCCATCAATACTTCCGCCCCGGGTTCCACCAGCGCGGCGCAAATGAGCAACAAGGCCGCCGAGGCTCCCGCCGTCACCACAATCCGCTCCGGCGCAATATCCAAACCGTAGATTTGTCGATAATGCTCCGAAATGGCCGCGCGCAAAGGCGCAATCCCGGTCGCCGCCGTGTATTGCATCTGCCCTTGCGTCATAATGCTGCTGGCCGCTTGCACCACGGCTGGCGCGGCGGTGAAATCCGGTTCTCCGATATTCATGAAAATAATATCGCGTCCCTGCTGCTGCAGTTCAGCCGCCATCTTGCCGATTTCCATCACATGGAAGGGTTCGATATGGGCCAAGCGCGAGGCCAGGGCAAACCGGGTGTCGGGTGAATTCATGGCAAAACCTTCATCATCAAAGTTGAAACGGGATGCTTACCGCTGCCTAGCGTTGCCAGCGGCGCATCCGGCATGATTTTAAATCGGGTATCGCGATTGCGATACAAAATATTGTAAGCGCAGGACGGTATATTACTGCCATCCGCTTCGCGAATGCCAACACAGCATTGGCGAATGCGGTCGGTGTCAAAAGTTTCTTCATCCATATGCGAATGCACATACACCGCCTTGGAACTTTGCTCACCCACGCGCATGCGTTGCTCGTGCGTGAGGCCAGGCGCGAACATGCGTTGCAGCAGGTTTTTCAGGCTGGCAAGCACCAGCTCACATTCGTCACAGACAAATTCACCACTCCATAAACGCGTAATCACATCTTGCAAACCCTGCTCGACTTCGGGCGTGGGTTCCAGATACAGGCTGCCTTGCATCAAACCACGCAAGTCAAAGCGTTGCATGAAGCGCGGAAAAGGTAGCCAGCGCCCATCATCCAGCCTGAGTAAATAGGTAATCAAATAACACATCGGATGAGCGGAAGGCGAGGGAATGAAGTCGCTGATGCGCAACAAGCCCTCGCTTTGCGCTTCCAGATCGGCCAGTACGTCGTAAGTGCCATAGCGCGCGCGGCGGTCAAAGCGCGAGCCACCCTGGCCAGTAAAAGTCATGGTATGCAATTCCACACTGCGAATAAAATCTTTTTCCAGCGCCAGTTTGACAAACGCCGCCACCTCATGGTCGTTGCTACCGCGCGCCAGAACGGGTAGCAGCGTGGTATCGATCTGGTATTTTTCCAGCAAAGCCAGCACCCGCATCTTGCCTTGCAAGAAATTGCCGCCCAGCATGTCTTGATTGGTCTCGCTGTCAAACGAATCAAATGACAAAATAATGCGCGCCTGTAATTGCGCCAGCCGCGCCAATAAGGCTTCTTCCTTGATAAAGCGCAAACCATGGGTGGAAATGGTGATGCGGTGGATGCCTTGCTCGTGACATAATTCGATCAAGCGCTCAAATTGCGGGTGCTGCGTCGGTTCGCCACCGGTCAGGTTAATCATGCGCTGATTTGGGTCGGCCTGGCGGATGTGGCCAAGGATGGCGCGCAATTGCGCTTCATCCATATGGTAAGCATCGCTGTTGCGGTTATGGGTATAGCAAATCGGGCAATCAAGGTTGCAAGCCGAGGTGATCGGCACAATCGGCAGCAAGACCTGTTGCTCATGTTGGGTGCAGGGGCCGCAGTCAAACGGACAACCTTGTTGCACAGGTTTCGGGTTGGCTGGCGCGGTCAACATCGGGGTTTGGGCCATCATTTCGTCATACCAGGCGGCATTGGATGAAATTTCGACTTGCTCCGAGCCATGTTGCGAACAGCGTTTGCGCATGATGATGCGGCCATCGCTGCGCCACAGGCTCGCTTCCACGCTACGCTTGCAGGTGGAACATAAGCTGCTAGTGTTGCGAATAAGTTGATCGGTCATGAAAGCGGCCATTTCGCTGTTGTGTTCATCGCGTCTCCGGGGCATTCGTTAAAATGTATGTAGATTGTACCGAAAATGAGAAAAATTTATCAAGACAACATACGGCGCAAGATTCGAATTGGGCAGAAACGACAAGTTGTCATATTCTCCGTGGTTGCCGTTCTTTTGCCGGGTTTCTAGCGTATCATTGTTCGATATCGCATTGAGCGCTAAAGAGTAGCACAGTATTTCAACTTGTGTGGGGGGAGGGAAGCTTGCATGGAAAGTTTGCCGTTTGATCCGGATTGGTTCTCGCTTGACCTGGCAGCTCAACAGCCGCCGGGCAAATAGCCGGGTGAGGAGTCGAATATGTCGATGTGGGTGATAGGCGTTGCGATCAGCTTCTATTTCTACCTCATTTTTCGGGTAGCGCTTTGGGTTGAACATCATCCCGCCTGGCAGCCCGGCCCACTCATGTATGCGCTGTCACTCACCGTGTATTGCACCAGTTGGACTTATTACGGCGGCATTGGGCGCGCGGCGGATAATGGTGTGAGCTATTTTGCCGTGTATGTTGGCCCGATTGCAGTGTTTCTGTTTGCCCAGCCGTTTTTACGAAAATTGGTTCGGGTTTGTCAGGCGCAACGAATTACCTCGATTGCTGATTTATTGTCAGCCCGCTACGGTAAAAGCGCCGCCCTGGCCGCTTTGGCGGCGTTTGTTGCCTTGCTTAGTCTGGTTCCCTATATTGCGTTGCAATTGCGTTCAGTGTC
>JBKJLF010000893.1:0-3299 GCA_046597185.1 Burkholderiaceae bacterium | reverse complement strand
GTTGCCTTTTGTATCGCGCGCAGCGCGCTGGAGCCTCGGGCCGCTCCAGGCCCGCACATTTTTACCCCTGCTTTTACCTCGCGAAGCGCACTTCAGGCTTTTAATGCTTTTGCTGGTTTTACCTTTCCGCGCAGCGGCTGGAGGATTGCGCCCCTCTGGGCGCACACTTCATTCTTTGCTGGTAAGCTGCCGTTTCCTGGCTTACTAGTGCATACTCCCGCAGTGGCGCAACCACCGCCGCTTGCCTTGCCAAGCTGTTGCGCGTTGGCCCCACTGCAATGATGTGCCGCTGGAGCTGGAAACTGGCCGTCGCGCCTTAAGTATCTCGTGGCGCAACATTAGCCGCAGTGCTTGGGCGAGACCGCCAAGCCGAGTTGGCCAAATGTCAAAAAGCTTTGATTTGTTTTTGGCTTTTGTGGTGCTGCCGTTGCTGGTGCCGTTGCTGGCGCGTATGCGGGCCTTGGCGCTGCCCTTGCCGCTGGCATCGGCCTTGGTTCTGGCTGCTATCCGCTTGCCGGGTGCCCGTGGTAGTGGCGCGCAGCGCCACCACATGTCTTTTCTGGTTTTTTCTCTCGCCTAGCGACTGGATTTAACGTAAGCGGTGCTTAACCGCTGGCCCTTGTGCTGGCTTTTCTGGCCGTTGCCGAAGCTGCCAACCGCCGCGCAACCACTGGCGACCAGGCAGGCGCGCCGCTTGCCGTGCTCACTTCACCGCCCGCACGAACTGCAAGCGGCCGGGCGGCGATCCGATGAATGCCGGGTGAGGGCTGAATAACGGCTCCATTGGCTGCAAACCTGGCTCCTGCGCGCTGGTGTCCGGTTCTGCTTTTGCGCACCATGTGCCGCGATGCTTGCGTTACCACTGGCCAAAAAGCTGCCGCGCCGTGGCGCGGCCTTGTTTCAAAAAACTGTGCTATGCATGGCGGAGAATTTATTTATGCTAGCAGCAATAAATATCGTGGCTTTTCTTGGTGGATAAAACAACCGTGGGCTGGCCCCTATTAACTCCTCTATTAACTCCTTGTCCCAATTATTCTTTTTGGATCGGCTATTTTCTTCTTGCAATCAATATTTCTTCTAGCGTTTCGCCGGGTTTTATCCAAGTAAATCCACCATCAGCGCATTCAGCATCTTCGATCTTGACGTTTAGTAGAGAAAGCATTTCCAATAAGTCTTCTTTGTATAAAAACTGATGCCTATATAATTCTAATTCGACATCAACTTTCCCCGGGTATATTTCCCATTGTATCAATGATGCATACCTTCCAGTTGTTAGCGATAAAAAAATTTGACGATGCCAGCCAGGACTTTCCTTCAAAAATGTTCGCCGCAATTTTACATTCAGTTTTGCTGCCGCCGCGGCAATGTCAGCGACACATTCAGCCGCTGGATAAAGGTTGTGACGTGGTAGTGCGGAGTATGGGACGGCTGTGATTGACATATTTTCCCCGTAATAAAAGTGTTACTGTCTTCTACAGGATGGGAAGCTGTGATTGTAAAGTGTAAATCTAATCGCTTCTTTCCTAAATACTGCGCCTAACGGTAGGCCAGAGGCTTCACCTCGGCCAATCCCTGTATAGCCGCGAGTTTGGTAAAACAATGATAAACCAGCGGCGATTGCTGCACGGCCTGTTGGTGTCCGAGCGACTTGCCCTAGAGGGGCATTTTGCGCGCCTTTAGCCCTTTTTTTATAGATTAGGCGATAGGTTTTACCTGCAAGATTTACTGCTGTCCTAAATGCATACAGTTGTACATGCAACTCACTATGATCGATTGGATTCACTCTTACTAATTCTTGCGATTGCCCCCCGCAAGTATAGATTGGTATTGTGTGATGCTTTGGGCCGTTTGAGATTGCGCGAGCAGCAAGGAGCGCGCCAGCCGGAGCTAGGGAGAGCGCAGATTGATCAGAGTCGGGTGATGGGGAGGCGGCGCTGGTTAGTGCCTTCATTAGTGTGGAGATTAATATTTCATAAAGCGTTTGTGGTTTATTTGGATCATCTTCATCTGGATCGCCTAAAACGTAATCACTAAGCAAAGACTTTGCCTGATTTACGGCCAATTCTCTTAGCGTATTCTGAACAGTTTCGATACTGATTAAGTCGAAATAACCCGACGGATCTGCGCTATTTATTGGATTGGTTGAAGTGTATGTATACCTGTTCAAAGTATTAGGAAGCATCCCGAAACTTTCGAAATTGTCCGTTGACACAAACCGCCCTTGATTCGGCGCATACCACCTAGCGCGGTTGTATTGGAGATTGATTGTGCCGTCGTAATGCTCGCCCGTGTAACGGTAAGGATTTGTGGATGTACCGCTATGATTTTCAACTTGGCCGTAAGCCTCGTATTGATATGCATCTGTGATGTTACCGTTTGAATCAGTAAGCGCCTTGGTGCTGCCCAGCCCATCGGCGTGATAGAAAGTGCCCTGACCCCTGCGAACTTGCTCAATCAGGCTCGCCCCCCAAACATACCGCGTCGATTCCGTAGCCGCGCCCTGCGTGCTTGTCTCCTGCACGACTTGCGCATAAGGGAAGGTGGAATCAGTGAGGTAGGCGGTCACCTTGTCCGGCTGGCTATTCTGGCCAGGTTCAATCTTGGCCACGCGGTTGCCGCTGGCATCGTAACGATATTTTGCAATCGTTACCGCCGCCGCTTCGCTCGTGCCCTGTTTGACTTCAATCAGCCGATTATCGCTGTCCCAGTAGTTGAAAGTGGTTTGCCCAGCAATAGCCTTGGTTTTCAGATTGCCGTTGTTATCCCAGGTATAAAGCGTAACCACCGGGGCACTGGCGGTGCTGCTGGTCTTCGTTTCCTGCTGCAAGCGGTCGTTAGAGTCATAGGTGTAGAGCGTGGTTTCCGTGGCGGTTTGGGTGATTTCGGTTTTCTTACTGCGGTTGCCGACACGGTCGAATTCATAGTTTGTGGTGCGGGTGACGGCGTTGCTACGGTTAAGAATCTGCTCTTGCGTCAGGCGGTTAACGTCATCGTAGGTATATTTGGCCGTGCGCAGCGGGTTGGTGGGTGGGGCGCTGTCGCTTGCGGTGCTGGCGCTGTCCAGCTCCTGCATTTCCAAGCGCTGGCCATTAGCGGCCAGCTTGTAAAATACCCCGGTGACAATGGCGGCGCTGGCGTCAGTCTTGCGGTGAACCAGTTGCAGCAAGCGGTTATTGGCGTCGTAGCGGCGCGTGCTGGTAATGCCGTTAGGCGTGGTCGTGGTTTTCAGTCGGTTCAGGGTATCGTAGGTGTACGACGTGGCCTTGCCATCGATATCCGTGACCTGGCTGAGCTGTTGG
>JBKJLF010000853.1:0-5352 GCA_046597185.1 Burkholderiaceae bacterium | reverse complement strand
CATGCCATAGTTGCAAGGCCATGCGCCCACCCGCTGTGTGTACCGCATCGACCACGCTTTTCCAGCCTGCCTCTTGCGCATCGGTGTAAATGCCCGGCGTCCAGGCATAGCCCTGGCCCTGGGTTGAAATTTGGCTCGCTTCGCTGACAATTAAACCAGCACTGGCGCGCTGGACATAATATTGCACATTCATGGCCTGCGGAATATCGCCAGGGCGCTTGGCGCGCGAGCGCGTGAGGGGGGCCATGATGACGCGGTTGGGCGCGCTGACTGCGCCAATTTGCAGCGGTTTAAGTAGGTGACTGAATAAGTGGCTGAGCATGGAAGCTTTCTGATTAAATTTTTTCACGATTGCTGTTGAAGGAAGCGGTGCCAATAAAGCCCAGCACGCCGGCGATAACCAATACATACCAAAGCGACAAGGTATTGGTGACCGGGTGAGCGGTAGCCGATGCAACCAAACCCGCTGCCGCACCAGTGGCCAGTAGCAGTAACAAACCGGATACTGCAATCGACAGGGTGCGGGTTTGGTTGTTTTTGGCACCGATGACAAATAGCACATAACCGAGCACGCAAAACAGTGGAAATAATACCCACAGACTCACACCCGCATTCCAGCCAACCAGCCCCAAAGGCACAATGACCAAGACGGTGCCGGAAAAGACGCCAAATAAAATAAATAGTAATCCGATAATAATTAAAGGCATGATCGCTACTCCTGAAAAGTTTGAATACAATGCGAATTGAGCTGTACCAGGTTTTTTAATAGCTTCTTTAATACGTTCCTTAGCACCTTCCTTAGCACCTACGCTTGTACTATAGCCTACTTCAGGACAAGTTTCCCGGCCAAGCTGGCGATTTGACGACCGATTTAGCGACCGATTTAACGACAACCATCATTCAGACTTGAAGCAATCACCGAACCTGCGCGGTTACGCTTTATAATGGGCCACTTCTTTTGAGTTGCGAGATGCGTTGATGAGATCGTTGAATTCCTGCTTTGGGCTAGCCGCCCTTTCTTGTGTGGTACTGCCGATGCTGCTTGCTTGCGGCCAAGCACCCGTTGGTCGCAATGCAGCGCCCAGCGGCAATAACTCCAAGGCCCCACCACCACCCGAAGTGAATGTGATCACACTTCAAGCGCGCAATCTGGCGCAAGATTTTGAATATGTTGGCCAAACCGCTGGCTCGCGTGAAACCGAAGTGCGCGCACGTGTCGGCGGTATTTTGGCAAAACGGCATTATGAAGAAGGCGCGCGGGTCAAGGCGGGCAGTTTGTTGTTTGAATTGGATGCGGGCAATTTCCAGACCCAGCTTGCCTCCACTCAAGCTGCCGTTGCGGTGGCGCAAGCACGGCTCAATCAAGCCCAGCGCGAACTGGCCCGTTTAACGCCGCTGGCGCTTGAAAAAGCCATCAGCCAAAAAGAATTTGACGATGCCAAATCCGCGCAGGAAACCCTGGAAGCGAGCTTGAAGCAAGTGCAAGCCCAGGCCAATGAAGCCAAACTCAATTTGGGCTATACCAAAGTGCTGGCCCCGATAGACGGCATTACCGGCGTGGCCGCCAAATCCGAAGGCAGCTTGCTGAGCAGCGCCGACAGCTTGCTTACCACCATCGTCCAGACTGACCCGATCTTCATTCAATTCAGTATTTCCGAAACCGACTATTTAAAAATGAATCGGGATCTGGCTACGGGCAAAGTCAAGCTGGCGGGGCCGCGTGCCAATAATGGCAGCCTGGATTTTGCGGTAAAACTCAAGCTGGCGGACGGTAGTATTTATCCCTTGATCGGCAAAATGAATTTTTCCAGCGAAAGAGTCAACCCCAACACCGGTGGCTTTGATGCGCGCGCGCAAGTGGCTAACCCAAAAGGGGTGTTGCGCCCCGGCCAATTTGTGCGGGTTGCCTTGCAGGGCGTCACCCGCACCGATGCATTGGCGATACCGCAACGCGCGGTGACCGACGGGCAGGGTGGAAAAACCGTGTTCACCGTGGGGGCCGACAATAAATTGCAAGCGCATACGGTGGAATTGGATGGCTGGTCCAATGGCGAATGGATTGTGAGCAAAGGCTTGAAGGCGGGCGAGCGGGTGTTGGTGGATGGCTTCATGAAAGCGCATACGCCGGGCATGACGGTAAAACCGGTTGCGCTGGCAGTATCGACCCACTGAGCCGGCCCACTGAGCCAGCCCACTGAGTTTGAGTAGCCGGGTTTGCGCATAAATACAGCAAATACAGCAAAATACACAGAAAGATACCTCAAGGATACGGCATGTTTTCCAAGTTTTTTATTGAACGCCCCATTTTTGCCAGCGTGCTCTCGCTCCTGATCGTGTTGGCAGGTTTGGCGGCCTTACGCGTGCTGCCGATTGCGCGCTACCCCGAAATTGCCCCGCCGGTCGTGAATGTGACGGCATTTTACCCCGGTGCCTCGGCTGAAGTGATTGAGCGCACCGTGGCCGCCACCATCGAAGAGCAAATCAATGGCGTTGAGCACATGTTGTATATGAACTCGGTTTCCTCGGGCGATGGCCGGGTTACGATCAATATCACCTTTGAAGTGGGCACCAATCTGGATATTGCCGCTGTCAACGTCAACAACCGGGTGCGCCAGGCCGATGCCAAATTACCGCAGGAAGTGCGGCGGCAAGGCGTCACGGTAGCGAAAAGCTCGGCCAATTTTTTGGTGGTGGCGGCCTTTTATTCACCTGATGACCGCTATGACACGCTGTATTTATCCAATTATGTCAGTCAAAATATTTTGGATGAAATCAAGCGCGTACCCGGCACCACCAATGTGCAGATTTTCGGTGCGCGCGACTATGCCATGCGCATCTGGATGCAGCCCGACCGCATGGCGCAACTGGGCATTACCGTCACCGATATTGCCAACGCCGTGAGCGAGCAAAACGCCCAGTACGCGGCGGGTAAAATCGGGGCCACACCGGGCAATACCGAAGAACTGACCCTCACCGTCACCGCCAAGGGGCGCTTGTTGGAAGTGGCGGATTTTGCCAATATCTTGCTCAAAACCGCCAAAGGTGGGGCCAGTGTGCGTTTGTCTGACGTGGCGCGGGTGGAGTTGGGTTCGCGTGACTATAATTTGCGTGGCCGCATCAACGGCCATCATTCGTCCAACCTGGGTATCTTCCTGCAAACCGGGGCCAATGCGCTTGATACACGTAAAGCGGTGGAAGCGCGCTTGCAGCAACTTAAAGCCAAATTCCCCGAAGGCCTGACCTATGCCACCCCCTACGACACCACCCCTTTTGTGACCGAATCCATCGTCGAAGTTTTAAAGACCTTGGGCGAAGCGATGGTGTTGGTGTTTATCGTGGTGTTTGTGTTTTTACAAAGCTGGCGCGCCACCATTATCCCCACGCTGGCGGTGCCAGTCTCCCTGATTGGCACGCTGGCGGGTTTGCATTTACTGGGCTATAGCATCAATACGCTGACCCTGTTTGGCATGGTGTTAGCGATAGGGATTGTGGTGGACGATGCGATTGTGGTGTTGGAAAACGTCGAACGCCTGATGCGCGAAGAGGGCATGGACCCGAAAGCAGCGGCGATTGAAGCGATGCACGAAGTGACTGGCCCGGTGATTGCGATTGTGTTGGTGCTGGTGGCGGCATTTGGTCCGATTGCGTTTTTGGGTGGCTTGGCGGGTGAGTTGTATCGCCAGTTTTCAGTCACTATCTCGATTGCGGTGATCTTGTCTGGCTTTGTCGCACTCACCTTGACGCCGGCTTTGTGCGCCTTGTTATTAAAGCCGGGTGGGCATCGGCCAAGTCGGTTTTTTGGTGGTTTTTTTGAGGTGTTTAATCGCGGCTTTTTGGGTTTGACGCGAGGCTACACCCAAGGCGTGGGTTTTTTAATGCGGCGTGCGTTGTTAGGTATTTTCTTGTTTGGCGCGATGGTGGCGGTGACCGGGGTGCTGTGGAAAGCCGTGCCCAACGGCTTGGTGCCGGATGAAGATCAGGGTTACTTCCTGGGGGTTGTGGTGTTGCCACAAGGCGCGGCCATGGATCGTACCGATGCCGTGACCAAACAAGTGGAAGCGAATATGAAGGGCAATAAAAATATCGCCAATATCGCCGCCCTGGTGGGGCTGGATATTTTGGGGGGCGGCGGTTTAAAGTCGTCAACCGCGACCATGTTTTTCCCCTTGCGCCCGTGGGATGAGCGCAATCAATCGGCCAAGGATCTGGTGGGTGAAGCGTATGGCAAAAACGGACGCATCAAACAAGGCTTGCCCCTGTTTTTCAGCCCACCGGCGATTCAGGGCGTGGGCCAAACCGGTGGTTTTGAGTTTTATTTGCGCAATAAAGGTGAGGGCGGGGTGCTGCATCTGGCGGAGGTGTTGCCGGAATTTTTGGCGCAAGCCAATAAACAGCCGGAACTGGCGGGCGTTAAATCGCTGTTTCAAGCCAATTCACCGCAATTATATGTCGATGTGGATAACGACAAGGCGCGCGCCATGGGCATTGTGTTGTCGGATGTGTATAACACCCTGGCGGCCACGCTGGGTAGTTATTATGTGAATGACTTCAATAAAAACGGGCGGATTTACACTGTGCAATTGCAAGCCGATGCCCAATATCGTTCCAAGCCGGAAGACATTGGCAATTTATTTGTGCGATCAAACAGTGGGCAAATGATACCAATGCGTGCCTTTACCAAGGTCAGCTTTGTTTCCGGCCCGGATTCGGTGGAGCGCTTTAATGCGCTGCCCGCGATTAAAATATTGGGTGAAGCCAAACCCGGCTTTAGTTCGGGCCAGGCCATTGCCGCCATGGAGCGGGTGTGCTCCGAGGTTTTACCTGCTGACGTGATTTATGACTGGGGCGGTGCCTCATTTCAAGAAAAGCGCAGCAGCGATGCGGGTACGCTGGCTTTGGTGGCGGGGGTGGTGATGATCTTTCTGATTTTGGCGGCGCAATATGAAAAATGGTCCTTGCCGTTTTCGGTGTTATTGGCCATGCCGGTTGGTATTTTTGGCGCTTTGCTGGCGGTGTATTTGCGCCACTTTACCAATGACGTGTATTTTCAGATTGGCCTGGTGACCTTATTGGGCTTATCGGCCAAAAACGGGATTTTGATTGTTGAATTTGCCGTCATGAAAGTGCATGAAGGCTATGCGCCGGTGGCGGCTGCGCTGGAGGCGGCGCGCTTGCGTTTCAGGCCCATTTTAATGACATCGCTGGCCTTTATTTTGGGCGTGGCACCGCTGGCGTTTTCGAATGGGGCGGGCGCGGGCGCGCGCCAATCGCTGGGCACCGGGGTGTTGGGCGGCATGTTGGGCGCGACCTTTTTGGCGATCTTTTTTGTACCCTTGTTTTTTAAATTGTTTA
>JBKJLF010000807.1:0-7291 GCA_046597185.1 Burkholderiaceae bacterium | reverse complement strand
CCGTGAATAAGAGCATACCAAACATAATCATCAGCAACATATCGCTGCGATTGCTTTTTATTGGGTAAAACGCGATATGTTGCTGATGATTATGTTTGGTATGCTCTTATTCACGGCTTTGCGCGTGTGGTTTCCATTGTCTTAAGCTGTAATTCTTAATTTAGCATAAAAATGATTTTATAAAAATGCTGCACTGCGGTAGAATAGTGTTTCTTATCCACCCGACCTCTTGAACCGATATGCAATCAGCTCTTCAATTTCAACGACTCTCTGATCTAATTGATCGTCAGCAACTGCAAGGCAAACGGATTTTTATCCGCGCCGACCTGAACGTACCGCAAGATGATGCAGGCAATATTACCGAAGATACGCGCATTCGCGCCTCGGTGCCCGCGATTCGCGCCGCCGCTGCTGCGGGTGCCAAAGTGATGGTAACGTCACATCTGGGCCGCCCCACCGAAGGCGAATATAAGCCGGAAGACAGCTTGGCCCCGGTTGCCGCCCGTTTAAGTGAATTATTAGGTCAAACCGTTGAACTTAAGCAAAACTGGGTTGATGGGGCAGGTTTGGAGCAACTGGCCAATGGCAGCGTGGTATTGCTGGAAAATTGCCGCTTGAATCGTGGCGAGAAAAAAAATAGCGATGAATTGGCGCAAAAGATTGCCGCTTTATGTGATGTGTATGTTAACGATGCCTTTGGCACCGCGCACCGGGCTGAAGCCACTACCCACGGCGTGGCCAAATTTGCCCCCATCGCTTGCGCCGGTCCTTTGTTGGCGGCTGAACTGGATGCGCTGGGCAAAGCCTTACATGCGCCCGCACGCCCCTTGGCCGCGATTGTGGCCGGTTCCAAAGTATCGAGCAAGCTGACTATTTTAAAATCGCTGGCCGATAAGGTGGATAATCTGATCGTTGGCGGCGGTATCGCCAATACCGTTATGCTGGCGGCTGGCTTGAAAGTGGGTAAGTCCCTGGTCGAAGCCGATTTGGTTAATGAAGCGCGCGCCATTATTGAGATGATGGCCAAACGCGGCGCGCAAGTGCCGATTCCTGTGGATGTAGTCTGTGCCAAAGAATTTTCGGCCACCGCCGTGGCCACCACCAAGGACGTGGCTGAAGTGCAAGACGACGATATGATTTTGGATATCGGCCCGAAAACCGCTGCCTTGCTGGCAGAGCAAATCGCCAAAGCCGGTACGGTGGTGTGGAATGGCCCGGTGGGGGTATTTGAATTTGATCAATTTGGTGGCGGCACCAAAACGCTGGCATTGGCCATTGCCGAATCGAAGGCGTTTTCCATCGCTGGCGGTGGCGATACCCTGGCGGCGATTGCCAAGTATGGGATTGGTGATAAAGTGGATTACATTTCCACAGGTGGCGGTGCTTTCCTGGAATTTTTGGAAGGGAAAACCCTGCCTGCGGTCGAAATATTGATGCAAAGAGCCAAGGCTTAATTAAAATATAATTTATATACTTATTGCATACTTATCTGCATATTTTTCAAGGAATATTATGTCTCGCGGAACTAAAATTGTCGCAACAGTCGGCCCAGCATCGAATAATCATGAAATCCTGGTGCGCATGATACGCGCTGGTGTGAATGTGGTGCGTTTGAATTTTTCTCATGGTAAGGCGCAAGACCATATCGACCGTGCCACCATGGTGCGTGCCGCAGCGGCCGAAGTGGGGCGTGAAGTGGCGATTATGGCTGATATGCAAGGCCCTAAAATTCGTGTTGGTAAATTTGAAAACGGTAAAATTTTCCTTGAAAAAGGCGATAAATTCATTCTCGATGCGCGCTGGGGTGAAAAAGGCGAACTCGGTAATCAGGAACGGGTGGGCCTCGATTACAAAGCCTTGCCACGTGATTTAAAAGGCAATGATGTTTTATTACTTAATGATGGCTTGATTGTGTTGATTGTTGAAAAAATCGTCGCCAGTGAGATTTTTACCACAGTGCAAATTGGCGGAGAGTTATCAAATAATAAGGGAATTAATCGCCAAGGTGGTGGTTTGACTGCGCCTGCACTGACTGCCAAGGACATGGAAGACATCAAAACGGCGATGAGCTTTCAAGCGGATTATCTTGCCATCTCCTTTCCTAAAAATGCAACCGATATGGAAATGGCGCGGCAGCTGGCGAATATTGCCGGAGAGCCGTATAATCACAAGCCGATGATGATTGCGAAAATTGAGCGGGCCGAGGCGATTCCGGTTTTGCAAGAAATTTTGGATGCATCGGACGGCATCATGGTCGCGCGCGGTGATTTGGCGGTGGAAGTGGGCAATGCAGCGGTGCCAGCTTTGCAAAAGCGCATGATACGCATGGCGCGTGCTTCCAACAAGTTGGCCATTACTGCCACCCAAATGATGGAATCGATGATTGTCAACGCCAGCCCCACCCGTGCAGAAGTATCGGACGTGGCCAATGCGGTATTGGATGGGACCGATGCGGTGATGACTTCGGCTGAAACGGCATCGGGTAAATATCCGGTGGAAACCGTGGAAATGATGGCGGCGGTGTGTGTGGAAGCAGAAAAATCGGAATCCTATGAGCTTGATTCCGATTTCATGAATGTACGTTTTACCCGGATTGACCAATCGGTGGCCTATGCTGCTTTATTTACCGCACATCATTTACATGTGAAAGCGATTGTTGCCCTGACTGAATCGGGTTCGACTTCGCTCTGGATGAGTCGGCATAATATCGCCACCCCGATTTTTGCCTTGACACCGAGCGTGGCAACCCAGCGTAAGGCTGCCTTGTTTCGCAATGTGAGAACATTTAATTTGGCGCAATCAAATGACCGTGACGCCGTATTGCGCGCAGCGGAAACCTTGATGTTGGCCAATGGCGTGGTGGAACTGGGCGACACGATTGTGGTCACCTGGGGCGAGCCGATGGGGCAGGTGGGCGGCACCAATGCACTGAAAATTGTGCGTGTGGGTGAGTATCAATAGGCCGGTATCGCCAGTGGAAGCAAAGAAGCTACGCATAACCGAATTTGTTTTACCGATTTTCTTTTTGGAGTTTACACTATGGCACTCGTATCAATGCGTCAATTGTTGGATCATGCGGCAGAACACGGTTATGGTATTCCTGCGTTCAATGTTAATAACCTGGAGCAAGTGCAAGCCATTATGATTGCTGCCGATGAAATCGGTTCACCAGTCATCATGCAAGCCTCGGCAGGTGCGCGCAAATACGCGGGCGAAGCCTTTTTGCGGCATTTGATTGATGCCGCAGTGGAAGCTTACCCGCATATTCCCTTGGTCATGCATCAAGACCACGGCCAGTCGCCCGCCGTTTGCATGACCGCAATCCGCTCCGGCTTTACTTCGGTGATGATGGATGGTTCGCTCATGGCCGATGGCAAAACCGTGGCCAACTATGAATACAATGTGGCCGTATCGCAAGAAGTGGTGAAGTTTTCCCACGCCATCGGCGTGACCGTTGAAGCGGAACTGGGCGTGTTGGGTTCACTCGAAACCATGCAAGGCGATAAAGAAGATGGCCATGGCGCAGAAGGCAAAATGACGCGCGAAGAATTGCTCACCGACGTGGCGCAAGCGGCTGAATTTGTGCAATTAACCCATTGCGATGCCTTGGCGATTGCGATTGGCACCTCGCACGGCGCGTATAAATTCACCAAAAAGCCCACTGGCGAAATTTTGGCCATGCACCGCGTCAAAGAAATCCATGCGCGCATCCCCAACACCCATTTGGTGATGCATGGCTCCTCCCAGGTGCCGCAAGATTTGTTGGAAGAAATTCGTCAGTTTGGCGGCGACATGAAGCCTACTTTTGGCGTGCCGATTGAAGAAATCCAGGAAGGCATCAAGCACGGCGTGCGTAAAATCAATATCGATACCGACATTCGTTTGGCCATGACGGCGGCGATTCGTCGTTTCATGTTTGAAAATCCCACCAAATTTGATCCGCGTGAGTATTTAAAGCCTGCGCGTGAAGCGGCGGTCAAAATTTGCAAAGCGCGTTTCCTGTCGTTTGGTTGCGAAGGCCAGGCCGCAAATTTGAAATCCATCCCGCTGGAGAAAATGGCAGAACGCTATGCTCGTGGCGAATTGAAGCAAATCGTGAAATGACATGATTTATTTTTAAATTTTTGAATTCTTAAACTTGTAAAAAGGTTGTTATGGCTACTTTGGTTGGTATCGTGATGGGGTCTACTTCGGACTGGGACATCATGAAAGAAGCAGCACAAATTTGTAAAGATTTTGGCGTCAGTTATGAAGCGCGCGCCTTGTCCGCGCACCGTACCCCGGTCGAGCTGGAAGCGTGGATGAAAGATATGGAGGCGCGTGGTTGCCAAAGTTTTATTGCTGGTGCTGGTGCGGCAGCGCATTTGGCTGGCGTGGTGGCGGCAGGCACGATTTTGCCCGTGTTTGGCGTACCGATTCCTTCCAAATATTTAAAAGGCCTCGATTCTCTCTTGGCGATGGTGCAAATGCCCAAGGGCATTCCGGTATCAACCTTGGCCATTGGTGAATCCGGTGCGGCCAATGCGGCGTTGTCGGTGATTGCGATTTTGGCCCTGCAAGACCCGGCCATGCGTGAAAAGCTGCTGGCCTTCCGTGCCACGCAGGCTGAAAAAGTACGCAATGCCGTTTTGCCAGAGTTGTAATCTATTTAATTATTGTTCGATTTTAAGTGGCCCGGGTTTGGGCCACTTGGCCATATGTAGAGGAGTTTCCATGTCCGGTTTGCTGCAAACAAATTTGAAATCACTGCCGTTTTTGCATCGCGGCAAGGTGCGTGATATTTATGCTGTCGGCGACGATAAATTGCTGGTGGTACAAACGGATCGCTTATCCGCGTTTGATGTAATTTTGGATGATCCGATCCCCAATAAGGGAAAGATTTTAACGTCGATGTCCAATTTTTGGTTCAAAAAATATGGTCATATGATGCCTAATCACGAAACCGGCATTGACCCGGAGAGTGTGGTCGCGCCAGATGAGCGCGAACAGGTAGCGGGGCGCGCCATTGTGGTGAAAAAATTCAAACCACTCGCGATTGAAGCCATTGTGCGGGGGTATTTGATTGGCTCGGGCTGGAAAGACTATCAAAGAACCGGTGCAGTATGCGGCATCAGCTTGCCAGCAGGCTTGCAAGAGGCGCAGCAATTGCCGGAAGTGTTGTTCACTCCCTCGACCAAAGCCCCCATGGGCCAGCACGATGAAAATATCTCGTACGCGCAAGCGGAAGAAATTATTGGTGTCGATATTGCGCGCCAGGTCAAAGAAGCTGCCATCAAACTGTACACCGAAGCGGCGCAATTTGCCGCCACCAAGGGCATTATTATTGCCGATACTAAATTTGAATTTGGCCTGGATGAGCAGGGCACCGTGCATTTGATCGATGAAATTCTGACCCCGGATTCGTCGCGCTTTTGGCCCATGGATAAATATCAGATCGGTATCTCGCCGCCTTCGTTTGATAAACAATTCGTGCGGGATTATCTGGAAACCCAAGCCTGGAATAAAAAGGCCCCGGCACCGCATCTGCCGCTCGACGTGGCGCAAAGAACGGCCGATATTTATGAGCAAGCTTTACGTTTGTTGACCACAGAATTGCCCACAAAATGAGTTCGCCCCATTGATGGAACCTGTTGAAGCCAGCATTGAGCAGGCCGCTCGGCTTTTGGAAGCGGGCGGCCTGGTTGCTTTTCCTACCGAGACTGTCTACGGTTTGGGGGCTGACGCCGAAAACCCGGCGGCGGTGGCGAAAATTTTTCAAGCCAAGGGCAGGCCTTCCAACCATCCGGTGATTGTCCATCTGGCACCGGGAGCGGATTTGCAGCATTGGGTCGCGCACTTGCCAACAGAAGCGGAACAACTGATTGCCGCATTTTGGCCCGGCCCCTTGACCTTGATTTTACCGCGCGCGGCGCATATTCCGGCGGCGGTTTCCGGCGGCCAGGATAGCATCGGCATTCGTTGCCCCTCGCATCCGGTTGCGATGGCTTTATTGCGCGCCTTCAAGCAAGGCAAAGGCGGTATCGCCGCACCTTCGGCCAATAAGTTTGGCCGGGTTAGCCCAACTTTGGCCGAACATGTGCGGCAAGAGTTTGGATTGGCTCCGGACTGGGGCACGGGTTCGGGCACGGGTTCGGTTAATTTACAAGAGTCTGTGATCGATATGATTTTAGATGGCGGGGCCAGCAGTGTCGGGATTGAATCGACGATACTTGATCTCACGCGCCTTGCCACCCACGGTGCGGTTTTGTTGCGTCCGGGCCACATCAATGCAGACCAAATTGCTACAGTAATAGGCCAAAAGACGCACAGTCCCGATTTTAGCGCGCCACGCGCCTCGGGCACCCTGGCTTCACACTATGCGCCGCGCACGCCTGTGGTCTTGTTGGAATGTGATCAATTACTTCAGATTGTAGCTAAGTTGCAACAAGCCCGGCAAAAGTTTTCACTGATGAGCTACGCCTTGCCAAGCTTGCCAAATGTCCCCGCGCAACGTGCCATGCCAACGCAAGCTGAGGGTTATGCACATCAGTTATATGCGGTATTACGTGAACTTGACCTAGTACAAAGTAGGGTAATTTTAGTCGAAATGCCACCTTCAAGCGGTGCCGGGTGGCAGGGTATCCATGATCGATTGCAGCGTGCCGCACATGGCTCCGAGGCGATCCTGGCGCAATTATTGGCGTGAGAATGCGTTAATCTGATTTGTTAAATTGAGCGTTTTCTGGCTACAAGGGATATCATTGCTGGCATATTAGTCAGGTATTGAATAGCACGCTCGTGCGGTTTAATTTTTTTGATTTTCCAGTTAGGAGACATAATGCGTCATTTAAAAATTACGTTAAGCCTTATTGCCAGTGCCGCCATTTTAGTGGGTTGCGGCGGCGGTGGTAGTAGTGGTGGCTCACAAGTGAATAAGGTGAAATTTAGCTCCATCGTATCATTTGGGGATAGCTTAAGTGATGTCGGCAGCTATAAAGTAGGCGCGGTAGCCGCACTACGAGGCGGGAAATTTACCATCAACGGGGTCGTTGACGGCACTACCTATACGGACAAACTTTGGATCGAACTCATGGCTGCCCAATTGGGCTTGAGTATTTGTCCGGCCCAAACAGGTTTGCTGGGCGATGCAGCGCTGGGCCTTAACGTGCCGGTGGTGAATCATCCGGAATGTACTGGCTATGGGCAAGGTGGTTCACGGGTAACTGATCCGAACGGCATCGGCCATACTGGCCCCTTGGGTACGCTAACCGTACCCCTTGCCACCCAAATCCAAAACCATTTATCGGGCAAC
>JBKJLF010000497.1:0-3342 GCA_046597185.1 Burkholderiaceae bacterium | reverse complement strand
GCATCCAGCGTGGCGCTGGCCAAATCATCGAGTTTGCCGCGCACCAAAAAAACATAGAGCAGCAGCAAACTCCAGGCCACCATTACGATACAGAGCAAAGGCCAGGCGATCCATCCTAAAGCACATAAAAACAACAGTGCAAACGGTAAATCGACCAATGCCGAGAGGGTCGCCGAGGTAACAAATTCGCGCACCATTTCAAAGGCGCGTAAATTGGCAGCAAAATTGCCGACCGAAGCCGGACGCTCGGCCAGCGACAGGCCGAGAATTCTTTGCATCATCTGGCAGGACAGCCGAATATCCACCCGGGCACTGGCCAAATCAATAAAATGATTGCGCAAGAGCCGAATCGTGGCATCAAACACCAGTACCAGTAAGATTCCGCCGGATAATACCCACAAACTTTCTTCGGCAAAATTGGGCACCACCCGGTCGTAAATATTCATGGTGTACAAAGGCAAGGCCAAACCAAACAGATTGATCAGTACCGCCGCACACAAAATATCGTAAAACAAACGGCTTTGTTCGCGTAATGCCGCCCAAAACCAGTGACGCGCCCGCCCTTGCTGATTCGATTGCATATTGGTTTGTTGATGGGTTTGTTGATAGTGTGGGTGGCAAAAAATGACAATGCCTGTATAGCGTGCCTGTAATTGCTCCCGGCTTTGCAACACCTCGCCTTCCGCGCTGTCGGGAAATAACAGGCGCGCTTGATTTTGCTGATCCCAGCCGATTAGCAAGGCAGCTTGATTATCATTGAGCAATAATACAACAGGTAATAAAGCGGTTTCGATTTGCGGCAGCGCCAACTGACGCATTTGCGCCACCAAACCGGCCCGGCTGGCGGCACGCGCAAATAATGCCGGACCTAGCTTGCCATCAAGCAGTGGCAAGCCAGCACACAAGGCTGCCGCCGAACACGGGCGGCGATAGTGGCGTGTAAGTTGCAACAAACAAGCGAGCAAGGGATCAAACATTGATTGAATTCCTGAAGTGATGGCGAAGTAATAGCGAAGTAATAGTGCATGCAGCCAACATCGACCAGGGCAGGCGAACTGTTTGCGAACTGTCTGATACAACACGGCACGCAACAGGCTCAATGCAAACCCGGTAAACCCGCTAAAGCGTATCAGCTTTTCAGCGTTATCCTTACTTGCTCGCGCAAAAAAATGGTATAAAGAGTCTTCTCCTGATTCAAGCAGTATGTTGATCGTGCCAAATAAACCATAATGACCGACGAACTTTTTTCCAACGCCCCTTGGCGCGATTGCTGTAATGATGCTTTTGACGGCATGCGCGATGACTTGCCTGCCGCGCGCTACATCGGCACCCAATTATTGGCCAACGCCAGCCATGATGAATTGCAGCGCTTGCTGGGCCAATTGGTTCTGGTGTTTTGTGATTTCCGCGATTTTGGCGATGACGAAATCTACGATAAGTTGGGCGTATTACTCCCCAAATTCGAAAAACATGGCCATCCGATTGCCTTGCTGCATTGTTTATATTGCATGGCCTCCGTGACCAGTGGCCGAGGCTTATACGAAACCGCGTATGAATTTGGTCAAGTTCGTCTGGTGCCATTATTGCAATCTTTGCCACCCTGCCATGAAGTGGTGCGTATCTTGAATGTCTTGGGTGTGTTGGCAATTGAATATAATTTACCCGAAGAAGCCATGCAGCATTACTTCAGCGCATTAGCCATGGCACGCATGTTGGAAATGCCCAATAGTTGGATCGCCCAAATCAAAGCCAATATCGCCGAAATCTTGTGCAATAGCGGCAATTCCGAAGAAGCCGAAGGTTTGCTGCTGGAAGCCTTGCAAATTATTGATGGGGAAAATCTACCTTGGTTAAACGGTTATATTTCGAATATGTTATCCATGTGCCAATTGGCTCTGGGCAAATTTGAAACCGCCTATCAAGTATTAGCACCACAAGTGGCACAGATTCAAGCCACGCTTAGCAAAGACCCGGACGCGAATATTCTCAACGGGGCTTTATGTTTATCGGTGGCGGCCTATACCTTGGCAGAATGCGGCCATCTTGAGCGCGCCGAAGCCACGTTTGCCCCGATCATGGCGCGCATCGAGAATTTTTCCGAGGTGCAACATCGCAGTTATATTTGGTGGATTTGCGGTCATTTACATCATCGCAATCAGCGTCTGGATCTTGCGGTTGCGGCACTGTTACGTGCTTTATCGAATATCGGAAAAGTTGATTTTGATTTTGTTTCTTTGCGGGCGCAATTGGAATTGGCGGACATTTATGCCAAGCAAGGCCAGTGGCAACAGGCTTTATTGGCGCATCAGCAATACCATGCCTTATTTGCCCGCACCCAGGGCAAAGGTAGCCGCTTACATTTGCAAATTATTCACATTCAAGGCCAATTGCGCGAAGCCGATACCGCGCGCCGCCATGCCGAGCAAGTGTTGGCTGAACGCCAGCGGCTGCGTGAAAGCCTGGAGGAGCGCGATACCATTCTCGACAATTCGCTGGTGGGCATCACCTTTTTAAATCCGGTGGGGCGCTTGAAGTGGGGTAACCGCCAATTATTACCGATGTTTGGCATCCATCCGGCTGAAATGGTCGGCCATTCACTGGCGCGGTTTTATCGCAATACCGAAGAATACCTGGCCGTGGGGCGCGGCGCGGCCCAGGCTTTGGCCCATGGTCAAACCTATGCCACCGAAGTACAAATGCGCCATCAGGACGGCCGCCTGTTTTGGGTTTCATTATCGGGGCGGGTGGTTAATCGACACAATATCGAAAACGGTACGGTATGGACCATGGTCGATATCGACCAGCGCCGACGGTTGGAAGAAGCCCTGAAGAAATCCGAAGAACATCATCGCCAGGTGGTCAATAATGTGACCGAAGGTATTATGGTGTCGCAAAACAATAAAATTGTGTTTGCCAACCCACGGGTCATGCAAATCAGTGGCCGCACCGAAGCAGAAATATTTTCGATGCCGTTTTTAAATGATGTGCATCCGGATGACATCAACCGCGTCTTGTCTGAATATCAACGGCGCAAGCGCGGCGAAAAGTCGGAAAAGTATTTTGCCTTTCGGGTGATCCATCCGCACACGGGCGAAATCCACTGGATCGAAATCTCGGCGGTGATGATCGAATGGGAAGGCAGTCCGGCCTCATTGTCCTTCCTCAACGACATTACCGAGCGCAAGAAACTCGAAGATAGCCTGGAACAAAGCCACCAGGAAATGGTGGCCCTGCAAGCCCTGAAATTCCAGAGCGAACTGACCGAAGCCGAAATGGCGCGCCGCCACGCAGAAGAAACCACCAAGGCCAAATCGATGTTTCTGGCCAATATGAGCCATGAAA
>JBKJLF010000356.1:0-24172 GCA_046597185.1 Burkholderiaceae bacterium | reverse complement strand
ACTAAGCATTCTGAAGAAAGACGGTCGGGTTACGTACTTTCTTGGATCGGATAACTACTTTAACCACATGCTGGATGACAGGCAAAGTGAGCGGTTTGTGCTGGCGACGCTGGCCGGGGATAAGGGGGATGTTATCAGTCTCGCCTTCAGCCCGGACGGCAAGCTTTTAGCAACGGCTAGCTGGGATCAAACAATCGGCTTGTGGGACTTAACCGCACCTGTCCCAGTCAATTTAGCCATGCTGGCAGGCCACAAAAAGGAAGTGAACAGCGTCGCCTTCAGCCCAGACGGAAAGCAACTCGTGTCTGGCAGCGACGATACAACCATCCGCCTATGGCAACTCGACCCCACCACCCTTGCCGCCCAAGCCTGCTACACCGCCAACCGCAACCTCACCTGCCAAGAATGGAAACAACACATCGGCCCCGACATTCCCTATCAGAAAACCTGCCCAACCTTGCCCGCGCCGGATGCTTGCAAATAGCCATTCCGAGAAAATCAGCTACAATCACACGATACCTCCTTATCCATGATCACTGCGCCACATAGCCCAAAGAAACCGTTTTGCGCCAACAACAGGACCACCAAAAATGAGTAAAAAATCAACCATCGAAGTGCAAGGCAGCAATATTACGGTATTGACGCAAAAGGAAGACGATTTTATCTCCCTCACTGACATGAGCAAAAAATTTGGCGACGACACCTTAATTTACAGTTGGATGCGAAACCGCAATAGTGTTGAATTTCTGGGCATTTGGGAGCAATTGCACAACCCACTTTTTAAAGGTGGCGAATTCGAGACCTTTAAAAAGGAAGCTGGCTTGAACAGTTTTCATTTAACACCCAAAAAATGGATTGATGCCACGGCTGCAATTGGCCTGATATCCCGTGCCGGGCGTTATGGCGGGGGCACCTACGTCCATTCAGACATCGCTTCATGAACAAACAGTATCAAACCCCCGCCTTGGCCGCCATCCAAACTTGTCTGGCTGTCCGAAGCGAAATGCGCCGCTTTACTCTTCACTACACCCCAACCCAAGGCGCGCCGCCTTTTCATCCGCCAATGTCTTCCCAGTACTCCGCATGAATACAGCTTGCAATTTTATTAACGCAGCAAAGCGATAGCGCTTGCATAAATTGGTTTCCCACACATCGCCCGTCAATTTACTCACTGCATAGCGCCCCAATACTTGGGTAGCACCGTATTTAGTCTCTTATCAGTCAAGTCTTTACAAAATCTGATCAAATATTAGCGCCTGCGAGAGTGGATGCAATAATAAATTCCGTCACATGAAAGCACGCAGCAATTGCTGCACGCCCTATTTTTGTAAGATAGTAGCGATAGGTTTTTGCCACACGTTTAATGATGCCAAGCTGGCGTAGGCGACGTAACTGCCGGGTGATTGATGAGGCTGACATGTCGGGCAAAACCGGCTTCAAATCCGCACGGCGCACGCCACGAATGTTGGTCTGTCCTTGTTGAAGTGCTTGCAGCAACGCACGCTCATTTTTACTGAAGAAGTTCACGCCCTTTGGCTGCACGCCGTCCTTCTTGGGCGGATCGAAACACCAGGTCAGTTGAATACTCAACTTGCATCAGGCTCCAGTGATATGTCTGGCCAAACACATCCAATACCGGGCAACACACTTGCGCATAGGCGTCGAGAATGGTGTGCAACATATCAGGCTTGAAGCTATCGGCCAGTTCTTGCGCACGCTGGAAATCGGCGATTCGTAAAAACGCATTGTCGGCAGTTACAAAATCGATTTTCTCAGTAACCATTTTCCGTGCCAGCCAACTGTGCCCATTACAGTAAAATTGCAAACGAAACGGACACCATGTCGGTACGCGCAGATAGCACAGCCGACAGTGGCATCAATAAAGTAAAAGTAGTAATGCAGACACTTGCCAGAGTCGTAGCGTAGTTCCGTTTGATGGGTCGTTTTGTCATGCCAGGGCTGGTAGGCCGTACAACTTTCCATGGCCGAAATAATATTTACCAGCCCTGGATGGTCACCTCGTTCACTGAGCACCTTGGCAACCACTGCTTCCTTGCGAATGTGAGGTTTGTTAATGTGTTCAATGTCAAGACCATGGTTCGCGGCCAAGCTTTGCGCGTTGGCTCGCACCCGATCCCGTAGCGTCAGCGCAAACGCAGGATAGTCGAAGATCCGAATCTTCTTGGCAAAGAGGAAACTGGTCATCCCGTCCGGGAAACAGGCTCCGGGCAAGGTGCCTGTGATGACAATGTGATCAAAACAAGACAGGACACCGCATAGCTGATTTTCGTAGCGTTTGGTTAAGAGCTCAGTCATGATGGCCTCCCCAATGCGATATGCGTTATACTTTAGCGTACTACGGCTGCTGAAAACATCAACCTTTTTGGTTCCGGCTATGCCGGCTTAGGTTTAAATGCACCAATGGCAAATAGCTGGTCACGTTCTGCGGGTTTTAGATGGGTGCTACCATGCGATGCACTGCGGTGTACATACCGCTTATTTGCGTGGCGCATAAGTCGAAAAAATACCCCGCTGACTCAATCAAACTTCACGCTGCACACATCCGTAATGTTTTGTTTCACGCTTTTTCTGGCCAGTTCTTTACCACGTTCCATGTCAAACTGCACCACCTCGAACGGTGGCCGGAAACTAAAAACGCGTAGCGTCAAGCGTTGATTGCAAACTTTTGGCGGTACAAAAATCCAGTTGAGCGTAAAAGACCATTTTTTTTCTGGTGACTCACATCCACCTGCTTCTTTGCCTTCTTTGAAGTCTGAACGGGAATGGCAGGCGATCAAGAATGTGTCGTTAAAAAAGATGTGCGAGCGCGGACTTACCTTGAGGGATGTTTTTCGCCAGTCATCACCGCTTTTGACAAAAATTTGACCGCTATAGTCAAGTATATGGAGTTGATTTTTAAAGAAAAAAAACTCATTGACCGTAGTCGCAAAAGGCCAATATTTTTCTTGTTTCAAATTGTTAGAAAGGTAGACCACCATAATTAGTTGGCATTATAACACTATAAAAATATGCAAATTCCAAGTACCACATGAAAAAATGCAGAAATGCTGAGTTGGGGATTTTTGCCTGCAAAACGCGGCATCAATTGGTCAACGAACCAAGGCGACGCGGCTATAGGCCGGATTTGCAACCTGCCAAACGGCGCAGGAAGCCAATTCTCCCGTGCAAACCAGGGCAACGGTAACGCCTATATAAAACCCTGCCCCGCTACAACAAAGCGCGCACCAAACAGCCCCGCATCGCCACAGCGTTTTTCAAACCTTTCTTTGCCTGCCTGAGTAAGGCAGATGCTAATCCGAACGGTTTGTCGGTCTTTGAAAATCACAGAATAGCCCGAATACCACACGCAATCACCAAAGCGCCTGTTTGTGATGCAATGCAACATCGATTTCTTGCAAATCCATGCACATGATCACACCACACCGTAACATTTCATAATAAAATAGGGCCTTCGCCTCCAGCTTCTTGATGACAACCAACCATGCAACTCTCCCCTAGCCGCCTGCATCAATGGATTTCCGTCTCTGCCTATGGCATGACCGATGTTGGCCGCGTGCGTCGTGCCAATGAAGATAATTTTTTGATCGACGAGAGTTTGGGCTTTTTCGCACTCACCGATGGCATGGGCGGCCATGATGCCGGTGAAATTGCCAGCGCGCAAGCCCTGCAAACCACGCGTGATTTTATTCAAAAGACGCTGCACAACCACAACCACCCAACCCCGGACGCCGATGCTACGGTGCCCCACTTTCTCAGTGCCGCGACGCAAATTGACCCGGACGCGACCTGGGCCGATAGCTCCATGCCCGCCGTGCAAGCAGTGTATTCTGCGGTTGAATTTGCCAATCACGAAATTTATACGCGCAATACCGCCAACTTGCATTCCGAAGGGCGCGGCATGGGTACAACCCTGGTTGGCTGTTGGCAGTTTGTGGCTGGTGCGCCCATCGTGGTGTTTAATGTGGGCGACAGCCGCGCCTATATGCAGCGCGGCGGCCAACTCACCCAACTCACTAAAGACCAAACCCTGTACCAGCAGGCAGTGGATATGGGTTGCACCGACAATATGCCGCCGCGTAATTTACTGCTGCAAGCCATTGGCCCGAACGACACCATTACGCCCGAAGTCTTTACCCACCCCACTCGTAGCGGCGATGTCTTGCTGCTGTGCTCCGATGGCTTGCATGGCCCGGTCAGTGACGCCGAAATCAGCGCCATTCTGGCCAATGCAAATAACAAGAATCTGGATCGCTGCTGTGAAGAATTGATTAACCGGGCCAATAACAACGGTGGCCGCGACAATATTACGGTGTTGTTAGCTTATTGCTGGTAATCCACCCACAACTGAGTTGCCAACTCAGTTGATCGCGTATTTGACACGCACTTGACGCGAATTTGACAACTTCAGCGCCACTGCCAATCGCTTTGATCCCAGGTGCCATCGAGCATGGCACAAAACTGCTCTGGACTGGGCATGCCGCGACAGACCGCGAGCGACGGGTAAACCCGTTGCGAGCCTTCACTCCACCAAAAACTATGGTCGCGCAAGGTCAATTGCGCCATTTCCAGATTAATCAACGGCAAAGCTTGCTCCAGTTCTGAAAACTCGCGCCAGGAATAACAGACGCCAGCATTGCACGCGGGTGGGGGCGCAGGCGGTGCCGGACGATTAAGGGCCAACATGGCGTTCAGGCTGAGTGTGTTTTGTAAGGTGGTATCCATGACATCCAGACTAAAACCCTCTTCCAGCGCCCCCAGTGCCAAATCTTCCAAATTGGCGTACCAGCTTTGGGCATCACGCAGCCACTCGTAAATACGGCATTCGCCCACGGCTTCACAGGCAATGGTCAGCGGGAAATGCCGCCCCACCTTGTCCACGCTGGGCATCCAGATACCCGTCCAACCGGTTTCGCCGATCACGCCGGGAGCCAACACGAAGCGCCACAGCGGGCTGGTCAGGTAGGTCTCCAACCATTGTTTTTTCATTTTGTCGCGGCTGGCGGCAATGCCGTGTTGCAACCAGAGATCCCAGGCATTGACAAACAATGGCGGCAAGCGGCGCGTGATAAAGTCACCATGGGTGGTGACTTTGCCATACAGGCCGGGTGGATTTTCGTACGTATCCATACCTTTGTCCCCTGATGATTAAAACTTTTCGAGGCAATGAAATTGTTCCAAAATCTCACGCTTGAATGGGTTGATCGCACTGCTGGCGGTCATTTCAAGTTGAACCCGTTTGCCATCCAGATCAAAATTGAGCTTGAAGCGCTCACCTTGTCCGGGTGTGCCTTCAATGCTGGCTTTATCGATCATACGGAACCAGGACCAGGCACCTTCGGTCCGCAAATCACGCGTGGCGGGAGCGGTTTCTACCCGAATCAGATTGCTGCCGTTGCCCTTGCCACTGGGCAGCGTGAACACACCATTGGCATTGCTGCCTGCGGTCCAGGTGAAGGGTTGGCCGTCAATATCCATGGAAAATTTGCTCAAGGCCGGATCTACCGACAAGGTTTTCAAATTAAAGCGCATGGTAACCTGCTTGCCGCCGCCCGAGAAAAAAGCATCGCGAATGATGGCTGCGCGCTGGAATTGTGCCAGCACACCTGGGTCGATCCCGAGCGAGATATTGCCAACCGGCCGCCAACGCCATGGTTTGGCACCGGTATCCACATACTGTTGCAGATTTTTTTGGAAGAAGTCATCCATGATGCCGCCGGGCGAAAAGAAGTTGCCAAAGTCTTCGGCTGGCACTTCTTGCTGCGCGTTATGCACCATCGGGTAACGTCCGGCAATCGCCTGGCGACATAGTGGCCCGGCGCGGCCACTCCACAAAGAACTTAAGCGTTCGCGCTCGCTGCCCTTGGTCAGGCCGGAGGTACTGTTATCCACCGCCTGGATGATTGCACTCAAGGGTGCAAATTTGCCTTCACCTTCCAGCTTCAGGCGCGACAACACTTCTGCCGAAGGCGCGGGCGAACCGCTTTGCTTGGCACTATTGGCTTGCACCAGATAGGTTGCGACATCTTTCAACATGGCCAGCGTGCCATCCAGCGGTGCTGCACCACCCGCACCTGCCGCCCCCGCGCTGGCACCTGCCGCAGCCGCTGCCGCGCCGCCGGGCTGCAAACCAACCAGTTTGTGCAAAGGCTCAAAGTGGGCGTCCACCGGGTTGAGTACCTTGGTTTGCGCGGTCGATTTGACGGCATCATCCACGCCCGCTTCAAACACGGTGCCCAATTTGCCTTTGGCGGCAGTGAGTTTATCTTTAATCGCCTTGGTCATCGATTCCCCCGTCAAACCGGTAGAGACAGCTTCCAGTTGGGTTTCTTTGGCCGCGGCCATGAAGAATTTTCTCACTGGCGATTCTGGCCCGGTCATAATTGTGGCGATGCGCGCCCCCTGATCCAGGCTGCTGAAGGGCACCACGGTCACGTCCGCCAAATACTCATCCCAGGCCTTGATGTAGTCGTCAAAATACAAATTTTGCACGGTCGCTTTGACTTGCTCAATTTTGGCTGGTTCCATGGTTTTTTCTTGCTGCGCCAGAACCCAACTGTCTTTCGCGGTATCGGCGACGGCAGCCAGATTCAACTCCTGGAATTTTTTATACCCGGCCACCGAGTACATGCCGGGCACGCCCCGGGTCAAGGGGCCGCCACTGCGCCGCACCAATACTTGCGGTGCTTGCACGCCACCCACGTCGGTGACGCTGAATTCCTTCAGTTTGGCATTTTGCAAACTGCGCTTGACATTGTTATACACGCGCTTTTCTACCGACAACTGCGCCAGCACCAGCCGCGTTTGCGCTACCAGATCTTTATCCACCGACATGGGGCTATCAACCTGGCGCTCCAACAAGGCAGCGGTATGCAGCAACAACACCTGGCGCTGCTCTTCGTTGGCATCGCCCATGCGGCGTAACCAATCGGCGTCGGCCCAGGCCAAAATATCGTCGGCGCTAAAGTGCTCGCCGCCCAGCATCAGATACACCCGCAACTGGGCGTACAAAGCTTCACCATTATTGGCGGCACCCCGGCGCAATTGCTCTTCAATATAGGTCACCATATGCGGGGTCAGGCTTTCTCTTAACAGCTTGCGATACATGGTTTGCGCACCTTCGCCCAATTTGGCGCGTTGCGATAAACCCCAACGCTCCCACAGGCTGGTACCTTTGTCTTTATCGGCATAGCCACCCGGCACTTCACGGGCAGCATTGAGTAAGGGTAATAAGTCTTGCGGGCGATTTTGCGCCGGCAGGGCTTTGGCCATTTCTTCCAGCTTTTTCACGCGCAGCGCCACGTCGGCCACATAGGTTTTATTTTTGACATAGCTGGTGGTCAGTAAAATACCGCCAATGATAAATACGACGGCCAAGGCGGCGGCAGTGCCCCATTGCAGCAGGCGACGCTTGCGTTCAAACACCAGATTGGTGCCGACCAATTCGGACTCTTTGAAGATCACTTCGGTCATCAGGCGATGAATAAAGTAGCTGCGGCCACTGCCCGCACCCGGTGCCAATACCTGGCGATCCAGCCCGAAACTGGCGGCCAAGGAACCCATGACCCGGTCAATCGGGCTGCCTTCCTGGGTGCCGCTGCTGAAATAAACGCCACGCAACAAGGCGTCTTCGTTATAGCGCGAAGAGCCAAAAATCTCTTTCAAAAAGCCATCCAGACTCACGCCCAGTGCGGCAAACTGCTGTGGAAAACTATAGATTAAGGCACGCCGTTTTACGTCGCGTTCCTGCTGCACCCGATCCAGCACGCGCACTTGCAATTGCGCTTCCAGGGTACGCAATTCGCCCGGCAAACTGGCCAGCGATTCGGTAATTTTATCGGTGCCGGTCATGGGGAAGGTCAAACCCCAGACCTGATTACGGTCTTCCTTACCCAAATTGTCGAAATATTCAATAAAGCCAGCCAACAAATCGCACTTGGTGACTAACACATAAATCGGGAAGCGAATTTCCAGGCGCTCGTGCAATTCTTTGACCCGATCACGAATGGCGGCAGCCTGGGCTTTGCGCTGAGCTTCGTTCATGGTCATCAGTTCAGCCGAACTCACCGCGATGATGACGCCGTTGATCGGACGCCGCCGCCGATGTTTTTTCAGCATGTCGAGAAAGCCATGCCAGGCTACTTTATCGACTTCGCTTTGGCTGTCTTGCGTGGTGTAACGGCCTGCGGTATCAAGCAACACCGCTTCATCGGTAAACCACCAATCGCAATTGCGCGTACCACCGACCCCGCCAATGGCTTTTTTACCCATCGATTCTTGCAGCGGAAAGTGCAGGCCCGATTCCGCCAGCGCCGTGGTTTTGCCCGTACCCGGCGCACCGACAAACATATACCAGGGCAATTGATACATGTACTGGCCATTGCCGGACGCATTTTTCGACTTTTTCAAGGTCGCCATGGCTTCTTGCATCAGCTTGTTCAAGGCTTCCACTTCCGCCGCAGACTGGGTTGCATTCGGGTCGGCCACCGGGGCAGTTTCAGCCGCCATGCTCTTCATCAAGACGGCATTGGCCAGGCGCGCAGCCAGCCATTTCCAGAGCCAATACGCGGCCCAGATGCAAAATAAGGTCAGTACAATCACCAGCCGTATCGTATCCGATTCAAGCGGACGCCACTCCGACTCGGAACCGGGGGTGCCGAACGCCAATAAAACGCCGCCATAGTAAATCAGCAGCGACAGAAAGATCACCCCAATGCAAGAGAGGACGGGGGGCTTAGCGAACCATGCAAAAAAATTCTTCATACTGTTCCAAAATTTGGTCAAGACAAACAAGATAGCCAAGGCTGGATGCTTATTGGTGGCTTATTTATTACTCAATTATTTACCGTCGCCATGACGATGATATCAACCCGTCGATTTCTGGCGCGATTAACGGCACTATCATTTTTCACCAGTGGCTCGTTATCGGCATGGCCTTCCACCGTATAGCGTTCCGGCTGTGCCGTGCGTGCCGCCAACATCTGTTGCACCGAGGTGGCGCGCGCTTTGGATAGCTCATAATTACTCGGGAAACGCGCACCAAAACCGGGGCGCAGATCATCGGTATGGCCAATTACCTGTACCTTGCCATTCACCGTTTTCAGCGCTTCCCCAATCCGTTCCATCAGCAAGGCAAACGCGGGTTCCACTTGCGCACTACCGGAAGAAAACACGCCGTCGCCGCGAATGGTGACAATCGAGCGGTCTGCCGTTTCCTTAACATCGACCCGGCCCGCTTTAATGTCCTCTTCCAAAAAGCGCGCGACCCGCATAATCGGCTTGGGCGGCGCGGGTGGCGTCGGCAAAATCACGGCTTTATCCACTTTCAAGCGCCCCAAACCGGAAAATACCGGGTCCGATCCGCGACTGAGGAAGAAGTTATAACTCACTTGCCAAATCACCAGCAGCGTCAACACCACGGCCACCATGACCCAGATCGGAATCACGCGGATAATCGATTTGGCTTGCGCCGCCGTGCCGCGCCAGCGCACCGACAGGTCAGACTCGTATTCGCCGCGCTCTTTGCGTATCATCAACTGCAAACGCTCACGCAGCGATTCGAGCTGCGAGCGGCCATTATCAACCACCCGGTAGCGCCCTTCCATACCCAGTGCCAGGCACAGATACAGTAATTCGAGGGTGTACAGATTCTTTCTCGGGTCTTGCGCCAGCCGCTGCATGATTAAAAAGAATTTTTCACCGCCAAACGCTTCATTGTGGAATGACACCAGCAAACTGCGGCTGGACCACACATTATTGCCGCCCCAGGGCGTGCTGGAAATGGTTTCATCCAGAAAGGTACACAAGGCGTAGCGCGCGGCGGCAATGGCATCGGTATCGACCTGGCCCGCGCGCGCCTCGGCTTCAAATACTTTAATGGCATTGGTGAGCTGCGCCCGTAATTCTTCCAGATTGGCATGCGACACCATATAGCGCAAAGGCACGATTAAAGCCAGCAAGGGGTTGGCGGCCCGCACCAGTGGGTTCAGGCCGCTGCCCGAGTGAATCAGCGCTGTGGCTTCTTGCGCATTGGGGCGCGGCCCTGGACTTTGGGCTGCCTGCGCACCACCACGTCGGCCACCCGGTGTGGGGATGCCCATCATGGTGCGGTCGGGATCGACGCCATCATTTTGCATTTCTTGATTACTCACGTTGAATTACCTTCACAGAATCTTTTTCAGATTAGCTTAAACGCATTTTTCACGATTTTTCCAACTATTTAGCGCCGAATCGCCCAAAATTCCATCATCAAGCCAGGGAAGTTACCCGCCACATGCATGGCAAACCCGGTGGCGGTGAGATTTTTCCACAATTCGCTACCGCGATCCAGTTCAAAATAGGTGTACCCGGCATGGAACGGTAATTGGCGCGGCGCAACCGACAAGGGGCGCAACACAATCCCCGGCAATTGCAAATTCACCAAATCGCGAATCTTTTCGACCGGCCCCATCTTCACTTGGGTCGGGAAATTCGAGCGGATCACTTCGGCCGGCATTTCGGCATTTACCGCCAACACAAAGGCGGCCGTTTTCAGCAGTTCGGTATCGGGCACCGAGCCGACCCGTATTCCGTATTGCCGATCAACGAGCTCAATTTTAATCGCATGCGAATCCATCACCACGGCCAAATGCTTGCGTACATCGTTAAAAACAGGCAAAAAGGTGGCTTGCAAATCATCGTGCTTATATTGCTTATATTTGACTGGCAATTTGTCGTTTTGCGCAAAAATTTTGGTTTCGCCGGCCAGTTGCACCAGCTCACGGTAAAAGTCTTCCGGGTGCAAATTGGGCAATAAACTCAGGTGATTAAACAAGGGAACGATGCGGTTAATCATTTGCAACAGTAAAAAGTCGGAAATTTCAGCCGCACCCGCTACCCCCGGTTGGTTTAATCGCAGCGCCACGGCAGCGCTACGCACCGCCAAAATACTATTGATATCTTCAATATAACCATGCAAAACCGACGATATTTTCATATTCAGTAGCGGCGGGATGTAGCCACTATCGAGCACCAGGCTGTTGTCCGGGCGACGTTCAACCACGCGCACCACACCCATGACGGTATGCGCATTCACCACTTGCGAATCCAGCGCCAGGCGCATGCGCAACTTGCCAATTTGTACCCAGGCGGGCTGGCCCAGGCCATTACTGTCGTGCACTTCCACGTCTGCGCTGCCGTGACGGGCAAAATTATCGGGGCTGACTTCGTTCGAGGTTTCGGTAATTCCCTGGCGCCTGGTTGGCAAGGCTAATACCACCGTCACATTGCGCAAATCGCCCGCAATATCGATGGGTGGGGGCAAAGCATCGTCGTCGGGCAAAGAAAACGGCGTGCCATCGGGCATGACGCCGCTACAACCGGTCAAGGCGATTTTGCCTTGGTTGATCAAGGCTTGATCGATTTGCAACTTAGTAAAGCCATGGGCAAACGGGCGCAATTCGCCCACCCTTTGCTCCAGGCTATTGGCCAGGTAGCGATCATGTTGCTGGAAATGCTGCGGCTGCAAAAACATTCCCTCTGACCAAACGACTTTATTATTCCAAGACATACTGCCCCGCTACAAAAATTCAATTCAAAAAGAAGGCCGATTTAATCAAAAAATCAAATCAAAAAAATCAAATCAACGCCATTTATCCTACCGTTATTTACGATGCATGCGCATGCGTGTGGTTTGCTCTTCATAGGCGATGGCAAACTTTTCGCCGAACAAACGCTGAAAATCATCATCCGCTTCGGCTGACATGATGCGATACAAAATCACCATTTGATCCCACATTTTGGCCTTGCGGTTGGATGCCATCATTTTATCCATCACAGTTGGCACCGCCAGCCGTTTTTCAATTTCAGCCGGATCAAAACGCTCCAAGACGCCCGCCAAGGCAGCACGCATGCCGGCAATGGTGGCCAATTCATGGGCTTTTAAATCATCAAACGCATCGTTCATGGCTTTGCCGCCAGGCAAATAACCGGCCCAGGCGTTGGTGAGCATTTGACTTAAGGCTTGATTGGGATCGGGGAAAAACTTCATCGGGTTATTGCCTTGTTGCGCCAACATGGTCGCTTCGACCCGAATTTCGCGCTTGGTCATACTGCGTGCCAATAAGACATCCATCGTACCCGCAACGGCACTGCGTAGCATGGTGCCGATTAATTCAGCCGTTTGCACATCAGAAAACTTGAGCGTCAAGTCGGGCAAACCCAAGCCGCGCATTAAGGCTGCCATCACTTCGGATTCGTTACTGGCAGTCGCAACCGGTGCGGCTTGTACTTGTTGCGCTGGCCGTGCTTGCTGGGCTGGCTGCTGCACTGGTTGTTGCACTGGTTGTTGCACTTGCGGTTGTGCTTGCTGCGCGGGCCGGGTCGGCGCGGCGGCTTCAGCTGGCGCACGGGTGGCAATGGTTTGGGGAAAAGGCGGCACCATGGACGGTGGCAGGGTTACCGGGGCATTGCTTTGAATGCCACCAGCATGCGCCAGGGTGGCGGGAGCGGTACTGATTGGTGGCATGGTTCCCATCGGATTGCCACGCATTCCCGGCCGCATCGGCGCATTGCCGACACCGGGAGCCATGGTCGTTGCCAAGGGATCGAAGTCATCGGTCAAAGTTGATGCCGCATCGCCTGATTTCGGCCCGCCCAGAGGATCAAAATCATCCCCCAACAGTGGCCCTGCGGGTATGCCCAATGGATCAAAACTATCGTTCAGCGCCAAAGGCTGCGCATGCGCTGCCGGTGGCTGTATTACTTGCTGCACTGGTTGCGATATTGCTGGTTGTATCGGTTGCTGCATCGGTTGCTGCATCGGTTGCTGCACCACAGGCTGGCTGACTGCCACTGGCTGCTGTGCTATGGGTGCCTGATAGGCCGGAGTGGGTGACGCAACGGGGGGCGAATTGGGTGCGTTAATGGGTGCGTTAATGGGTGCGTTAATGGGCCCACCAAAAATATCAAAGTCATCGGGGATCATACTCCCCCCCGGTGGCGACACGGGTTGCTGCCAAGCGGGCTGCGCTACGGGTTGTGCTGCAGATTGTGCTGCAGGTTGTGCTGCAGAGAGGCCTAAAAAATCGTCCGGAATGCCACCCGCACCTGCGAGTGCACTTGCACCCAAACCGGCACCGCCACCAGCACCCATTCCACCCACTCCACCTATTCCCACTTGGTTCTGGTTGACATAAGGCATATGATGGGCGGGTAAATGGTCGCTTTCCGAACCACGGTAGGTCGATTGCTGACCCGCCATGCCGCCCGACAAGGGGTCGCCACCCAAACCTAAAGGATCGCCACCCAGGCCACCGCCTTTTAAAATGCTCGCCATCGACAAGGGATCTTCAAATTCTGACTGGGCATTGGGCTTGGGCGCACCCAAATAGTTTTCCTCGGCAATCATGTGGTGCGATGGGGTGGCCTGAAACTCAAATGCAGGCACCGCAGCCGCCGCCTCCTCTACCAATACTTGCAATTGGTAATCACCAATAGTTACCAAGCCCATATGTTCCAATCTTGCGGCCTTGCCATTTCCCACCGCCACGCCAGCAACATAACTGGCATTGCTACCCAAATCGGTAAGGGTAAAACACCCTTCTGCATTGGAAAACTCGACCCGGCAATGATGGCGGGAAACAAACTTGCTCGCATCGGGCAAGGTGAAGCTATTATCGGGAGAACGCCCGATGGTGCCACCCAAATGGTCAAAACGGTGCTCCAATGGCGTTGCCATCGGCTGTTTGCAATAGGTTAAAACCCGCAGAATGAGGGGCATTTGTTGAACTCTTTATAAAGTTGTTTAATCGTAAGACATCGCCATGGTAGCGCAAGTCCGGCCAATACGGAGCTTGCCAAACTTTCGCATTATACGTCGGTGCGATGAAAATGGGATATTAAAAACAATCAGAAATCATTAAAATAAATCAAAGCATTGCACACAAAAAACACTTGTGCGTGAAAGCCCTGATTTATTTCTTTAATTCAATCAAATAATCCCCGCCTTCCATATGCCCTGCTTGTAACAAACCCGTATATCGTGGTTTTTGTGGATATTCGGCTTGCACCCCTTGCTTCACTCTTTCAAAAAATTCGGCGGCATTCACGGATTGTGGCATTTGTTTCAGTTGCTGGATAAAATTCCAGGCAAAAATGGAATGCCCGTCTTTGCCTTCATCGGCCACCGGTTCTTCCCCGCCCGAACTCATGACGGCGACGGTGCGCCGCCCCAAAATTTCGCTGCGACTCAACGCTTTTCTCGAAATCAAACCTTTTTCTTTGGCCAGCGTACCAGAGAAACAACTGTCCGAAATCAACATGACTTGTTTGGCAGGCACTGCGCCCAAAAATTTATTGATGTCATTATTTGAAACCCAGGTCGCCGGATCATCCACCGACGCATCCACCGGAATCCAAAAGCCCTGGCCATTGCTCTCGGTCTGATAACCATGTCCGGCATAAAACAGTAACACACTTTCATCTTGTTCACGGTTTTGCGTCATTTGCCGCAAGAAGTTAACCAGTTGCAGTTTGCTGGCATTTTTCAGAATATGGACTTGATAGCCAAACTGTTGCTCAAGGATTTGAGCGATTTCACTGACATCATGAATGGGCGTTTCGAGTTTGGGCACGTCAGTCCGGTAGTCGTTATTACCAATCAGGAATGCCACTTTACGCTTGATTTCGCGGCCTTCCGCCAACAATGGCAGTTCCAGTTTATCAAAGGCGGGAATACAAGCTTCACTCGCGCTCGCGCCTTCGGCACAGGTTTTTAAGTCAGCAGCGCGCGGGTCGTTGTTCAAAATATTCAGCGCGGTTTGGTAGCGCACGGTATTGTCTTCGTGCCGCTGTTGCACAAATTGCTCAAATACGGCGGGCGCATTGGCCAATTTTACTGGCGCGGCCTTACTGCTGGCAACGGCCGTTTCGGTTTTCACGGGTTCTGGTGCCGCCTCGGTTTTGGCCGCCACCGTGTCGGTTTTCGCCGGCTCGGCCACCGGTTCGGTTTTGCTGGTGGTCGTGGCCACTGGTTTGGTACTGGCGACCACGGTATCGGTCTTGTCGGTGCTGGTGCTGGTGCCGGTGCTGATCACCACCTCGGGTTTGCTGATCACAATCTCAACCACTGGCGTGGTGGTGCTCGTGGTAACGGGCGTACTCACCACCACCGGGTCCTCGACGCGTTGTGTAACAGGCAGCGGCGGTGGTGCCGGATCAGGCGCGGCAAACGCAATCACATTGCCACTGCTGGCAATATTGTCACCCGGTTTGGTATTAAATAATGTGGGAGCCGAACCCAGGCCACCCAACACACTACCCGCCGGATCAGCCGCATACACTTGATAATTACCCGTACCGCTGCTAATGGCGCTGGCACCGGCGTTGTTAATAAAATTGTGCCCGGCTGCCAGGCGCACCGAGACGCCACTGGTATTTGCACTAACGGGTGCATTTAACACGATATCGGCACTGCTATCCAGGAACACCGTACCGCCTTGCGCCACGACCGGGTTATTCACTTCAATCGTCCCGGTGTTACGAATATCGATATTTCCCCCTTGATTAGTCACCGCGCCCAGTTTCAACGCGCTGCTTTGGTTAGTCAACACAAAACCGCCGCCTGTTTGACTCACGCTGGCCAGGTTCGCAATCTGGTTGCCAACATTGTCCAACACAGTGGAGCCTGCTGTATTGGTCAGATGTAAGCTGGCAGCAAGCAAAGCCGCATCTTGCCCAATCGCCCCCGCGCTCACCAAAGTAACATCATTGCTCACTTTCACCGCGCCCAAACGCAAGCTGTTTTTATCGCTCAAACTGGCGTTGGCGGCATTGACGATGGATACCAGGCCCGAAAAGTCATTTCCGCCATTGCTGAAGGTAATGTTGCTACTTCCCGCATCCAGCGTGCTCTTGCCTGCCACCAGCAAGGCCCCGGTTTGGGTGACAGGGCCAGCGCTGAGCAGCGTCAAATCGCCTTGCAGCAGCGCACCGGATAATTCCAGCGCGCCCCTGGTTTGATTGATCTGCAAATTCTGCAAGCTATTGGGTAAAACAATCGTATTCACACCCGCGTGTTGATTGCTTAAACTCACGCTGCCTGCGGCGTCAGCATGGCTGGCGATGGTGATCTGGCCGGCAAAATCGTTGTTGGCCAGGGACAGCAAAATATCGTTTTTACCCGCATCGAGCAAGGTGTTACCCAGCACGCTTAGCGCACCGCTTTGGGTAATTTTTCCCGCTGCGGTGGCGCTTAAATCACCGCTCACGCTGGTGGCCACCAACTCCAGACCACCCAGGCTATTGTTCAGGGTCAGGTTATTCACATTATCCGGCACAATCACCTTTGCGCCAGCGGGTAAGGCGTTGGCCAGAGTAACATCATGCGCATTGCCGCTGCCATTGGCAATCGTCACCGGGCCAATCAAACTATTGGCGGGATTGGATAAAATCACATCCACCTCAAGCGGCCCATCCAGGGTGATCTTGCTCGCTCCGCCCACCGTCAGTGTGCCGATTTGATCCAGCTTGCCGCCCACATAAAGATCGAGATTATTACCCAGCTTGCTGGCACCCAAGCGCAGGCTGTTTCGATCAACCAGATTCGCATCAAGCGCAGTCAAGCTTACCGCCCCCACAAAATCGTTATTCGGGTCCGACAGGGTAATGCCATGGCTACCCGCATCCAGCGTGCTGCCCTGCGCCACCGTCAAGCCACCGTTTTGGGTTATGCTACCGCCGGCACTCACATCCAGGCTACCACTTAGGGTGGCAGCGGACAAAACCACGCCGCCCTGGGCTTGCCTGAGCAGCAAACTCCCCATACTTTGCGGCAAGCTGAGATTGCCGTCACCCGCATGGTTATTGACCAGACTGATATTACCCGCCGCGCCATTGCTGCTGACGATACTGACGCTCCCCGCCAAATCATTACCGGGGGCGGTGAGCGAGACATTCAAATTCGGCTGGGTGCTCAGGTTAATGCTGGTGGTGCCGGCCACTACCAATGGCTCAACCAGGCTGACGGCCTGCGTCAATTGGTTGCCATGCACGGCCAAGGCCTTACCAGAGTTTTGCGCCACATTGCCGGCAGAATTGAGCGTGAAATTGCCACTGGCATGTACCCCATTCAAGAGTAAATTGCCAGCGCTGCCGATAGTCACATCCCCCGCCTGGGCAATGGCCAGCATGCCACCAAAATGGTTGGCCGCATTGCCCAGGTTAACGGCATTGCTGCCCGCATCAATTTGCGTGTTGCCGCCCACGCTGAGTGCGCCAAGCTGGGTGATATTGCCCAGGTTGGTCAGGTCCAGATTACCGCCCACATGGGATTCGCCCAGCACCAGGTTTTTACCATAGTTGAGGGTGACGTTGTTGCCCTGGATGATGCTCACCGAACCGGTAAAATCGTTACCGGGCAAGGTAAGGATGATGTCGTTATTACCCGCATCGAGTGTGGTATTGCCGCCCACCACCAACGCGCCGTTTTGGGTGATTTTGCCAGCGGCAATAATATTCAGGTTACCGCTGACGGTGGTGGCGTTCACATCCAATGAGCCTTGGCTGTTGCTGAGGGTAAGGCTGGCCAGCTTGTCGGACACAATCACCTTGGCAGCGCCGGGGTGGGCATTGGCCACATTCACATTGGCGGCACTGCCCGTGCCATTTAACACACTGACCTGGCCGGCAAAGTCGTTGCTGGCATCGGTGAGCAACACATCCAGGCCAGGGTTGCGATCCAAAATAATATCGGTGGTGCCGGCCACTACCAGTTTGCCGCTTTGGGTGAGGTTGCCGCCCACATGGACGCTTAAGTTGCCCGTAATATTGCTTGCGCCAAAATCCAGCGCATTGGCATCGGCCAGGCTGGCATCTCGCGCGTTCACGCTCACGCTGCCGTTAAAATTGTTATCGGCATTGTTCAGGGTGATGTTGTTGCTGCCCACATCCAACTGGGTGGTGCCACCTACGTTGAGCACGCCGCTTTGTGTCAGGTTGCCGCCTGTGTTGATGCGCAAACTGCCGGTGATATTGGCGCTGTCCAGAGTGAGCGCATTGCTGTCGTAAAGAGTGACTGTGCTGGCCTTAGCAATGGCTATGGCACCGATAAAATCATTATTGCTGGCGAGGGTGATTGGGTTATTGCCGGCATTGAGGGTGGTGTTGCCGCTTACCGTGAGCGCACCAGTTTGGGTGATTGAGCCGTTGGCTGTTACGCCCAGACTGCCGCTGAGGGTGGCACTGGCGAGTGTGATTGCGCCATTGCTTTGTGCCAGTGTCAGATTATTCAGGTTGGTTGGCAAGGTGATGTTGGCACTACCGGCGTGGCTATTGCTGAGGGTGAGATCACGCAGGGTGCCGCTGCCATTGACGATGCTGACATTGCCGGTAAAATTATTCGCCAGGTTATTGAGGATTACATCCAGATTCGGGTTGGTATTGAGGGTGATGGTGCTGGTACCGCCTACAGTCAAGGCCCCACTTTGCGTCAGGTTGCCAGCCACATTCAGGGTCAAATCGCCTGTCACCGCGCTGTTACCCAGCACCAGCGCATTCATATCGCCGATGCTGACGGTGCTGCCCTTGAGCGATAATGCACCAACGAAGTCATTGACTTTGTTGAGGGTAATCGGATTACCCCCGCTGTCGAAACTGCTGGTGCCAGTGACTCTAATAAACGTAGTTGGAATTTGTGTCACTGCGCCTACACTGGTGACACTCAGATTACCCGACAGTCTGGAGCCGCCAAGCGACAAAGCATTTATGTCGTTCAAGCTTGCATCTTTGGCACTGAAGAGCCGGACGATACCCTGAAAATCATTGGCTTTGTTCAAGATAATCGAATTAGCATTACCTGCATCCAGTGCGGCAAGTCCACCCACAACTAATGCGCCAGTTTGCCCAATGTCACCACCCGCCGTCACATCCAGATCCTGCACGATATTGCCACCGGCCAGCGTAACTGCCCCCTGTGGTTGCTTGAGCGTGAGACTATTCAAACTGGCAGGCAAAGTCAGGCTGGCTGGGCCAAGGTGGTTATTGGTCAAACTAACATCATGCGCCGTACCCGCGCTGGCAGTGGCAATAACGACGTTGCCGGCAAAATCATTACCCGCATCGTTAAGCATCACATCCTGGTTCAAGGTGGTATCGAGCGTGAAGCGGCTGGCACCTGCCACCGTGAGCGCACCGCTTTGGCTTACTCCACCCTGGGTAGTAACATTCAACTTGCCAGTGACGTTGCTGGTACCCAGTTGCACGGCCTTGGTGTTAAACAGGGTTGCATTGTTGGCGTGCGCAATTGTCAGGCTGCCAGTGAAGCTATTGGCATTATCGCCTACAGTCAGGTCGTTGGCCCCACTGTCCAAAACCGTCGCACCGCTTACAGTCAGCGTACCTGTCTGCGTTATTGGGCCATTCGCATTCACTACCAGTTTGCCACCCACACTGGATTGTCCAAGAGTCAAGCCGCCACTAGTGACCAGCGTCGCATTCACGTTACTGATCAAGCGCACAGCGCCACCAAACTGGTTATTGCTGCCATTAAGGTCAATTGAGCCGGAGCCACCGTTAAAAATGGCATTACCCGTCACTTTCAGCCCCGCCAAGCCCTGATTCATGCCACCACTCGTCACGACGTTGAGCGAACCAGTCGTAATCTTGTTGATCTGGATGCCATTCATATCAGTCAACGATACACTGGTTCCGGCATTGGCCAAATCCACCAGGCCAAAATCATTGCCGCCATCATTGAGTGTAATGGCATGGCTACCCGCATCAAAGCTGTTACTGCCGATAACCCTGATCGGCCCGGTTTGCGTGATCGATCCACTTGTGTTGGTCAAGGTAAGGTTATTCGCCTTGACACCATCAATGATCAGGTTGCCGTTATTGTTCAGATCAACCGAATCGGCATTAACAATGGTAACGCCCCCGGTAAATACATTGGTGTTGCTTGTCAGAAAAATGGTGCCGCTGCCTGCATCAATGGTGGTGTTGCCATCCACCTTCAACGCGCCTCCGGCCACCGTGCCAGCAGTCGTCAGGTTAAAACTGCCAGTGATGGTGCCCACATTCAGGTTCACTCCGCCGCCGCTTTGTTTCAGCGTCAGGTTGTTCACCACGCTGGGCACGGTGAAGTTGGTATTGCCGATTTTACTGTTGCTGATGCTAACATCCTTCACACTGCCAGTGCCGTTGAGGACGTTGATGGTGCCTGCAAAATTATTGCCGGGCTCGGACAAATCGACCGCCTGATTTGCATTGGTATTGAGCGTCACGCTGATATTGCCGCCCACGGTTAGCGCACTGCCGCCAATTTGAGTCACTGATCCGGTACTGATCAGATCAAGCGTTCCGGTAATGGCAGCGGTGCCCAATTGCAAAGCATTGGAACTGAGTTTGACATTGGCACCATTGGCCACTACTGCACCGCGCAGATCGTTATTTACGTTGACAAGGGCAATATCATTACTGCCTGCGTTAAGGGTGGTGGTACCAATTACGCTCAATGGCGCTGTCTGAGTGATATCGCCACCTGCCGTCACGGCTAAATTGCGCGTAACATTGGCTCCACCATCCAGCGCCACGCTGCCATTTTGGAAACTCAATGTCAGGTCACGCACACTTGCGGGCAAGATGGGCAATAGCGCCAGGCCAGCATGGCCGTTGGTGAGCACAACGTCCTGCACAATACCCCGCCCATTTGCAATCGCAATCGCCCCGGCCATATTATTGGTAACACTGTCCAACACAATATTATGGGTGCCGCCATCCATGGTCACGCTGGTAGTGCCGGGCACGGTCAAGCTGGTACTGGCGCTTTGGGTCACATCGCCACTGGCAAGCACTACCAAATTACTGCCAACATTGATTGTGCCCAGAGCCAGCGCACCGGATGAAGTGATTTGTATCGGATTGGCCCCGGTATTGCTCATGTTGATGGTTTGGGTGAAGGCATTGCCCGCACCCGTCAAAGTTACCGCGCCAGCACCTGCATTGATTGTGGTAGCGGCATTGAATACAACACCGCCAGTGGTTTGGCTTACGCCCTTGGCAATCAGATTAAATTTATTGGCATCGATAGCCACATTACCGAAACTGAATGGTGCAGTACCGGTATCAATCGCAATGTCCTGCCCTAGTGCAGAAATAATCCCCCCGAATATGAGGGGCGTGCCTTGGTTGTTGAGCTTGAACCCGCCACCCGATTGCTGTACCGCATTGAGGTTGGCAATGGTATTGATCTGGGAACTGAAATCGGTTGGGCCTGTGTTCTGGATTGCCAATACAGTTGTCGTTATACTGCCGGTCTGGTCGAGGGCTTGCCCATTTTTTAACCGAAACTGCCCACCCACGTCCGAAATGGTACCGATGTGCGTAATTTGATTGGTCTGTGTCTCGAAATTAATATTCGCTGCCGAGGCGCTGGTTACCATCAGGGTGTTGGCTGTAATGACACCGGTTTGCGTCAAATCACCACTAGCAAAACTGAGTGTGCCACTAACATTAGATGTGCCAACCTTCAGCGTGCCGCTTGAATTCAAGAATGCGCTGCCAGTAGTGGCCACCTTTACGCTACCCGTCGTGGCAATATCAATCGCGCCAGTGCCAGTGGCACCAATACTCGCACCGTTGTTGGCGTTTAGCACCAAGTTAGCCGCACTGATAATATCACCAGAAGTGGCGTGCTCAGCATAGGTGCCCGCATGCAAGGTCAAGTCTTTACCTGCCAAATCTACCGCGCCGCCCGTGGTCAGGGTGCCAGTGCCGCCGCCCACCCCAATTTCAATGGTGCTGGCATTGGATGCTTTCAATTTACCAATGGTCGTGCTATCCAACTGGAATGTGCCCGTGCCACCGGCCAAACCAATGCTGGTTGCGCTAGTTTGCGGTTGCAAAGTAATTGCCCCGGTCACAGCAGTCAAATCACCCGTGCCTAAATCCACGCTGGCAGCTTTAAGGGTCAGATTGGTAGCAGTAATCGCCTTTCCCGCGCCCAGGGTCAAGGTGCCAGCACCCGTTACCGCCAAATTCACCGTGCCACCGGTTGCGGTAATATCCTGTGTCAGCGTTGGCGCAGTACTATTTTTCAGTAAAAAATCGCCCTTGGTGGAAACCACGCCCAAATTACTGATGGCATTGGTTTGCGAGCTAAAATCTACCCCACCAGCGCTGGTGGTTACACTCAAAGTGCCCGCTGTAATTGCCCCGGTTTGTTGATCCAGTGCCTGGCTATTGGTGATGCTGACGGCCTTACCCGTCGCGCCCACTGCACCCAAGTGGCTAATCACGTTGGCCTTATCCAGAGTAATATCTGCGGTGGCATCGGTAATAGTTAAGGTGCCTGCTGTCAACACGCCGGTTTGCGTAACTCCACCGCCAGTTGGGCTTAAATCCAGTGAACCTTTACCAAGGTTTGAGGTGCCCAGCGCAAAACCACCGCTGGTCGTCAAAAATGCATTCTTGTCGGCAGTCGTGGTTACGCTCACACCAGTGGAGGTGTTGACACTAATCGCGCCGGTACCACTGGCACCAATCGCACCACCCGTTGCATTGAGCGCCAATGTGCCTGCGGTAATGGTTTGACCTGTACCCGTATTCGCAAACGAACCACCATTCAATGTGACGGTACGCGTACCCAAGCCTACCGTACCACCGAGTGTAACGGCACCCGTGCCCGCTGTTTCGCCAATCACAACTGCGGTAGCACCAGTTCCGCTAATGGCCGTGAAATCGGCTGCATTTAAATTAAAGGTGCCAGTACCCCCTGCCAGGCCGATGCTGTCGTTCGATGCATTGGGCTTCAGAGTCAATGTCCCGGTGACTTTGGATAAGGTAGTGCCACTCAACGAAACATCTTGCGCTTGTAAGGTCGCACCAGCAGCGATCACACTGGCAGAATTAAGGTTCAGTGTGCCGCTCCCCCCGGTCAGGGTAAGTGCATGGCCAGTCGCATTGATCGTACTGGCCGCAGTCAAACCAGCACTGGTTTTAACAGAAAAATCACCACCCGTACTGGTTATTGCGCCCAAATTCGAAATGGCATTGGTTTGCGTACCAAAATTAGTCAAGCCCCCAGTATTACTCACCGTTAACGTGCCAGCAGTTATCGCACCGGTTTGGGTAATCGCCCCGGTAGAAGTCAAACCCAAAATGCCTGTGCCAACGGTTGATGTCCCAAATACGCGAGCGGCAGCACCCAGATCAAGGAAGGCATCGCCATTATTTGTAGTAACAGTAATCGTCCCGGTTGGGGCGACAGAAATCCTGCTACCAGTTAAACCAATATCACCGCCTGATGTATTGGCATTTAAGGTGAGATCTTTTGAAGTGATAACTTTACTTGAACCGGTAATTGACCCCACATTTAAGGTCAAATTGCGCGCACCAAAATCGGCCGCGCCACCCAGCGTAAGTAAGCCGGTACCGCCACTAGCGCCAAAAATGACATCCGTCGCGGCTGAAGCTTTTATCTTGGCAATTTCTGATGAGGCTAAATTAAAGGTGCCCGTCCCACCGCCCAGAGAAAGTGTGGAGCCTATACTAAATGGTTCCAAGTTGATAGTGCCGGATACCGCAGCTAAAGTAGCGTTCGTTAAATCCAATGAATTTGATTTGGCATGCAAACCACCGGCGGTAAAAGTATTGGTACCAAAATCAATCAGGTTATCACCACCATTTAAATCGATTAATTTACCCCCCACATTGACAGTACCTGCCAGCGCCAATGTTTTGGTGGAAGCGGAATTATTGAGCGTAAAATCCCCACCCGTAGCAGTAATGGCACCCAGTGTGGTAATGGCATTGTTAGATGTGCCCAGATTCACCGAACTGGTACCCGCATTAAAGCTAGCCTTGCCCCCCACAGTCAGCGCCGAATTTTGGGTGATCGCGCCATTCATTGAATCTACGACTAAATCACCACTACCCGTATTGATGCCCGCCAAGGTGATGCCGTTCATTTTTGCCGTAGCCTGCACCGTCCCGCCATTGGTCAAAATAGCTGCGCCGTTGGCCATGGTAATGGCACTGGCGTTCTTTCCTGCATTTTGGAATGTGTCGTCAATACCCGCAAACAAAGACACGTTTAACGTATGCCCGTTGGCATCAAGCTTGCCAATTGATGTAAAAATAATGTCGTGCTGCGCTTCCAGTAATAAGCTCGCATCACCAA
>JBKJLF010000320.1:0-10620 GCA_046597185.1 Burkholderiaceae bacterium | reverse complement strand
CACCACTGGTGCCAAGAGCCAAGGGCGGGGCGCCAAAATGGGTGCACCGTAGTTTTTTGTTTGCATCCGCAGTACTATGTGAGAGCCAACCACCAGGGGCAAAGGTGCCGTACAGGTGCGGAATGTCCAGATCCCAATTTCCAAAGTGACCTATCGGGATTTTTTCATGACCAGTCGAAAAACGCCTTGTCACCGCCATCGGGAGGGCATTGTTGCCCGGCAGGCTGACATCGGTTTGAGCAAACGACAAGCTGCCATTGTAGTAATTGGTTTCATCACCAAACAAGTTGTCGCCCAACACGCCCATGGCACGCGGCGCACGGATGAGTTTGCCTTCCTCTTGATACAAGGAGGCAGCGCTAACACTTTCAGAAAACAACAGGGCAATCAACACACTGAGGGTGGAACGTGGAAATGTCATTAAAAATACCTGGCTAACGCGACGCGACAGAATGATTCAAGTTTGAAATAATGCGGCGGCGCAATTGTTGGACAAAAGAAACGACGCATTCTACGCGAAGGTAACTTGTTAGCGCAAGCGATTTTTTACATAATCCGCTAAATAAACCCAAAAAATGAATGTCTGTCCGCGCAAGGGCAGGTGTTTTTTCTTCTTGGCTAGGGCTTGCTGCACGCTCTTTGCTGCTGATTGGCCAAGTCTTTGGTCAAATTATCGATTTTGGTTTTCAATTCAGGCGTAATGCCATGTAATTGATAGGCCACCTTGCCCGAGTTGCTATTACGCGTCCCCAGTACCGCGCTGCGCACGCCTTGCTTGCTTAAAATTTCCAGATGGCTGGAAGCGGCCAGCTTGGTTTTAAAGGTGCCCAAAGCAATACTCCACCTTAATGCCGAATTAGGGTCGTTGATAATAAAGAAATCACTCACTTTTAAGCCACGTAATTCACTGGCTTTTTTATCCGCCGCTTCTTTGTTGGCCAGTGGGGGAATATACACAATATAACTGGAGATTTCCGGCACATTGCGCCGGGTTTGCCTGTCCCCCAGCGCCAGTGGGGTCAAGCCAGTTTCAAAACGCTTGGCTTCGGCCACTGAAAAGTCACCAATTTCGAGGCAGGCAATGGTTTCCTGTGGGCTGTTGGCGTTGTGGCTGGCGCTGGCCGATGTGCTGGCCGATGTGCTGGCATCTGAGGCAGTCGTTGGTGATGTTTGTAAGGCTTGATCAGCCGCCAGCAAACGGATTTTTTCTGCGTTTAATTGACGCGTCATGCGCTGCGGCTCGTGGTTGTTGGGGAAAATTTCTTGCAAATAACCCTGATGGTAAGCAAATAAGCCACCATTGGCTAACACTAACAAGAATAAAAAAAATTTCATCATCGATCCTGGGTTGATGCAAGCAGCTTCAGTCGTGAAAATCAGCAACAACTTGCAAGCCTTGCAATACTAAATGGTCAATCACCTGGTGTGGTTCGGAAAATGCCGCGCCAATGACTTGTGCCGCGCCACCCGAGAGTATACACAGCGTATCGCCAAATTGGGCGCGCAACAAGCATAAAGCGTGATCAATTGCGCCGATTTGGGCGGTAATACAACCGCTAATGATGGCCGCATCGGTATGGTTGGCCAATTGCGGGATAAATTCTGTCCGGTTGGCCGAATCCAGGTGGGCTTGCATGGTCACCTCGGGTAATTGCGCGGTTTGGCGCTTGAGTGAATGGGTCATGGTGAGCAGGCCCGGTAAAATCATGCCGCCGATAAAGCAGCCATCCGGGCTGATCGCATCCAGCGTGGTGGCGGTGCCGCAATTGGCCACCAGGATGGCGCGTGCCGGATAGCGTGCGCGCGCCGCGATGGCGGCGGCAAAACGGTCGCAGCCGAGTTGGCCCGGTTCGCGGTAACCGTTTTTGAGCCCCCCCGCCATCGGGCTGGAGGCAAACCAATGTAGCGCAACGGCCGGGCCCAAGCCTTGTTGTAGCGTGGTTTGCCAATGTTGCCGCACCTTATTGCCCGCCACATTGCTGATCCACACCGCGCTAATGGCGGCTTGTTGCCATTGCGCCAGTGCGAGCTGGGTTGGGTCTATGGCCTCTGCTGCGTCTTTTGTGGCCGCTGTGTCATACTCCAGCACACCCGATTGCGCCCACGCGGCCAAGTCTGCACCGGGGGCAACGGTGGCCCATTTGATTCGGGTATTGCCTGCATCAATCAATAAACGCATCATGCCTGCCCCCGTAACGAGACATCACCCGCCAATACCGCCACCTGGCCTTGCTTTGTTTCGAGCAGCAAGCGCCCTGATGGATCGACCCCGATGGCCACGCCCTGATGTAAAAGCTGGCCTTGATCAATAATTTGCACCGCCATGCCCTGGTGCGCATGCCATTGCTGCCAAGAATCGACAAAGGCGGCCATGCCGGTTTGTTCAAAGGTTTGCAATACCGCCACCAAATGATCGAGCAAGGTCGCCATGAGTAAATTGCCATCCTGTTGTGCCAGCCAACGGGCATCGGCCACTTTATGGCCAATTTGGGCTTCCAGCGCTGCCGATACCGCCAAATTCAAGCCGACCCCAATTACCGCCCATTGCAGATCGGCGCTTTGGCTGACGCTGGCGATTAAAATACCGCCCAGTTTTTGCCCGTCGCGCAAAATATCATTGGGCCACTTCAATTGCACCCGTACCGCTTGCGCCTCCAGTGCTTGAGCTACCGCCACGCCCACTGCCAAGGGCAAGCCCACCAATTCTTGCAAGCTGCGGGAAAACGGCCAGGCCAAAGAAAAGGTTAAACTGCTGCCATCTATTGCGCTGCTGGCAGAATGCCAAACCCGCCCGGCGCGCCCCTTGCCCTGGGTTTGCCGTTCGGCAAGCAGTAGCGTGGCTTGTTTGAGCATGGTGATGGGTGCCCCTTGCAGGCGTGCCAATAAATCAAGATTGGTCGATCCGGTTTCGGAAACGACTTCAATCGCTACCGCTATGCGCGTCTTTTGAGTACAATGTGCAGCAATTTGTGCCGCTGAAAATACGGTTTGCATAATTGACTTCCTGAATAAATGGCGCGGGTCAGGTTGAACAGTGCAGGTCGATCAGTATGGCCGACCATTTCGACAGGATACAGGATGAAGCAGCAGAACGAACGCAATCATATACAAAATCAGATGCAAAATGAGCTGCAGGCACGACGCAAAAAACTCAATCAGGAAACGGCGCGCATTCCATGGCAAGAATTATTACGCCAATTTGCGGCGGGCAATGTGTTGTGGGTGAGTGATGAATTGGATTTGATCGAAGTGGCGCTGTGCATTTCCCTGGATGACAGTGCCAGGGTGCAAGAATGGCTTGCCGGCCAGCAACTTGGCAAGGTCAGTGATGCCCAGGCGCAAGCCTGGTTGGACCCGGCGGCGCAGTTATGGGCGGTGGTGGTCAACCCATGGGTACTGGTACAAAAGAATAAACCCGTAGAATAAACCCGCAGAATAAACCCGGGCAGGGGCAGGAAATCGGGTAGAATTCGAATCTTCAATCAGATTAAAGCGCCTCGATTATGGATACCGATCATTTAAAGAAATCCCTGAAATCATTGCATAGCCATTTGGAGGGCACCGAACAAGTCGATAGTGAGTTGCGCCAACTGTTGGCGGTGCTGAACGATGACATTCACGAATTGTTGGAGCGCCCCGCCAGCGAGGGGCAAGAATCCACCACCTTTGGCTTGGCCGAGCGCACCCAGGAAATTACCGCCCAGTTTGCGGCAAACCACCCCAAGTTGGAGCCAGCTTTGCGCGAGTTGGGGGTTATTTTGGCCAATTTAGGTATTTGAGGCGGCGCTGTTTTGATCTTATCAGGCCGGAGGCGTAAGGGGCTGGCCGCTACGCCAATGCTGGCTGTGCAGGGTATCAAGCAAATCTTGCATCCGTTTTTTGGATTGTGTGTCGTGTACCGGCAGTACCAACACATCACCCGCTCTGGCCCAGCGCAGCAAAGCACAGGCGGCTTCCACTTCAGGCAAGATCAGTTCGATTTTTTGCGCCGCCATGCCCGATTCCAGCAAGCCGGCATGCAGCAAGGCGGGCACTTCACCCGGCTCGCGGCCACGCATATAGCCCAGAATGTCTTTGAGGATGATGTGATCCGGCGTAAAGCCAGCGGCGGCTTTGGCCAGATCGCCAATGGCTTCGTTGCTGCGGTTGCCAGCTTGTCCCAGTAGCAAGCCAATACGGCCCGGGCTTTGGCCCTTGCTTTGGCTCGCCAGGCGCAGCCCTTGCGCCACGCTTAATAAACCGCTCAGGCCTTCCGGGTTATGGGCATAATCGAGCAATACGGTGATATCGGCCAGATCCCAACGTTCCAGCCGCCCCGGATTGTCGTGGCGGGACAGGCCAAACTGGCTTAACACCTGCGCAATGTGCGTGGCTTTGATTCCCATGGCAAACGCACTCAGCGCGGCACCCGCACAATTGGCAATATTGTAGTGTGCGCTGCCTTGCACGGTGAGGGGCATGGCGGTGACAGCGCCCAAATCGGCTTCCTGATTGTACGCAAACAGTAGCAAACGGCCTGCTTGCACGCCACAACACAAGCCGCCTTTGGCGCGTTGCGCTTGCAGCGCCGGATGCGCATAATCGTGGGCGAATAGCGCCAGCGGGCAGGGCAGGCTGGCGCTGTGCGCGGTATGCGCGGTTGAATCTGCGCTGGCATGGGTCTTAGCATAAGCCAGTAATAACGGATCATCCGCATTCAGCACCAGCGTGCCGTGCTGCTGTACGGTTTGCGCCAGTACCAGCTTGACCTGGGCCAAATCGTGGATATTGTCGATGCCGTATTCGCCAAAATGCTCGGGGCTGACATTGGTAATCAATGCCACTTGGGCAGAATCGAGTGCCAGGCCGCGGCGCAAAATGCCGCCGCGCGCCATTTCCAGCACGGCAAAGTCAATCCCGCTTTGGCGCAGTACGCTGCGCGCGCCACCGGGGCCGGAAAAGTCGCCCGCCTCAAGTTGAACGCCATCAATAATCACTCCCTCGGTGCAGCAATAACCTGTGCGCTGACCCGCATGGCTGGCCATGGCGGCGAGCAAACGTACCGAGGTGGTTTTGCCATTGGTGCCAGTGACCACCAGTGTGGGTATGCCATGCAGATGCGCCCATGTCACATTCTCAAAGGTGGGTAGTTCGGCCAAGCCCCAACTTTGGTTGCCCTTGCCGGTGCCCAGGGTGAGTAGTTGGTCGTCCAGCAGGACGGGAATTTGCCGCTTCCGGGCACCAAGCATCAAGCGAATCAGGCCAGGGTTGCGCTGTTCGCTGGCGCGTTGGGAAAACACCCCCAATGCACTGGTGAAGGTGGGTATGGCAGCATGTAATGGCTGAAATTGTGCCCGATATTCAGCTTGAAATTCAGCTTGAAATTCGGCTTGAGATCGGTTTGGGTCAGTATTGTGTTGCCAGGTTGATCCAATCAGGCCAACCGCCCTTTCCCATGCCCATTCATTCACGTCCGTTGCCAGCATGAGCTGATCCTCGGGGGCCGCCAGTGCCAGAATGGTGGCGCTGGCGCCCGTGCGCACCAGCAGCACGGGCGAGTCACAGCCCCGGTGCCAACCCAACGCCATGCTCATTTGCGTGGCGAGGGTGCGCCAGCGCGCATGGGCCTTGGCATCTTGCGCCAAGGGGCCGAGCGCTTCCAATACCGCGCCAGTGGCGTGGGTGGCTGGCAACCAGACATTGGGGCCGGTCAAACGCCGTGAATCGGCAAAACAGGTTTTGGGTTCGGTATTCAGTCTGCTGCCTCTTTGGTATAACGCACGCCACGCTCATCGCGGATAAAGCCCGCGCTTTCGATGTCGCCCGTGTGGATCACTTCCTCTTCAACCCGTGATGCCAGCGGTGGTGCCACGCTGGGCGCGCGCGCCACGGCCGGGCCGGTTGAGCGGAATTTGGTAATTTGCTTCCATGAGCGGGTCAGCGCATCGGCAAACACCAGCAGTAAATCGCCTTGTTGCGCCATATTTAAGGCACGATCAATCGCTTCCTGTTCATCGGGAATGATTTCGATGACATCTTCCACGACACCAATCTTTTGTAATTCTGCCGATAGCATGCGCGGAATTTCATCGCTGCCACGGCCACGCAAGCTGTCGTCGCGGCGGCAAATATAATGATCAAACCGGCCCGCCACCGCTTGCGCAATGGCCAGAATATCTTCATCACGGCGGTCGCCCGGTGCCGACAACACCACCACGCGCCGCCCTTGCACGTCCAGCCGCACCGCCAGATCGGCCATGGCTTGCACCGCGTGCGCATTGTGGCCGTAATCAAAAATCACCTTGAATGGATGCTCATTAAAAATATTCATCCGTCCCGGTGCCTGGAAGAAGGTGCTATCAAAGGTGCGCAAGCCCTGGCGGATGGCATCGAGTTTGATGCCCAGTGAAAACGCCACCGCCGCCGCAAACATCGCATTTTGCACATTGTGCAGCGCCCGCCCTTCCAGCGTGGCCGGAATCAAATGCGTCCACACCAGCGGAATATGGCCGCCCTTGTCGTAGAGCGTAATCATTTGGCCGTTCACGCCTGCCTCCAGCGCACAGGCGCGCCCACCGGCGCGGATATGCTCGCGCACTACCGGGTGGGCCGGGTTGAGCGTAACGTAGCAAATGTTTTTGGCGTCGGTATGGGCCGACATTTTCAGCACCAGCGGGTCGTCGGCATTGAGCACGGCGCAGTCTTTGGCCACTTCCACCAAAATGCGTTTGACTTCGGCCAACTGTTCCAGCGTGTCGATGCCTTTTAAGCCGAGGTGGTCGGACTGCACATTCAGCACCGCGCCCACATTCACAAACGGCACGCCCATGCCGGAGCGTAGCAAGCCGCCACGTGCAATTTCGAGCACGGCGATATCGATTTGTGGGTCGGATAACACCATGCGGGTGGAAACCGGCCCGGTCATATCACCTTCCACCGTGCATTGGCCATCGATGTAAATGCCATCGGTGGTGATCAAGCCCGGGGTAAAGCCGGCCATTTTGGTGATATGCGCCAACATGCGGGCAGTGGTGGTTTTGCCATTGGTGCCGGTCACGGCGGCAATCGGCACGCGCGAAGGGCTGCCGGGCGGGAACAGCATATCAATCACCGGGCCAGCCACGTCGCGCGGTGTGCCTTCGCTGGGGGCCACGTGCATGCGGAAACCGGGCGCGGCATTACATTCGCAAATGCCACCGCCGATGCGCTTATAACTCTCGGCAATATTGGTGCATAAAAAATCGACCCCGCCCACATCCAGCCCAATGGCGCGGATTGCGCGCACGGCCATGTCGCGGTTGTCCGGGTGGATGATGTCGGTTACGTCGGTGGCGGTGCCGCCGGTGGACAGGTTGGCGGTCGAGCGCAAATACACGATTTGGCCTGGTTCCGGCACGCTCTCTGCATTCAGGTTGGCACGTTCCAGCATGGTTTGTGCCTGGGCATCCAGCACCAGCCGGGTCAGCACTTTTTCATGGCCCACGCCGCGCCGGGGGTCTTGATTCACAATCGCAATCAGTTGCGTAACGGTATTCACGCCATCGCCCACCACATGGCCGGGGGTGCGCCGGGTGGCGGCGACCAGTTCGCCATTCACCACCAATAGCCGGTGGTCGTCCCCTTCCAGAAACGATTCAACGATGACGGAACTGGAATGTTCTTTGGCCGCCTCAAAGCCAGCCCGCACTTCATCATCATTCATCAGGCGGATCGAAATGCCGCGCCCGTGGTTGCCGTTATAGGGTTTGGTGACTACCGGAAAACCGATGCGTTTGGCCATGCGCACGGCAGAATCGGCGTTACGCACCAATTCCTGGCGCGGCACCGGTAAGCCGTGGTTGGACAGGATGCGGTTGGTCTCATCTTTATCGCCCGCCAGTTCCACCGCAATATAGCTGGTGCGCCCGGTGACGGTGGCCTGGATGCGTTGTTGATATTTGCCGTAGCCCAGTTGGATCAGCGATTGATCGTTTAAGCGTATCCACGGAATATCCCGCTCAATCGCCGCTTTCACCAGCGAGGCGGTGGAGGGGCCGAGCGCATTTTTTTGCGCATAGCGGATAAATTGTTCGAGCTGCTCGGGCCAGTGCCAATCGTCCGGCACCAGACCCGGGCTGCGCAGTTCTGGCGGCAGCAGCGAGCCGAGTAATTTCAGCGCCAGTTCGCCTGCGGCAATGCCTTCATCACGCTGTGCATATTCATACACCACGGTGTAGACGCCAGGTTGGTCGGCGCTACGGGTTTTGCCAAAGGTTACATCGGGCGAGCCGGCCACGTTTTGCAATTCAATCGCCACATGTTCCAGCACATGGCCCAGCCAGGTGCCTTCGTCTTCGCGCAGGCGGCGCAAAAAGCCACCGGGGCAGCGGTAAGAGCAGCCATGTTCGGCCAAACCCGGTAGCGCCGCAATCAAGCCCGCAATGAATGGTTCACCCAGGCGCGCGGTAGGCCATGCTTCGAGCTCTTCCAGATCGATATCGAGCTTGATGACCGGAAAATGTGCATACAGCGAAGGCCCGACAAAGACTAAACGATTAGAAATACGCATGGCCACTCTCCTTTGGATTTATATAAATTTAATTGCGGCTTTTGATTAAGGTGCCAGCCGAAGCGGTGCGGGTATGTAAATTGAAGGTAGCGCCAGCCGTCAAAATATGCAGCGTCAGGCCCAGCATGCAGACGGTTTCGCCGGACGAGACCGCATCCATGGAAGAAAAGCGGATACCGCCCGCATCCACCACGGTAATGCCGCCGCTGCCTTCCACTTCCAGCGTGTTGTCTGGCCCGATAAAGGCGGCGGTATCTTCATCCAGACCAATGCCCACCGGGAAGGGGTTGTAAGCCAGCGCGGCCAGCAAGCGCCCGAGGCGGTCGCGCTGGCGGAAATGTTGATCGATCACAAAGCGGTTGGTGAGGCCCAAGCCGGGGGCCAGGCTGACCGAATCGGCCACGGGTGAATGGCCTTCCTGGCCAAAGGCAATCATATGTTCGCTGATAAAGCTGGCCCCGGCGCTGGTGCCTGCCACATGCACGCCACGTGCGTTACTGGTGCGCATGAGTTTGGCGACGCTGGTGCCGCCCAAAATGGTGGAGAGGCGTAATTGATTGCCGCCGGTCATGAAGATGCCGCTGGCACTGGCCATACGTTCGAGCCGGCCTGGTTCTTCGCAATCGCGGCGGGTATCAAAATCGAGTGCGCTGACTTTACCTGCACCCAGTTCTTTAAAGATGCGTTCGTAGCGGGAACCGGTATCGGCCAATTTGCTGGCGGTGGGAATGACGATAATATCGGCATCGCGCCCACCGCATAAATCGACGAAGCGCTGCAAAATGACGGGTGAATTGACTTTCTCTTCTGCGCCGCCGATGGGAATAATCCAACCGCGCTCATTTTCTCCAATGATTTTACTTGGACACATCTGTAATCCCCTTTTAGTAGCTTATTTTAGTAGCTTATTTTGGTAGCTTACTTTGGTAGCTTATTTTGGTAGCTGAAGTGGCACTTCAATTGACGCGTTGTTTGGCTTGTGGCACCGAAGGTTCATTATATCGACAATGACGGCATGCACAATGTATGCGGCCGGGTTGGCCCAATTGTGGGGCGGATTGTGGGGCGAATCGCAGGGCGATGTGTTGCGGGTGTACAACCGTGCCGGGTTGCTGATGGTTTGATTAGGGTTCGTTTTATGGTTTGTGAGGTGCGCCGCGTCGCTAGGATCGGCTTGGCAAACGTCCACCAATACCACCACGCCTTGCCCGATTTGCAAGTGCAGGCGTGCGATTAAATTTCGAAAACGACTCGGGTACGACAGGAAGAAATACCCGGCATTTTGGGGCAAGCGCAACGCAAATGGGGTTTTGTCAACATAATAAAACTTGCTTTCGCGGATTTTGGCGCGGGGTTGGTACTTAAATGCCATGTGAATTTTGTGATTCGCTTGCCAGTTCGCTGCGGTTTTGGCATGATGGTCAGATCATAAAAATTGTTCTTTAAAAATCTAAAAAATGGCCAAAAATATCGGTGGAATTTTGGGGTAGTGTTTTTCTTAAATAAATCAATAGGTTAAAATTGGTGTGTTACCCGCGCAGTAAATATTCGGTGAACCCAGGCCACCAGTGTTGCTTACTGTTGTCTGGCAAGTGCGATCTGTGAGCCTGATCCACCGCCCATAGAGCATCATAACTGGCAATGTCTGGATACCAGATGGCGCAGGTCTTCATAGAGCTGGTCGCTGCTTTTTCCCACTTTCCCCTTTCAGCGCCAGCCGCCGTCATGCCGCAGAGTCGGTATTTGTTTTGCCACCCCGCCCCAATTTGCCATTATTCACAATAAACTGCATTGGTCACTTGCAATGGTGCGAAATATTGTTTATATTGGGAAGTACTATGAAAACACTGCCATCCTCTATTTGTTGCAACACGTGCCAGACGGGCAGGCGATGCGCCGCCACGCGTTCAGGCTCCTGGAAATGGCAGCACTGACACCATGGACACACGGGCATCCCATTTGAACCATGCCGATGGCACCGAAGTGCCAGTGTCGCGCACGCCATTTGGCTCGCAGCCGAGCACGATGAGCAAAGAAGAGCAGATCAAGCTCAAATGCGAGCGGAATTATTGGCAGAAGCAGTTTGATCAGTC
>JBKJLF010000264.1:0-3620 GCA_046597185.1 Burkholderiaceae bacterium | reverse complement strand
GATGCCATTCTTTACTTTGGCGGCAATGCGGAAAATGTCGGGGACAGTATTGCCGCATTCGCCAATCACTTTGGGCGGCATAGCGTGTATTTGGCCAATTACCGTGGTTATGCCGGTAGTAGCGGTGACCCGACCGAGGTGGCCTTGTTTGAAGACGCCGTGGCTTTGTATGATCGTGTTAGCCGCCAGCATCGCAAGGTGCTGGTGATTGGACGCAGTTTGGGCAGCGGGGTGGCGGTGTACTTGGCGACACAGCGCAAAATTGAAAAATTGGTGTTGGTGACCCCCTACGACAGTGTGGAAAACGTGGCCAGCAATATGTTTCCAATTTTCCCGGTTCGTGTTCTGCTGAAGGATAAATTTAATTCTTTACCTCGCGCCCGGCAAATTCAGATTCCTACCTTGATGTTGTTGGCGCAGCACGATAGCGTGGTGCCGCATCCGCATTCACAGCAATTATTTGCCGCTTTGGCCACAAGCAGTAAAACCAGTCAGCTTTTTCCCTTGACCGACCATAATTCGATTATCGAAGACGCTTCCTATTGGCAACGCCTACAGCAATTTTTTGGCGCATCCGGCATGAAATAACGCCATCTCGCAGCCCTTGGCCCAGCCCGCCGCAAATTTGCCAATAGGCTTTGCAATATTGCCTCTTGTCAATTTTTTCGATTGCCTGTACAATGCGACCATTCTGAAGTGTCTGTTCAGGATTGGTGTTTCGCGAGTCTGATTTTTAAAAACTTTATTACTGGAGAAGTAATTTGAGAAAAAATAATGGAATGATGTTAAATAAACGAAATATTGTATCAATCCAAAATTTAATTTTGGTATTGATTGTCTTATTCATGCTGTTCAGTGCCAGCTTGAGCCACGCGACCGTGCATACTGGCCCCATGACCATGGCGCGCCTGGGCCAAAGCGCCATTATGCTGGCAGATGGCCGGGTGTTGGTCGTCGGCGGAGCGGCCGGTGGTACAGCCGAAATTTATGATCCGGCCAGCGGGGTCTTTACGGCAACCGCGCCGATGAGCACTGGTCGTTCGGGCCATGTGGCAGTCGCATTGGCCGATGGGCGGGTGCTGGTGGCGGGTGGTTCGGCCAATAATGTCGATCTGGCCAGTGCCGAAATTTATGATCCGGTAAGCGCCACCTGGAGTATGACGGGTAATATGGTGTTGCCACGGCGCACGGCCAAAGCGCTGCTTCTGCAAGATGGCCGGGTATTGGTGGTGGGCGGCTATGATGCCACTGGCGCTGCCAGCAGCGAAGTGTATGATCCGCTCAGCGGCACGTTTAGTGCCAGTGGCTCATTACCTGAAGCGATGAGTAATTTTAGCCTGGCCCGCCTCAATGATGGTCGGGTTTTGTTTGCAGGTGGTTTTGCCTATAATTCCGGAAATTATTTGTCGCGTGCCTTGCTGTGGAACCCGGTAGGTGGAACTTGGGCAGCAACTGGCTCCATGACGGCCGGGCGCTCTCATTTCACGGCCACGACCTTGCAAGATGGACGGGTATTGGTCGCGGGTGGCCGTATTTCCAGCGGCAAACTGTCCGGTGCCGAATTATATGATCCGGTAAGCAGCACATTTACCCGTACCGGCTCGCTGACCATGCCCTTGGCCGAGCAAACAGCGCTGTTGATGGCCGATGGCAGCGTCGTGGTTTCGGGTGGTGCCAGCCAATACAGCGGTGAGCGCACCATTGAGCGTTATGATGTCATCAGCGGTTTGTGGCAAAACGTCGGCTTGTTACTGGAAGCCTCGTTGGGCCACACCATGACCTTGCTGGGCAATGGCAAGATTTTGACCACGGGCGCAAACAGCTTGGGCGCCAGTGCCACTGCCGGGCTGTATGATCCGATTTGCGCCACCGCACCCAGTTCCCTCTCGGGCATTGGCCAAGCCCTGCCCGATCTGGGTGGCAGCGGTAGTGTCAACCTGAGCGTGCCAGCCGGCTGTGGTTGGGAAGTGTTCGGGGTGCCTGGCTGGATGAGCCTGGATTCGCCTGCCACTGGCGTCGGTAGTGCCACCATTTCGTACACCGTAAGCCGCAATACCACCGACTACAGCCGTGGCAGCTATCTGGCCATCGCGAATCTGAATTATCGTATCGATCAAGCTCAGCGCGCTTGTGATGTGACGCTGGTACCGGTGTTAACACCCATCAGCCAGAGCTTTTTGGGCACGGGCGGCGCAAATGGCCGCTTTGATGTGAGTACCGATTCGGCTTGCTCCTTCACGGTCAGTGGCATGCCTGCGTGGGTGACGATTACCTCGGGTGGTTCCAATCGCGGCGGCGGCACGGTGTATTTCTCGGTCGCGGCCAACTCCGGTTCGGCTCGCACCGCCACGTTGGTGGTCAATAATGCGCGCTTTACCATCAACCAGGCAGCATCGTCTACCTGTGATACTGGTACGATTGGTTCAGTCATTTTGCCAGCGCAAAACTTTGCCGCCACTGGTGGTAGCGGCAGCGTAACGGTCACCTATCCGGCAGCCTGCAACTGGATTGTGATGACCGTGCCATCCTGGATCACCATTACATCCGGCGCAACTGGCCAAGGTAATGGCGTGGTGAATTTTACGGTGGCACCCAATACCGGTGCTGCGCGTAGCCATCAAATGATTGCGGCCAATAACTACGTGTCGATCAATCAGGATGCGCCTTGCGATACCAGCGGCGTGGTGCCCGTCACTTTGCCCAACAAGAACTTTCCTTCCAGTGGCGGCACTGGCAGCATTGCCATCACCTATCCGGCTGCTTGCCGTTGGGCGGTAACGGGTTTGCCTTCGTGGATCACCATTACTGCCGGTGCCACTGGTATGGGCAACGGTGCGGTGAACTATACGGTCGCGGCCAACACGGGCGCGGCACGCAGTGCGGTGGCGCAGTTTGTCAACAATACCCAGCCCTTCAGTCAGGATATGTTGGTAGTGGGTGCCAATTGCTTGCCTGGTGCCTTGAGCGCAGGCGTGACCAGCAGCGGCACGCTGAGCACCGCTTCTTGCACCACCGGGGCGCGTGGCAGCACGTATTACACCAATCGCCATTCGTTCAACGGGGTTGCGGGCCAGAAGATCTCGATTCAGCTTACTTCCAGCGCGTTCGACAGCTATGTGTACCTGAAAGACCCAAGCGGTAAAGTGATTGCTTCGGATGATGATGGCGGTGGCGGCACCAACTCGCGCATTCCGGCTGCCAGCGGTACATTTACCTTGCCTGCAACGGCAGGTACCTATGTGATCGAAGTGACGACTTATTCTTCCGGTAGAACGGGGGCTTATTCGGTGACATATAATTGAGCATTTAAGTTAAACCAAGGGCTATCCAAATGTATTTCTTAAATTTTTGATGCCCTATACTTTAGCCCACCCCGCCGCTATTTTGCCGATCTATCGCTGGGCCGCGCCGTATACTTCCGTGACGGCTTTGGCGATTGGCAGTATGGCACCGGATTTTGTGTACTTTGTGCCGCTGCCAGTTACGGGCGCGCAAAGCCATAGTTTGTTGGGGATTTTCTGGTTTTGTTTGCCGAGTGGTTTTTTGCTGTGGTCGCTTTAAAAAGAAATGCAACAGCAACCACAGCAAAAAACCACTCGGCAAACAAAACCAGAAAATCC
>JBKJLF010000187.1:0-2947 GCA_046597185.1 Burkholderiaceae bacterium | reverse complement strand
TGCCAGCGCTTTCCACGGCCCCCTGGGTGCTTCGCGTTGCAATCCAGCCAATACCTGCAAGGGTAAATAACTCGGATTAAGTTTCCAACCGCCTGATTTTAATGCAAAACCTTGCGGCCCTGGTAATAACACAGGGCCAATTTCAGGAACATGGATGATTAATTCCTTTTCAATTCGCGCTTGTAGCAATTCTGCAATGCTACGTAGCTTATTGTCTTGCCAAAAATGAGATGCCTGGTAAAGGGTGTAGCTTAACCACAGGTCGGCGTCGCTGGCGGCATTGGCATCCAGTACGCCCCAACTACCATCGCTTTTCTTGCCCCAGTGCCAGGCCATCAGGCGTGCTGTCAGGTCGCCGCCCGCCAGGTTGGCGCGCGCCCAATCCAAAATGCGCTCAAAACCGGGGCGGTCGTTGGCCACCAGGGCAAAGAACAGTGCATACGCCTGGCCTTCGGAGGTGGAATGGTTGTCGGCATGAAAATCGATTACGCGGCCATCGGCCTGAATGAATTTGTCACGAAACGCGATCCAGGCGGGCCAGGCGCAGGTGGCGGTGGAGGGAATGTTGTTGCTGGTGACAGGGCCCGATGCTGTGTTGGTGCCGGATGCATTGGAGAGACCCGGCTGGGAAGCGCAAGCGGCCAGCAGTGGCGGCATGAGTGCGATGAATTGGCGGCGGGTTGGCATGATGGGGTTGGGGTTGGTAAAGGGCTTTGACTATTGTACTCAGATTGGTGGGTGCTAGGGGGTTTTATGAATGCTGGTTGGCAATCTGGATTCTGACTGTATGACGGTTGATGCTTTGGGGATACGCGCTGGCATCGCTGGGATTCAAGGGATTCTGTATGTCGTAAGTGTTTTAATTGTTGCACAAAGTGTTGCAGCGATATGGATTTTTGTAAATTTGGCGTTGGTGACTTTCAATATGTGATATATTTCCGGTCCGCTTTCAGGTAGACGGGTTGACTAAATTTATAAAGGAATTGAATATGGCTTTTGAGGGTGAATTACTGAATCAATGCTCAACTTTGGGTTTGGATTTTTCCAGTGCAAAAATAGTTGCGGTAAGTGGTGACGGACCTAATTTTTGCGGGCATATGCTGATTGCCTTTGGACCTGTATCGGGCGGTTTTAATACCTGTTTTCATGTGGCGGGACTCTATAGCCGACCGCGCTATATGTCTGAAGAAGGTTTTCAGCGTTACTTGAAAGAAACGGGAAAGCAACAACTGAATACGATGTTTTTGAACTTGCCAAAACCAATAGGCGCACAAAACTATTTGTGTGGGTTGATGGCAAAGAAATGGATTTGGGGTGTTATACCGAATAACTGCGTTGCATTTGTTGAAGAAATTGTGTTGGCAGGTGGTGCTGAGTGGTCTTCCAGGACAAACTGTCCTGCGGTTGCAGTTCAACCAACGCTTAATGTGCAGATTAATAACTTTCTGAATGAGGTAAATCGCTCAATTTACCGTTTATATGGTGTGGAAAACTAAAGATTGCCCGGAGGATTTATGGTGATATTGCGGTGGTTGGCGATGAGCGTAGTAATTTTTCTACTGGCAGCGACATTAGTATGGGGGGGGTTGGTTTTTTTTAGCCCGGATATGAATCTTGATTTGGCATTTTCGATTATTTTTTATTCTGCCATAGGTGTGACGGGCGCTACTTTATTCTTTTTCCGTAAGGTGAAACTATTGGGTCGCAATAGTAAGTAGCAGAATGTTGAACCGGCGGTGGTTGTTGCGGCGCTAACCGTGTTAGTATCGTTCGCCTATCGGCCAAGGGAAATCGATTGCCGAAGCAGGGCTTATCGCCCATTTGGGTTGTTGCTTGTGTGATATTTAAATGGTCATGCAATCTCAATCCAGCGTTGCACCCATCGCTTGCAGCGTTTTCTCAACGAATTACAGGAGTTTTAGATGTCGCTGGTTTCACAAACTTTGAAAGGTGCAGGGATGTTGGCGCTGTTGGGGGCCGCAATCCTGTTCCAGACTGATTTATTGGCCGGGCCGGGTGCCAAAACGGTAGCATCGCCGGTGTCGATGCCGACTACGGACGATATTGCTTTGGCTGACCCCCACGCTTGGGCCGTGACCGTGCCGAGTAGCCCGAATGCTTGGGGCGGTGCGCGCACAGGCAAGGAGTCAACCTTGTCGGATCGGGTTGTGCATTACCAGATCAACGCCAAACTTGATCCGGTGAAACATACCATCGATGGGCAGCAAAAACTGACCTGGCGCAATCGCAGTCAACGTGCGGTACGTAGTGTATATATGCATCTGTACCTGAATGCTTTTGAAGGTTCGTATAGCACTTACTATACCGAGCAACGCAATTGGAATATGTCGTTTCGCTCCGATGTGGAAGCGAGTGCGGGTGAGTGGGGCCATATCGAATTGCGCCAGGTAAAGCAGGCTGGTGCCGTCGTGCCCTGGCGGTTTGTTCACCCGGACGGTGGCCCGGAAACTGACCATACCGTGGTGCGGTTGGATTTGCCCACCCCCGTGCCTGCGGGCGCGAGCACGACGTTGGATATCGAATTTCATGATCAATTGCCGCGCGTGGTGGCCCGCACTGGCTATTTCGGCAGTTTTCATTTGATTGGGCAATGGTTTCCCAAAATCGCGGTACTCGAATTATCCGGCGAACGTGGTGCCACCAGCGAGCGTTGGAACGTGCATGAAATGCATATGCACAGTGAGTGCCAGGGATAAACCCAGGCAAGTTTTCAGGAGGAACTTTTTTTTCATGCTTTTTTCATGCTTTTGTCATGTTCTTTTCATGTTCTTTTCATGTGTTACAGTTTGCTGGTTTCGGTATCATCAGTCGCCCATCGCGCGCAAAATGAAAGCGTTGCTCTAAAAATCCTGAAGCGAACAAGGCCAAAGCCTGTTCATAATAAATAATGGGCACCCCGCCGCCACTGCTAATCCGCACTTTTTGC
>JBKJLF010000179.1:0-6144 GCA_046597185.1 Burkholderiaceae bacterium | reverse complement strand
GCCTAGCGCAAGAAAATTTAATGAAACAAGCCGATGGCGAAGCCTCGACCACCATCGCAGAGCGGGTCGAACGCGCCGCCGCACGCCAACACACGCGCCAGCACAAGGCAAATAATTTGCTCAACACTAAAGAAATCGACCAATTTTGCCTGCCCGATGCGGCCGGGGAACAATTGCTGAAAAACGCGATGACGCGCTTGAATTGGTCAGCGCGGGCGTATCACCGCGTGCTGAAAGTGGCACGCACGATTGCCGATTTGGCGGGCAGCGATTCGATAGGGAGTGGGCATATTGCGGAGGCGATTCAATATCGGCGGGCGTTGCGAGAGCGGTAATTATTCTCACATTTATTCTCAGCACAAACAAAAACGCTAAAACCAGAACAAACTGGTTTTAGCGCTCTCTAGTCCGCAAGCCAAGCATTCTACGCTTACGCCGCCACTGACATCCGGTTATCGCCGTTACTGGCACCCGTTGCATCAGCCAATAGTTCTTTCAGTTCAGCGATACTCAAACCCGATTCTTCATGCATGCGCAGCAACATGGTGGCTCCTACCGCCAGTTTGCGATGACGCATTTGGCTGACCACCGGCGGCGGTACACCCAGCTTTCGACTCAGTTGTGCATCGTTCTTAAGTTGCATACGTTGAATTAATGTATCGAGCAACTTGTTTGGAACAAAGCTTGGAGGCTCGGCCAAACGGGCGCGCTCCATGGCTTCTCTCATTTCCATTCGTTTCTGCCGCAGGTTCATTGTTTTATACTCCATGCTGGTTGCAACATTCGGAATGCCGCCAAAGTTAGAAAAAATATCTTCAATCTTGCAGGGATCTTGATAAGTTTAAATCATGGCAAGGAAGAAATTAATGAAATTCTTTACCAGATTATTTACGAATGATAGCACCTAACACCGCGCATGGGAATAACGCTGGACAACATTGACGGAAATAGTAATAGTTCACCACAGCTACATTTCCTGCTTTTAGCAGCGATGTCACTGTGGTGACACAATTTTTGAGTACATAAATCAATCTATGTTTTGTTGCGCACGCGCAACGGCAACCAAGGCAAACAAGCGCGCATTGCGCATCCACGCCACCACCGCCATCATCAATTGCATAATAAGCAGCGCAAACAAAAATCCAACCATATTGACGTGCGGTACGTTAATGCGCAACCAAATCAGGCCAGCCACCAACGCAAACCCCAGCAAGCTGATGCTTAGATAATAAGCCATCGTCATCAAGGGCCGGGTGAATACCATTTTGACGCCGCCCCACCATGCCTTCCACCCCGAGCGGCGGCGCGTATCCAGCGCAAACTGGGCACGTCCGGCGTCTACGCTGGCGTGGGCGATGGCCAGCAATAACAAGGCCACGGCCAAACAGACATAAAGGGCCGCGTCGGCCTCGGATTCGAGTATCAATTTATCAGAATATTTATGCATCACCTTAAACAGCCCCGCTGCTGCTGCGCCCGCCAGACCAAGCGGAATCAAACCCAACAACAGCAAGCGCAACATGCGCCCGTATTCGCCCACGCCGCCAACAATCAAGGCGGTAAAGCCAGCGGCCTTTTCGGCGCGTAAAGCGGTAATCGCCATCCCTGTCAGCAAGGGTGAGAGTAGTAAAGTACACAAAGCGGCTCCTCCTCCGGCCAGCGTCAAAACATTGCCTTTTTGTTGCAATACACCCATAAAGTCGCCAATGGCAGTCACATCAAACTGCGCCGCAATTTGATCGGCATACACCGAATAATCAAAGGTGGCATGCATCAGCATCCAAAATGGCAGGGTAAAAATGAGGGTGGGCAGAATTAAAAATAATGCCCACAACAAGAGCAAGCGCCATTGCAGGGCGTGACGGCAGGCAAACACCAGCGAACCGACGGCAACGGGCGTTTTTTGTTTTTTCATAGGTTCACCAATAATGCAATAAGGGCTTGGGCCAATACCGATACTTCACTGCCCCAACGGCGGGATGGCTTCAGATTGGCTTTGATGGTACGACTGTCGTCGAGCTTGTTCGCATCCAAATAATGCAACCGTTCCGGGTCAATCTCGACCGATACCGCACGAGTCGGTTTCAGCCAAACCAAACGCTGCCACTTTTCATCGTTATCCCACAGCACTTTTTCCTGGCTGCCATCGGCAAATTTCACCACCACGGTTTGCGGTACGCTGGCACCATAACGCTTGAGCAGCACCACCGTGCGCCACGGGTAGGGGCCGAAACCCGGCTTGGCCTTGGGGTGACTTTTTTTCCAGCGTTCATGCTCGGCATCGATCTGCTTTTCCAGTTGATCTTCGGTTTGCTCTACCCATTTGCCATTCACTTCACGCGAGCCGGGCTGCGGCGCTTCTTCTTCGCTGGTAAATTTGGCGATTCGATCATCGATTTTATTGACCTGATACACATTTTGCGCAAACGCCTGTTCCACGATGGCGCGCTGGCCCGAGGATTGCGCCAGGGCTTCACGCAAATCGGCAATACTGGGGTGGCGGAATTTCCAGGTCGCATAATATTGCTTGAAGGCGCGATCCATCACGGGCCTGGTCAGGCGCGCTTCGAGGTCACGCATCAGGGTAGAGGTGCGCGAATAGACAGTGCCAAAACCGCCAGTGGAACTGCGATCCCATGAATTTTGTCCGATCGGATCAAAAGGCTCAGTCACCGCCGAAAATAAACGGTTAACGGCAAAACTGTCGCCCTTAACGCCCAAACCCATGGCTTTGGTCAATCGATTGGCCAGATGCATATCCTGGCCACGCTGGCTCAGCATGCGGTTATCCCAATATTGATTCAAGCCTTCATCAAGCATCGGTTCTTCAAATTCGTTCGAGCCTAAAATACCGTAAAAATAATCATGGCCAAATTCATGGATCGTGACAAAATCGAGACCATATTCGTTGAAGGTGCCGGGGTCGAGATGTTTGTTGGCATCGACGGTAAAAAAGGTCGGGTATTCCATGCCGCCCGCTTCTGCGGCATTGAAGGGTGGAATCACTGCCGTGACGGTGCGATGCGGGTAGGGGCCGAGTGTTTTTGAGAAAAAGGCAATCGAATCTTTGGTCGCCTTCATGACGGCTGCCGCAGTATGGGCGTATTCCGGTGGCGACAAGACTTTGATTTTTACCCTGGGTACACCCGGTTCGTTGGTTTCACCTTCCAACACTTTGGCGGTACGATTGTCGGCAGTCCAGGCAAAATCGTGTACATCGTCCTGCACATAGTGGTGCGTGAGCATGCCATCTTTTTCTTGCGGCGCGCCCTGCTCTTCGCCAGTTGCACCAACGGTATAGCCTTTAGGTACGGTCAGGCGCACATCGTAAGAACCATAATCGGCATAAAACTCGCTGTGCATATGCATTTCATGCGCATTCCAGCGCTCAGTGGTGGCACCGCGCTCACCGGGCAATTCGAGTACCGCGATTTTCGGGAACCATTGGCCGACCAAATGAAAACTGCCAAAATAGCCGGTACGCGCTACCACGCGCGGCAATTGATCATGGAAGCTGATATCCAAAGTCGTGCTGGCACCGGCTGCCACGGGCGTGGGTAAATCCAGGCGCACCACGGTGTGATCGGTGGCAGGGCCACCATCGGTATGGACAAAACGCCAGGGTACTTTGGCACCGCCCTGTGTCACCTGACGTAATTCGATATGACCCCATTCACCGTCGGTCGAATCGACTTCGGTGCGAAAACCCAGATTCCAGTGGCGCTTTTCGGTGTAAAAAGTACTATACGATCCTTCAAACGCATTCAGATACAGATGCATATAAACACTGCGCACTTGTCGCTGGCTGCGGTTGCGCCAAGTCAGCTTTTGCTGCCCGTCAACGGTATGTTTAACCGGGTCAAGTGTGGCCGTAATCTGGTAATTGACGACCCGATCCGACAAGGTGCTTTCCTTGCCAGTACGTGCGCCGCCCCAAGCATTGGCTGCGCTTGGCACCGTTACCGCAGCGGCATGTGGGCTGGCGAGAGGGATATCATCAAAGGCCAGCACGGGTAGGGTTGATTGCGGCAGTTTGGCTTCTGAGCTGGCCAATAAATCGGTTTGGAATAAAATTGCGGCTGCCACCAGGGCCACAATTGCTGTTCCCTTCAAAGCTTGTGAAATGCGCGACATGAACACTCCTGTAATTTGTTAAGAAAACGCTGCCAATGGTGGAGGCAACGCCGGGCCGATGGCTGCGTGGCGGTTTCAATGCCAGGCAATTATCGGCCACAAATGAGCGGTAAGCCCTAGCCTGTCAACCTTTAGCTTGCTGACAGGCTGGTGATACTAACATGGCTTGGGCTGCCACAACGAATGGTTTAACGAAGGGTTTTCTTACGACATCTTAATGCAGAGCATGTGGTTTCATTCATGTCGTTTCATTTTTCTACCTTCGTCAAACATCAATCATCAACCATCCGCATGATTGAGCTTGGTTATCAGATAGGCATTTTCGATGAAATAGTCCAGATTCAATTTTTGCTTCATCCGATGCTCCGGGCGGTTGACCGCTTCGACATGCTCGACGCTATGGTTTTCACCGTAATAACGATTGATATCCGCTTCGTTCAGGCTAAACGGCGGGGTCGGCAAAATGGGCGCATATTCCAGCGTGATCAACAGGGTTTGCGTGCCGATGTGGGACAGTTGATCGAGCTTGCGGATATACTCGGTTCGCATGTTTTCCGGGAAGGCAATCAGCGATGCGCGATCATAGATAATATCGACCTTACCCAAATCTTCGTAAGTGAGTTCAAACAAGTCTTTGTGGATGATGGTCAGACGCTCGGCTTCAAAAAAATCTTTGCGCGAATTTTCATAGGGCAAATTTTGCTCCTCGAAAAACTGCAGAATCGCTTTATCCACCAGTTCGACCCCGATGACATGATCCGCATGCTGACGAAACCACGTCATATCATTGGTCTTACCACACAAAGGCACCAGAACGCGCTTACCTTTGAGCATCTCGGGATCCAAATGTTTTTCCACAAAGGGGTGAATGTCGGGGCGATGAAAACTGGTCGCAGCACCTTCGACTTTCCATGATTCAAACCAAAATTCGGGTTCCATCTAAACCATCCTTTCTTGTTATGCGTCCGCTGATCGGAGGCAAAAAATCGGCAGACACGTGGCTTTGATAATTGAAACACCCATAAAAACCACTCGATGCTGCCATCCAAATACTAAAATTTTCAATTGAATATGATTAGACAGACTTCATTATGATAAATTTACGGTAATCGTCTGTACAGTAAGAAACTTACTCCCGCTCAAGAAATGTATCACATTTTACTTGGCTGTTTGGCTTAATTGCAGCATCACGCTTAACTATTGGCAATACGAATTCAGAAAAATATACTCGTCACACCCCCCAATCTGAGTACAATAGCCAAAGCCCTTTGTGAACGCCAACCCATCATGCCTACCCGCCGTCAATTCATCGCATTCATGCCGCCACTGCTGGCCGCTTGCGCCTCGCAGCCGGGGGTGAGCAATGCATCAAACAAGCCGGCCGCCGCTAGCACCAGCGCCAGCGCCACTCCCGCCGCATCTTCCGACACCAAACCCAAGCCGCAAGCTGCTTGTACTTGGCCCACCTCCTGGCCCGCCTGGGTCGCCTTTCGCGATAAATTCATCCAGGCCGATGGCCGCGTCATCGATTTTAATGCCGACAACCATTCCACCTCCGAAGGTCAGGCTTATGCCCTATTCTTTGCCCTGGTAGCCAACGACCGCCAAAGTTTTGAGCGTGTTTTGGACTGGGCGCGCGCCAATCTGGCTGGCGGCGACCTCACCGCCCGCCTGATGGCCTGGCATTGGGGCAAGAAAAGTGACGGCAGTTGGGGCGTGCTGGACGCCAACGCCGCCAGCGATGCCGACCTATGGTTAAGCTACACTCTTTACCAGGCAGCACATATCTGGCAAGATAATAAACTGCGCAGTATTGCAGAATTGCTACAGGCGCGAATTGAAAAGGAATTAATCATCCATGTTCCTGAGATTGGCCCGGTCTTATTGCCGGGACCGCAAGGTTTTGCATTAAAATCAGGCGGTTGGAAACTTAATCCGAGTTATTTACCCTTGCAGGTATTGGCTGGATTGCAACGCGAAGCACCCAGGGGGCCGTGGAAAGCGCTGGCA
>JBKJLF010000093.1:0-25196 GCA_046597185.1 Burkholderiaceae bacterium | reverse complement strand
TGCACATCACAACAAAATCATCCGCACGCGGACGATTCTTGCCCCCAACTTTCGCTGCAACTGCTGTCGCTCCCAAATCCGATCCAGTATATGCAAGTAGCAATTCGACAACAATGGTGAAATCACCCCGCCTTGGGGGGTACCCTTGTTTGCGCCTTTACCACCACCCACATTCTTTCTGGTGCCTGTCTCATCCTCGCCAATCACGGGCGCTTTCAGCCACAATTTGATGATGTGCAAAATACCACCATCAACGATGCGTTCAGCAACCACTTTCAACAATTTATCATGAGGTATCGTGTCGAAGTACTTCGACAGATCGGCATCAATGACCTGTGTGTAGCCTTTCCACAGCGTGGCAGCAATATCATCAACCGCATCATGTGCTGATTTCTTGGGCCTAGTCTGGCCGAGCCGAAACCCATACGACGTGTCGCAAAAATCCGCTTCAAATATCGGTTCAATCACCAACTTCACCGCCATCTGGGCTACCCTGTCACGTATCGTCGGGATGCCCAAAGGTCGCATACTGCCATCTGCCTTTGGAATCATCACGCGACGCACCGGATCTGGTTTATAGGTCTTTTCCTTCAAGTCCTGGGCCAATTCCAACAAAAACTTTTCTACCCCAATCTTTTGCTCTATGTCCCCAAAGTTCATCCCATCAACACCGGGACTACCCTTATTGGCACGAACAAGCCGGAAGGCAAGCATGAGTATGTCGGCCCGCCATATCTTGTCATATAGCGCGTAGAAGCGATAGGCCGGTTCTTGCTTGGCCAAGGTAGTATAGCTTCCTCTGTAGCGTCCTGATAACTTCAGGGGTGGTTAGCATTTCCGCAATCCCCCTCTCCTTCACTCTTTGGTTGCATAAACAAAGCAGGGTTCCTTCCCTCGACCGGGTTTATCTTGACCACGGCCTCAAACGGTACTATGAACCCCTCCGACTCCCGGCACGGCCTGATGTGCTTTCGTTTCCTTATACGCACCAGTCGATGGCCTCCCCATCGCCGTGCCGGGTCTCCAGCACTGGACTATTTGTCTTCCGTAACATGCCGCCCCTGCCACCCCGAGAGAAGATGTATGCCACTTCCGTTGTTTCAGCATACATCCAGCGGCCTTCCCCTTCTGACCATAGGGTCGGCTTCTCCAATTCTTTAACGAGGCTACATACAAGTTCACTTTCGTTGCGGCCTGCTACTTTGCCAATTGAGAACTCACGACCCCGTGTTACCACGACGCCGCTCTCTTGAACTACCAAGGTGTACGGACAACTCCTTGGACGGGACTTGAACCCGCTAGACAACTAGTTGTTACTGCGAACAATCAGACTCGATTTATTTTAACTTTTTTCAATCGAGTATGACAAAATGATTATGTTGATTACGTTGATTACATTGATTATGTTGATTGTGACCCCATTGATTACCTTGATTCCAAAATCGCGACAGTTGAGCGGGATTTGCTTTGATAGGATCGATAAGTGATTAGATGGGTGTGATCCTACGCCAAAGCACATTAGGCGATAGTCTCGTGTTACTATCGCAATTGGTATTTTATTAGTCGCAATGTAAAAAGTTCTTTTCCTTTGCATAGAATATTTTATTATAAGAAAATATGAATCCATCACTCTTTAACACTTTATGGGTAAAGCACCCTTACCCGGACTATCCTTGTGACGAAACCCTGTTTCCAAATCAATGCGCAATACGGTTAGGTGTCGCATTGGATGCCGCTGGCATTGTCATCACGCAAGGTGTACGGCGCTGCTCCAACAATTACACGAAATTACACGATCATCGGCCAGGGCACATTCTATCGGCCCAGGAATTAGCCGATGCACTCGCAAAAAGACCCGCGTTGCTTGGTCCGGCGGTCAAACAGCTTAAAATGGCAGGAACAATTCAGCGCAACCTCGGTCAACTTATCCACAAGAAGGGCGTCATTTTCATTTTGAATGGCTGGGGCAGTACCGACCATATTGATCTTTGGGATGGCGGTAATCTAAAGGGTGGTGATTCCACCTTCTTAAATGTGGGGCAACAGATATGGTTTTGGCGCATCGCTTAATGATTTTTTCATTGCACGCGGCTTCTGTCATGGCGCTAACGACTGCCTGTACGGCTGCGGCGCAAATGACTGATCAGGTCAATCTCAATGGCGAGACCTTGCAATTATTTGCCGAGAAGGGGCAGTGCTTGCTTGCAAAGTCTGGCACAGACTTGCGCTGGCAAACCAAACTCGCCGCACCATGCCGTTTTGTGCGCAGAAAGAACGGCGCATTGATCAATTTCAGCTATCCAAAAAAAGGCGTGGTCATTGTCATTGCTGGTGCACCTGCATCGCAAAAATACCTTGCGAAATGGCCGCGCGTGACACTAGCTGATCAATGCGCTGACCAAGCACAAGGCGTGATTGTAGATGGTGCGGTACTAACAATAAGTAAAGACAAAGCACGGGATGGCTTATTTTGCCCAAATATTGGCGTGGATGAAAAAGTGTATTACGGTTTTGCGTTTCAACAATAAAGCGGCCACCGTGTAACGCAGCTACCCGCGTTACCGCCCACGGGCCATGGTGGTACGACGGGGTTTACTATTTTCAAACACAGTGTTGCACTTGATGCTTGAATCCGCCCTAGTTTGCAGCCATGATCGTTTCGCCTTGGGTTGAGTGAATGAATTTTCGACCTTGCCTGGCAGCACTGATCCCGTATCCACCAGTCACTCCACCTCACGTTTCAATCGCTGCTTCGGGCGCACCGACTCCATCCCAAACGGGATAAGGTAGATTTTTTGCTAACTTGTCATCGACAAGGAACGCTAGGCTGTATCGCGCACGGGTGATCGCAACGTAGAGCTTGTTCCGCGACGATTCCGTCTTATCCTTCTCGAAAATATTTGCATTTCCGTTAATAAATTTTAGATGCTTATTAGTCATGATTACAAGCACGCGGTCAAAGCCCAAACCTTTGCAAGTCCCGAACGTATAACAGATAAGGTTACTTGGCAGGCAATGACTGGCGGTGGTAGCCGACCAGCGGAGCACTTGGGGCTGAAAGGCTGCCAGATAATCCATTACTTGGGACTCCTTTACGAAGAGCGCACCATAGTGATGGGCGATATCGTCAGGAATTTTGTCAACTCCCGATATCGTCTTGTCATATAGACCAGGATGGATCGTATCGGCCAAGTCGCAGATTACCTGGAGGCACCTGTGATTTTTGGGCATCGATTTTTTTTCGAATTTCATCTTATCGATGAAGTAATCAACCTTCTGCTGAGACGTTTGCGGCATCTTTTGCCCAAACATCGTATCGTAAATGGTCTGCCGAAAGTCGCCCACACAACAGATCGAATTGACCATCACCTTGTTGAGTGAATTGATCACGTCGTAATCCCAACCGACCAAATCCTGTACTTCATCAAAAAAGACTCTTTGATAAATTTCCTTCAGCCGCTTGGCCGGGGCATCTTTGGTTCGCGTCGCGATGAAGTTTGCAAGCTTTGCCAGTAAGCCGGAGTAAGCCTTGGTTTTGCAAGGTGTGAGGTAATACAACGGATTGATCGTTCCGTTTTCCGATTTTTCAGCCCTACCTTTAATGGAAAAAGTTGTGCCTTGCATAAGGTGAGGATTATTCTCGGTGAACGAAATGGTCGTGATCCGATCTGGAAATACCGTGCTCTGATAGGGGCGCACCATATCTTCCAAGTAAAACGAGAACAGTCCCTTGACGACGAAATGTTCGCTACTAGCACCGTAGAGATCGACAAACCGGGCGCGCAATTCCGCTTGGTTGTTTATGGTATAGGTGACCACCAGTACCCGCCCACCAGCCTTGATGACCTCAATGGCATCGATAATGATTTTATGCGTTTTGCCAGACCCAGCACCCGCAATCCAGAGTTCGTTAGGCAAAATCGAGTACCTCGTCCAAGAACGCCGGATATTTAAAGGCCAGTGTACTATCGAACAACTTAACCGCCGAATCAACCTTTCGCGCGCCCTTACCATTGCCCTTGCCGCTTTTGAACCAACAGATCAAATTCTCCCTTCGATCCGCCAGTGTGACCTCTTTGTTGTAGATATTAAATGTTTCCGTAGACAAAATTTCCTTCGCGAAAGCGTCAAGGGTCTCCTTGTCGATTGCGTTAGCATAAATCATCGCTGGTTCAAGCGAAAATTGCCCGTTGTCCATCGACGAAAATAGCTGAATATTAGGGAACGCCTTATATGCGAGACGGCCTTGCACAATGTTACCGTCATAGTCACCGTCATTATCCCTGAGCACATGGATCTTGGTGCCGATCGCCTTGCCCACTTCGATGAAGGTATTGAACCCCACACCACGTACTACGATGATATCGATCCCGTCTTGTTCAGGCAGGCAGTTGTGTTTGCGCTGGTAGATTTTTTTGAGCAAGAGTTCGTCCGACGGCCCCTCGACTAGGATTACCTTGCTCGACAGGGCTACCCGCAAGGTATCGTAGCCAGGAAGACGCTTGAGCATCTTCACCACATTTTTATCTAGCATGTGCAATCTTTTGTAACCTGACTGTACTAAGCAAATTTTGTCGATACTAAGCTTGTTCAGCACGTAGGCGCTATGGGTGGTCAGAAACAGTTGCTTGTTGCCCCGCTGGCTTTCGATGTAGTACACCAGCTTGTTCAGATTGGTGTGGGATAGATGGTTTTCTGGCTCTTCCATCATCACCAGATCGATATCGTGGGATTTGTTCTGGATGGCTAGTTTGATCTGCACATTGCTTTGCTCACCCTTGCCAATGAAGTGAAACGGCACATCGTCCACCTCCAGTTGCAGGCCCGTCTGGATCGAGCCGGCTGGTAGCGTACTTGCTGCAATGGCAAGTTTACTATCAGTGATTAGATGTTCTGCATCAAGGTTATTGTTAACTGTATTGACCTCTTTTGAGTTGTTAAAAACCTGAAGATTTTCCCGATAGTTAATAGTCAGCTTAACCAAATCCTCCTTCACCAGCGCAGTTTTGAGAATGTTCGATATATACTGATTCTTCCCGGTTGTGGGGTGAATACGTGTTGGGTCGATGTATAGCGCATTGAATTTCTTAGCGATCTGTTTTATCGGGTTCCAGGCGAAATCAAGCCACTCCAGCTTGTAGAACTCGGTCGGAATGCTGGTAATGTGGGGCTTGCTCAGCAGGTAGTCCTCGTAAACTGCTGCCAGTGCCACATCAAAACAGGCTTGTACCACGACCCCTTGGGCGTCTTCCTTGCGGCTGTTATTCGAGCCGCGATATTCCGGCACGCCGTCAATGTATGCCTCGATTTTCAGATCGGGTAGGTGCTTCGCAGCTTTGTCGGAGGCGAGGAACAGATTGACGGCATCCTGATTGAAAAGATCAGGGGAGAATTCGCCGTTGAAGGGCCGACCGCGATGATTGTAATTTAGCACAATTTCTAAAGCTTCTAATATCGTGCTTTTGCCGGCATTGTTATCGCCGACAAAAATATTGATGTCGTCGTTGAACTCAAGAAGTTCATCGCGAAATTTTTTGAAGTTGATTAGCTTGATCGATTTAACGTACATAAAAGATGTCACACATGAATGGCACTTACTTAACGCCAAATGGTTGAATTAACGCGCCCAAGATAAAGGGCCAGACTCGACATACGACTACTTCAGACCCTACCCACTTCACCCTAGGCGCGCCCACTACACCGGTAAAAACGAGAACAGTAGACCTAGATTAAATTGAAGAGATTCGCCATACCATAAGTGCAGCAGGCCAATAGTGTCCACGCTATCCATCGCCACTGAAAGGCAATACAAAACTTGGCTTCGTGCGTAGCCGATCATCTGCAATACATAGTAGTCGGTTATTTTCAAAAAGCAAGTTATAAATGCACAGGCAGTCACAGGCGGCAAATTTAGGTGAAAGGCCGTATGATTTTTACGATTAATAGGCCGCGATAGGGCCAGACGCGATTGATTTTTTGAATCTTCAAGCGAGTCTATCCCGCCAACAATACTCACTCACCAAACAAATCAACATGCCGCCCAGTACGCTCAAACCTCACAACGTCCCCAGTAATTTTGCAAATGAGTAAGCAACCCGGTTCAATCTGCGCATCGCGGAACCCACGCCACCCACCTTTCAGCGGCTGATCGAGATAGCTTGCAGGCAGCGGCTCGCCGTCGATCAACAATCCAACAAGACCTTAAGCTTGCCCATGTCCTTGCCCCGCTTTTGCGGCTGCTTGATGTCGCGCTTGAACTGGCCGAAATAGTCTGGGTGGCGCATCAAATACCAAGCTGGCCAAACAGGTCTTGGGCGTCTTGGGCGTCTTGGGCGTCTTGGGCGTGATGCACATCTTCGCCCCGTTCGCTCTTTGCCAATGTTTCAGCCGTTAATTGATTGGGCGTGCGCATCTCGAATGGTAGCGCCTTTTCCTTGGCAATTTTGGTCAGTGCAATGCGCACCACGTCAGATACCGTAAGCCCCATGTCAGCCAGCACAGCGGCGGCTTCGATCTTGATGGCTTCGTCAATCCGCGCCCGAACAAATGCTGTTGCAGTCATGATGATGCATCCTCTTGAATAGAGCGCCGATCATTCTGGTCAGACTCGATCGACTTTTTGAAATTTCAATCGAATCTGCCCCCAACGATATGTGGATAAGTAAGCCGCCCCCTTTATAGCAGTCAGGCAACTACTTCAACCAAGGCACTGGTGGAATGCGGCACAGGGATCTGTATGCCATCTTCCTTCATGCCTTCGAGATGAAACGCAATCGCTTCATGGATCAATTCGGTAACTTCAGAGCGTGTTTCAGCGACCGCCACGCAGCCAGGGAGATCTGGCACATAGGCACCAAAACTGCTTGTACCTTCTTCAATGACAACAAGATACTGCATGGTCAACCTCACTTTTTTAATCCTGCTTGTTTGATAACGCTATTTAAGGTGCCCGGCGGCAACTCAACGCTTTCTTTGCCAGCAACGGTTACCGTTCCCGGCTTGGTTGGATGATGATACTGGCGATGGCTGCCTTTTTGCCGGACAAGGTACCAGCCATCGGCTTGCAGCATCGCACCCACCATTCAGCGGGTGAGTGAGTTAGGTTGCAGGAAACGCTTTGGCGGTGATCATCAAGCCTAGTAATACCTTGTCCTTGCCCATATTATTGCCCTGCTTCCGCACGAAAGCCATTTCCGCCCAAACCCGAATTTTAGCCCAAATCTGCGTACAATAAATCGGCCCAACCGAAAAGGCTAGCTGCCTGTACCGATACTTCTACCTATACCGATAAATAACCATGACCAAACGCCGCCAATTTCTGGTTCAAACCCCGCTCAGCCTGCTCGCGCTCGCGACCGCCCAAGCCACCCACGCCACCCCTAGCGCCAGCAGCGCCGCCCCGCCCGACGGTGCGCCACCCACCTTTGGCGCTGGCCCGGCGGTCGGCCCCGCCGTGTCCGCCAACACCTTTGCCGAAGCCGAAAAGCTGATGCAGGTGAGCTACACGCCAGCGCAGCGCACAGCAGCGGCGCAAAGCTGGCAAGTGTCGATGGCGGCCATCATGGAACGGCGCAGCGGCCCACGCACCTTGGCGCTGGACGAGCGCAACGTACCCGCGACGCGCTGGATACCCACCAGCGGCAGCGCGCTAACCACCCTAACCGCCCTAAGCAAAGCGCCAAACCACTTCATCCGCTCCCCATCTGCCAGCACGCCCTTACCGCAGCACGATGACGATATCGCCTTCGCACCCGTCACCCAATTGTCCCGTTGGCTGGAAGCCCGGTTGCTCAGTTCGGAACGGCTCACCCGCATCTACCTAGCGCGCATTGCGCGGCTCGACCCCAAGCTACGCAGCGTCATCACCCTGACCGCCGCGCACGGCTTGGCACAGGCCAAACAGGCGGATAGGGAAATCGCGGCGGGTCATTATCGCGGCCCCTTGCATGGTATTCCGTATGGCGTAAAAGACCTGCTCGATACCGCCCAGATTGCCACCACATGGGGCGCGGAACCGTTCAAAAACCGCATTCCCACGCAAGATGCGGTGGTGGTAGCGCGCTTAACTGCTGCGGGTGCGGTATTAATCGCCAAGTTAAGCCTAGGCGCATTGGCCCTGAATGACATTTGGTTCGGCGGCCAAACCATGAACCCGTGGCTGCTGGAAGAAGGCGCGTCCGGTTCCAGCGCAGGGCCGGGTGCGACCACGGCGGCGGGACTGGTTGGTTTCTCGATTGGCAGTGAAACCGGCGGCAGCATCGTCAGCCCCAGCATGCGCTGCGGCATCACGGGCTTGCGCCCCACCTTTGGCCGCGTGCCACGCACCGGCGCGATGACGCTGTGCTGGTCGCTCGACAAACTGGGGCCAATGACGCGCTCGGTCGAAGATGCAATGTTGGTACTAAAGGCCATTGCCGGGCCAGATGTCGGTGATCTGGCCAGTTTAGACCACCCTTTGTCCACCAATTTGCCCTTTAACGCCAAGGCCAAGGTGGCGGGACTGCGAGTTGGCTACTTCCCCAATTGGATGCAAGAAGCCCCCGCCACCGAGCTGGACCGCGATGCGCTGGCAAGCATCAAAAAGCTCGGCATGATACCCACGGTGGTAACACTGCCGGATTGGCCCTATCAATCCCTGAATGCCATTTTATTCGCCGAAGCCGCTGCCGCCTTTGAAGACATCACCTTAGATGGCCGCATCAATCAATTGACGATGCAAGTGCCGGATGCGTGGCCCAATTTATTTCGCCAAGCGCGCTTCATATCCGCCGTCGATTTTGTGCAGGCCGACCGTATGCGGCGCAAAGTCGCTGCCGAGATGGCACGCATCTTCAGCGCCGTCGATGTACTGCTAGTACCCTCATTGCGTGAAGACATGTTGACCATTTCCAATTTTACCGGCCACCCCTCACTCACGCTACGCACTGGCAGCGTAACGGTGGCCGAGGCGCGCAGCGATTGGGCACCTGATCCGACCCACCCGATGGCACCATTTTCACCCGCGCGCAAAGTGCCGCACGGCGTGACCCTAATTGGCCGCTTGTTTGATGAAGGCACCATGGCGCAAGTGGGCTTGGCCTTGGAAAAATTCTATCAAGTTGCCGCCGAAAGACCGCCTGGTTTTTGAAACCGCCATGAAATTGGGGGCACGCTTCGGACGCGCTTCGGATAGTTTCTCAATAAAATCCTAAGCCGGCATAGCCGGAACCAAAAAGGTTGACGTTTTCAGCAGCCGTAGTACGCTAAAGTATAACGCATTGAGGCGGCCATCATGACTGAGCTTTTAACCAAGCGCTACGAAACACAGGAAGATCATTCCGAAGGAGCGCGAAAGTTAAAGCACCTCACCGAACCGCCCAAGAAGGACGGCGTGCAGCCAAAGGGCGTGGACTTCTTCAGTAAAAATGAGCGTGCGTTGCTGCAAGCACTTCAACAAGGCCAAACCAACATTCGTGGCGTGCGCCGTGCGGATTTGAAGCCGGTTTTGCCCGACATGTCAGCCTCATCAATCACCCAATTTACTACGCAAGGTTTTGGCCACAATCAACCACCCGCCAAGCACCAATGAAGCAATGCCACCCCACACCATACCCGGCCAATTTTGCCACAATGCCAATCCCTGCTCGATTAAAGACGTTTTCATGCGCAACCCTCTTACTAAGAAATAAGCGACATCATGTACCAATGCAGTACCAACTGTTTCATTATCTTTACACGCCCCCAACCGCAAATACCTGACTTACCTTTTACCGCCATCTGAATTGGCGTAAAATAGGCACTGCGCCGCCCCAGAGGCATTGGGCAGTACGGCTCAATAAGTTCAACAGGAGCAAAATGATGAAACCAATCACCAGAATCGTATCAGACCCCGGCATCCTGGGTGGCATACCCATTGTGGAAGGAACCCGCGTACCCGTTGAAAACGTACTTGCAACGCTTCACGATGGCGCAAGTAAAGTTGAAGTCTTCCGGCACTACCCTTCCCTCCCTCTAGACGGCGTTGAAGCCTGCCTGGCTTGGGAATTGGAAGGACAGTTGGCCTGTGCATGATCCATTTTTGATTGATGAATGCCTGTCGCCAAACCCATCTTACCCACGCTTACCCACCTTATTCACCTTATATTCAGCCCGCTCCTGCTGCAAAACCCGGCTCACAGCTTGCCCCCGTTCAGCCAACAACCAGGCCGATTTGCCTTGCGCCTGCATAATGGCAACCGCCTTCTGATCAAACGAAACAAAATCATCCGCCCCCAGCTCATTGCCAGTATGCGCGATCACCCCATCAGCAAAATCGCCACCCGCCTGCAACAGCGCCAAGCCCGCCTCCACCGCTGGCCGATTCATGGCAACATTGTGGCAATTGAGCAAGTGTTCAATCGCCGTGGCGATATCGAAAGCGGATTTTTTATAGCCGCGCGCCAATACCCAAACAAATTCACACAGCGCGGGCAGGGGTATGGCAACCAATTCGGCATCTTGCAGAACTTGCATTGCCTGGTGCGCCTGGAGCAGATCATCCTGCACCGCTGCGCGCACCAATACATTGGTATCAGCCGTGATTTTCATTGGCCGCCCGCCCAGCCATCGGCGGCGATTTGGTTCATTTCATCAATCGAGAGGATGGGGCCAGCGGTTTGTGCCAGGCAGCCAAAAAAATTCTGCATCGTGCCAACGGACGCCGCCGTGATCGTGATCCGGCCATCAGGCAACTTTTCTACCTCCACTTTTTGGCCCGGCCCAATGCCAAGATGCTTGAGCAAGTCCTGCCGCAACGTAATTTGCCCCTTGGCCGTTACTGTTAATGTGCTCATTTGAAATCTCCTTTAGCGAACAAGAATGGCTTCATTGTAAGGCAAAACAACCTTACATTCAAGTGAATTTTGAAGTATCTGCGCATTAACTCGTTTTTGGCGTCCTTGCAACACGACGCTGCCAAAGGCCAAGGCCCAGCAGCAGCGCAGGCAGCCAAACCCAGCACAATTCCGACCAAATCACCACCAGACCGCGCTCGCTCAGCACCCGGCGCACGCCAATCGGCGACACTTCAATCACTTGCCAGGGGAAAAACCAGCGTTGCTCCGACCAAGGCCAAAACAAGGCCACACCAAGGCCGCCGTTGGTGAACATATCCAGCAGCGGATGGGAAACCGTTGCCAGCGCCACAAAACCAAACGCCATGCCGCGTGATGCCTGCAAGCGCGGCGCGCCCAGCAGCGCAATCAAGCCCAGCAACACGGCAAACATGAGCGAATGGCTGGCCCCGCGATGCCCAAACGCATCGGCATAGGCAATGCCCAGCTTGAAGGCCACCACGTCAAAATCAGGGCAAATCGAGGCGAATGCGCCAGCGGCCAGCAAGCGGCGCGACACTTTGGCCCGGCCCAGGCCCAAACCAATCGCCAGCGGCACCACTGCGTGTGTGAAAATGGTTGGCATTGTGATTAACTCCCCAACTGCCCAAGCCAAGTACGCACATCGCCAAACGCGCGCCCCGCATCCGGGGCATTAAACACCTCATGGTACATCCCTTCATAACCATGCCAGGTCACCAACTTGGGCGGCAATTTGGCATAAAACGCATGGCTTCCGGCAGGATCAACCAATTCATCCGCCTCGGCCACCAACATCAACACCGGTATCGCCATGCTGGCCGCATTGGCCTGGCAAAACGCCATCGCATCGACCATGCGCAGCAGCAGGCGCGTGGTGATTTTATCGTGTACCATCGGGTCTTGCTGATAGCTGTGTCCCACTTTCGGGTCACGCGAGAGTTTGGCCGGGTCCAGTCCGTTAGGAATGGCCAAGCGCGGGGCCAAACAGTTGAACAAATTGAGGAAGATGCGGTGCGGCCGCGAAATCGATACCGACAAAGCTGGCGAGGATAAAATCAAAGCGCGCAATGGTGCCAAACCCTCCAGGGCAAAGCGCGCCGCGAATAATCCCCCCATGCTATGTCCCAGCAAAATCGGGGCTTGATTCAAGCTGGCCGAAAAATCATCGATCACGATTTGCGCATCTTGCAATATGGCGTCCCCAACAGGCACACCACCACGCGGGCCACCCGATTTACCATGGCCACGATGGTCGTACAATCGCACCGAAAAACCGCATTCATTAAAAAACCGCGCCAGATGCGCATGGCGACCGGAATGATCGCCCAAACCATGCATGACCACAACGCCACCACGACAGACAGCAGGATCATCCAGCAAATAATCATTGACAAACAATTTGGTGCCATCGGCAGCATGAATCTTTTTCGGTTGCGGTACCACTTGAATCATAAAACCTCGGCTTTCATTCGATAATGTTCGATCAATCCGGCATACTTGGCCGGATTATAAACTATGCCTGATCGGCTTAAAAAAAACCAGCTTTTTGTCTCGGGAATCAAACAAATCCATGCTTACTGGTACAATTTCAGCATTCCCGTTTTCAATTCCAGCCGCACCTCGACTTATTTTTTTGAGAGAAATTCCATGACTTCCACGCATTCCACATCCATCAACCTCCCCCAGGGCGCTTATCGCATTTCAGACTTACGCAGCGAGCTTGACCTCGTTGCCATTCACGCCTGGCTGACCCAATCCTATTGGTCGCCCGGCATTCCGATTGGCACCGTGCAACGTGCGATTGAAAATTCGCTGTGTTTCGGGCTATACCATGAAGGCCAACAAATTGGCTTTGCGCGCGTGGTCAGCGATTTTGCCACCTTTGGCTATTTGTGTGATGTGTATGTGTTGGAAGGCCATCGCGGCCAAGGTTTGGGTAAGTGGTTGATGCAATGCGTGATGCAACACCCCCATTTACAGGGTTTGCGCCGCTTCATGCTCGCCACCCGCGATGCCCATGGTTTATATCAGACTTTTGGATTTGCGGCCCCCGCCAACCCGGCCAGCCTGATGGAAATTACCAAGCCCAATATTTATTTACAAGCCAAATAATTCCAAACTTATCTTCTAAAAACTCCTCTCTATTTTTTCAAATAATCTCTAAAAAACATCATTGCCACTACTATTGTTCACCGTTCGCGATACCAGCCGATCATTTAAACAACTATTTTTGATTGATCGCCATTTTAAGATATCAATCCAGCCTCGCGAAGGCTGATGAATTTATAAAATACTCGTCTTTAGGCTCTATTACGCCATGAAGGGCACGCTCAGGTAAGCCCACGCTGTTTGTGCGCCTTCACGGGCGCACGCCCTCACCCGCACTCAATATTCCAACAAACTATCAAGCCCGGTCATCGATATTTATAATTTTTTTAGCGCAACTTCATTGCTTTGATATAATAGTCTGCTGCACACAATGTATTTCCATCAATCAACATTTGAATAAGCCTGATTTTTCTCTCAGGCAACAAAGCGTTTTTGGGTGATCGAACCAAAGGGGGAGCGATGCTATGCGATTAATCAAAAGTACTTCATTTTGGCTTGCATGTTTCATGTTTCTGGGTACAGCCTTAAACCTATGGCACGGCAGACACAATGAAGCCCAATTTGTGGCCGATTTGGATGCAGCGGTACAGCATTTGCAGGGCGGTCATGATCGTTTAAAATTGGCCCACATCACCCGTTTTGCCTGGGATCGCATGTTTGTTTTTCCACCCAACATGCCTACTGCTGAAATCGAAAAAGTATTAGGTCGGCCGGTTTCCAGGGCCATTATTGGCTCCGGCATTGAAAATCGCGACGATATTCATTTACTGGTTTTTTTGAATGGTGAATCGATTGCGCAAGTGAGCGCCATTTCACGCAACACGGCGGATTTTTTCGTGGGGTTGGTGGGGATCAGTCTGGATTACAATAATGCGGTATTTGCCAAGGCGCACGGTGAAAAAATGTTGGCCTTGGCGGCGTTTTAACACACCTGATTGGGCGCATTGATTACTCGGCGACCAGTTCCAATGGTCGAATCCGGCGTTTAATTTCGGGCAATAAATTAGCCTCTGCCAAGCGCGCATTGGTAATGCCCATGGGTTTTAAGAATTCTTCCAACAGAATTTCGCCGGGGTGAATTTCTTCAAGTTTGGTGTCCATTTTGCTTCCTCTAATGATAATCCACGATTTCGAAACGGATCACCTTTGGCCAGACTCACACAAAAAGCAAACACTTGCACGGTTTTTGCTTGACAACGCACTGCACCAAACAGCAAAATGCGCGTCCCTAATAAAAAAACATCCATGGAGAATTCATGAAATTACGCCACATCTGCCGGGCCATCTCTTGGCTCGCTCTTGGTACTGCCCTCAGTTCTGCCGGCACCGCCTTCGCTGGTAACAAAGGCGTCGCCTTTGTGCATGGCACGGGTCACCAAACCAATGCCGCTGTCGATTACTGGACCACCGAAATGATCGATTCGGTACGGCAAAGCCTGCCTAATCCCAATTTATATGTCGTGATCAATTGTGATTTTGATCAATACATGTGGGATTCGCGCGCTGCCGGTTGTTTGGCCGATCAACTCTCGACCTTTATCAAGAACAACAATATTACCGATCTGGTGGTGGAAACCCACTCCAACGGTGGCAATATGCTGCGTTGGATCATGTCCAACCCGACTTATGACAGCCGCTACCCCGGCATCATCAGTGCGACTCGCTGGGTTAATGCGCTGGCACCGTCGTCACTAGGCACACCATTGGCCGATGCGGCGATCAGTGGCAATGTGTTTGAAAGCGCGGTTGGCTGGCTGCTGGGCTACAAGAGCGATGCGGTACGGATGCAGCAAACCAGTTGGATGGCGTATTACAACGCCAACTGGCTGTATGGCACGGCCGGACGGCCGGGTTTGCCCAAAACTTTTTATAACGTGGTCGGCAGCGATGTCGAAACCAGTATTTTTGATTCTGACAGTTATTGCGGTGGCTACTCACTCAATCTCGGGCTGGAAATTACCCAGGTCTATCTCGACAGTTGTTCCGATGGTTTTTTAAATTGCAGCAGCCAGTCCGGTGCCGGCACGACCTGGTTTGTTGATAAAAATCGTACCAATGGTGCGGAACCGCTGGCGCACAACCAAAGCCGACGCAAGTGCTTTGGCCTGGATGTCATTTTACGTAACGACCTGTGAGATTGGAGAACATGATGAAATTGAAAACGATCAGCTTTTTGCTCATGGCCATCGGCTCCCTGTCGCTGCAAGCCGCACCGCTACATTTACTCGCGCCACAAGCCGGTGATATGAGCGCCCCGGCCACCGTGGCCCGACCTGCTGCTGCCAGCGCGCTAGTGGCTAATCCGGCTGGGCCGAGCGGGCCGGGCTTTGGCGCGCCGCAACGCGAAGCGGTTGCGCTCAGTTGGGCTGCCACTTCCACCACCAATGCGTCTATTGATAGCGAGATCAAACCGTTTCTTGGCCAAAGCCATGAATACTTCCGCAAGGTCAGTGGTGCGGAATTAAATCGCGGCGTTGATTTACACACCAGCAGCCCACGCGCGCTGGTGCGCCTGCAGGCAGTGGGGGCCATCGGGCAGAGCGAACAAGAAGCAATTCAGCCAAAGTTTTTGACCGTGACCGATGGCGTGGGCAAACAACACGTGAATGGTGCGGCGATGGAATCGATTGTCGATGCGGCGCAATTGGCCAAGGCTGATTTGCCGTTTGCCGCCAGCACCTCGGTCTTTCGCTTGCATGCGGCCATGGGTCAGGGCAAATTTACGCTGAAGGCCGACAAGCTGGGGGAAAGCCAGGATTATTTGATCCACGTGACCGAACCGAACAGCCCGTTCACGCAAACCCTGCAAGCCGGGGCGGCGCTTTATCTGCACGGGCAAAATCTGGTGGTATCCACGGCGTTGCTGGAAGGCGGCAATAAAAAACATCCGATTGGTGGGATGAAGGCGGAACTGGTGTCACCCGCCGGGCGCGTGTTCCCACTCGAATTTTCCAGCCGCGACGGGCAAAGTTATCAGGCGCAAATCCGGCTTGATGCCAATGAAACGCCAACGCCCGGCCTGTGGGAAGTGCAAACCCATATCGAATCGAAAATCAAAGGGAAGGTGGTACGCCGCTCGGCCCGTGTGGCGTTGCCTGTGGCACTGCCAGTGGCGCGCCTGACTGGCGAGGCTAATTTGCAGGCTGGCAAACTGGGGGAATTAAGCGTATTGCTGGGTGTGGAAGCGGCCAGTGCCGGGCGGTATGAAGCGCGCGGTTTGTTGTATGGCACGGTGGGTGGCAAGCTGCTGCCACTGGCGGTGGCGCATTCGGCCAAATGGATCGATGGCGGCAAGGGGGAGATTGATTTGAGCTTTAATGCGGCGCTGTTGCAGGGCAGTAGCGCGCCGTATGAAGTGCGCGATTTGATCCTGAACGATCAGGGCTATTTCGCCACCCTGCATAAACAGGCGCGTGGATTGGTGCTGGATGCGACTGAGCTGAAACTGGCTGGGGTTGTTGCAGGGGGTAGCCAGACGAGGGCGGGAAATGGGTTGTTGAATCCGCCGGTTAAAGCCGGGTTGGGCAAGTAAGTACGGTAAGTGGGCAAGGGGCAAGGGTTCAGGTTGGGCACTGCCCCCCCACCCGCAAATCGAATCATTTTTCCAGCGCTTCCAATGGCCGAATCCGACGTTTAATCTCGGGTAACAAATTGGTCTCGGCCATACGCACATCGTATTGCGCTTGCAAGTTCAACCAAAAGCGCGCTTCCATATTGAAATACACGCTCAGGCGCATGGCGGTATCGACGGTAATTGGGCGTTTACCGTTGATGATTTCACTGATGCGGCTGGTGGGTACATCGATATCCGAGGCCAGCCGCGCATTGGTAATGCCCATCGGTTTTAAGAATTCTTCCAACAGGATTTCGCCGGGGTGAATTTCTTCAAGTTTGGTGTCCATATTACTTCCTTTAATGATAATCCACGATTTCCACATCGAACGCATTCTCGTTTTGCCAGCGAAAACAAATGCGCCATTGATCATTGATTCGAATACTGGGCGAATCCAATACGCTGGCCGCACTCAACATCAGCAACTTGCGCCGCGCAACCCGCTCAATGTTTTTGAAACGCGGCACCGCACGACTGAAAAAAAGCATCTCGGTATCGTTGCAATCAAATGATTCGATCATGATATAGACTCACTATAGTTGAAGTAGTTTATTCTGTCAAACAGAATCTGCAAAATAGATTTAAATTTCTGCCTTGTGAGTTTAATTGTAAATTGGCGCTGGCTGGGCAGTTTATTCAAACTGTAAATAAAAACAGCCAAAACAACACTTATTGAAACAGCGTTAGATATGATGACAAAGCCGTTGGCTGTGGAACTGTGTGCCGGTAGCTTGGCGGGGCCGCTGTCTTTGCTTGGCATATTGTACTTTTTTAACGCTGCACATTCCACTTTAGAAGGCCTTCGAGTTAGCAATATGGCAGTAGTGGCTGGCACCCCTGTTATTTTGATATTGCTTGTTGGCGCTGTTGCCTGGCTGCCAAATACCCATTTTCGGCACATCGAAAAAGCCGAAAGATTTTGACTGTGACGAGATTCTCAAAGAAAAGCTCCAAGAATTGGAGGTACGAGTGGCCAAAGCAGAAACTGCGGTTACGCTTCTGACCGAAAATCGCGACTTCTTATATCCTCTACTCAAAGACTTGGCCAACCGCCCCATCAACATCACCCAACAACTGGAGAGCAATATGAACGACAATCGCCAATCCATCGGCAATATCAGCAACGTCGATGGCGTTATCACCGTTGGCAACGATAACAAAATCGTCAACAAGATCAACAAAAGCGCCGCCCTTGCGCCGCCCGAGCTGGCGCAACTCAAAGCCTTGCTGGATCAGCTCGATCAAACCATCAAGGCCAGTGCCATACCTGCGGACGACCGCGCCTATGCGCTCAAGCAGGTAAGCGGCATGCGCGATTTGCCCTTGTCCATGAAAAGTTGGATAAGTAAGGCTGCTACGACGACATCATCGGCGCAAGTAAAGCCAACCCCACCAGCACCTGTATCACCAAAGCCACCACCTGCCACAAAAACAACCGCCGCGCGCCAATAAACCTGCCTTCCATGCTGCGCGGTGGCATGCTGGCCTGCCCGGGCCGCAAAAACGCCGCCATGGCAGCATCAAACTGGTCCATATCGCGCGCCCCGGTTTGCGCCAGCAAATCAAACAAACCTGCATCCAGCGCCACGCGCCATGCATAATATTTTTCCAACAGAGCCAAGCCAATCCACGCCGCCACGCCCCAGGCATTGGGCAAGCCCTTATGCAAACCCGCCAATGGCAGTAGCGCCAACACAGTCAGCACCAGCGCCAGCGAGGCAGCATGATCCAGCATGCGCCCAGTTTTTAGCCACGCCGCCATCACCCCCAAGGTAATCGGATGTTCATATTTCATACAGCCGCCAACAAAGCCACGCTACTGGCAGGCAACACGCTATGCGGCCTTACCGCTTTGATGTGCGCCAGCGCTTCGGCGACAGAATTGGCATCACCACGCTGCAACAGCCACGCCGCAACCACCAGCGCGCTACGCGAGTACCCGAGCGCGCAATGCACCAGCACGGGCGCACCGCACGCCTGTGCCTGAGCGTGTACATGCAAGCGCGCCAGCTCCGCCAGTGCCTGCGCCAGTTGCGCCTGCGTGGGCGCGAGCAGGTCGAGCATGGGTACGCTCGCATACGCAACGCACGCGTGCGCACCTACTCGCGCAGGCGGCAAACCATCAAATTCCGCAGTCAAATCCAACACCGCAGCAAACGGCGGCAATCCTGCCCAATCACCCCGCCCCGGCGCACGCCCAATCCACACCTCCGGTGCCACTTCCACGCAAGACGCGTCATGCCGCGAGAACCAGCGCGCCGCACCCCACGCGCACAGCCGATACGGTGCCAGCAACACGCGGGCAGCCCCACTCAATCGCCCGTTTTGCTTTTGAAACACCGCCACGCCCAAACCCGCATAAGCCAGCCCCACCAGCAACAAGGCAAACCCCGGCCACAACGCCAACCACGCCCAGCCGCCCCAAACATACGCAGGCAGGCAGCAAGCAATACCAGCAGCACAGTAACGCCGCGCCAATTGCCAGCGCCGCGCCGCATCCGCCTGATTCAAGCCCATATCCAGATGATGCAGCGCAACCGAATCCGGCTTAACCGCACCATCCGGCAACAAATACAAACACAGCAAGCCCGCCACCACCCCGCCCACACCATCCATCACATGGTGCTGATAGGTCGTGAATACCGATACCCCAATCGAGAAAAACCACCCATGCAGCAACCACAAAGCCACCCCACGCAAATGACGGCCATAGCACACCCACAACAACATCAACAAACTGATATGCAAGGACGGTGCCTGATTAAACGGCTTGTCAAACCCGCTCAACACCTCAAACAACATGCCGTTAAATCCGCCGGTTTCCGGGCGCGTAAATGCAAATTGCAAGGGAAACAGCCAAAACCCCACCACCGACAACACGGTAGCGCACAACAGGCGTTTGGCGTGGGTGTCCAGTTCTGCCCGGCTGGTACACATGAAGAGCGAGAGCGCATAAAACGCGTCAATCGACATATAGGGCAAAATCGTCCAGTCCCAAAACGGAATATACCGCTCCCAGGCAAACCACAGCGATGGCACAAACGCTTGGTGCGCACTCCAGTTATTGGCCCAGCCATAGCTGATAAAAAACACTGGCCCCAGCAGCAGCAACCATAGCGCCGCACGCCAGATTGGGCGAGCTGTTGCCACCGCCGCAGCCGGCTCTGCCGCAGTTGGCAGCGCCCCCGTTGGCGTTGACCCGGTTGGCATTGACTGAGCATGCATCATCTTCACATTACTTCCTGCGTGCAATGGAAACACTGAAAATCCCCCACTCATCACTCAATTGATCCAGCTTTTCAAACCCGGCCTGCGCCACCAGTTGATCCATTTCCGCCTGGGTACGCCGACGCATCACCCACGCCTGCCCGTCGCGGTGGCTGGTCAGCGAGCGCGCAATCAATTCCAATTGCGGGTGCCATGGTTGATTGGTGTAGATTAAATAACCGCCCGCCTCCATCGCCGTCGCCAAACCCGCCAAGGACTGCTGCACCCTGGCATTATCGCCAAACAATTCATACAAGCCCGACACCACCGCCAGCGTAGGCTGGTTCAGTTTGGCCAGCGCCGCCTGATCAAACGCATCGCCCAATTCAAAGCGGGCACAGGCTTGCAAGCCGCGTTCGGCAATCATTTTCTGCCCGGCCTGCACATTCAATTCGCTATAGTCACGCAGCACGATCTGGCAATCCTGGCGCGCAGCCTGGCTCCCCAGCGCATCCAAAATATAACGCCCATGCCCTGCCGCAATATCCACCACATTCAGCGCCCTGCCCTGCGCCTGCAATTGGCTGGCGGCGCACTGAATCAATTGTTGCAGATGGGTTTTACGCACCCGTATCCCGCGCCAGCCTATGCTGTTCAAATACACCGAATCCACCATCCTCCCCAGCGGCGTCACGCCTTGCGATTGATTGCGGTACACATAATCGAGCGTACTACCGGAATCAAAGCCCGTGGCCACACTCAACTTCAAGCCGCTGGAAAACAAACTGCCAGCTTTAATCCAAAACCGCGCCATAGCCCAATAGCCGCGTGCCAACACCGAGCTGGGCGGCTCGCTCAGGCGCACAAATTCTTGCTGCGTCAAACCACGCTGATGCGCCATGCGAAAATCGGGCGTGATATTGGGCCGGGCAAACTGACGCTGAATAAAATGGCGCGCCTTGGCCAGTGCCAGATGGCGCTCTTTCTCCCCCAGCGTGTCATGAAAAAACCCGTCAAAGGTGTGCGTCTCTTTTTGACTGCTACCCAAGCGCTGCATAAATTCATACTGCGGCCCATGGTGTACCACCCAATCCGCACCGGATACCAGCAATTGGGTCGGTACATGAATCGCCCCGGCATCGGCAATCACCCGCTCAGCCGCTTCATACAGGCCCAGCAAGATATTCACCGCAATCGGGCGGGTGATCAGCGGGTCGCTTTCATAAGACGCGATGCGCTCAGGGTCATGGGTTAAAAATTTGGCTTTGACATAGGAATTAACAAAAAACCTGGGGCGAAATTTTTGCATCAACGCCAAACCAGCGCGCGCCAGCGGAACATACAGTTTGACTTTAAACGCAGGCGAAGCCAATACCATGCAGCGAATTTTGGGCGCGTAATCATGCACCCAGGCCGCCACCGCCACCGCACCCACACTTTGCGCCACCACGGCAATGTTTGCTGGCTCAATCTCATATTGCGCACTGATGTGCTGGATAAAGCTGTCGATATCTTTCACAATCGTGGCAAAGCTGGGCGCGTAGCCGCGCTCGCCCGCAGAGCGCCCAAGGCCGCGCGCATCCCAAGCGAAGAAGGCGCAATCGGGTAAATTCAGTTCATCCACCAAATGCGCCATGCGCGCACCATGCTCGTGGCCGCGATGGAATAACACAATCGCCCGCGTCGCCGCTTTACCACCCGCAGGCCAGTGGCGGTAAAACAGGCTGACCCCATCGGTCGCCGTGAATTGGAACTCTTCAAACTGACGTAAAGTGGGGAAGGTAGAATTCATACAATGCCTTTCAAAGTAGACAAATAAAACAAAGATTCAAGCCACCGGATTAATCTTGACCGGGCTTGAGTTTGTGCTGCAATTGCAAAAACTGCTGTTGCAAACCATCGATAAATGCTTGTTTTTGTTCCTGCCAAAATACGGTGCTGCCAATGGCGATATTCACAAAAATCGGCAGCGGCAGCTTACTGCCCTTTGGCAGTGCTTTGGCCAAACCGTGCAGATAAACCGGTATCACCGGCACCTCGGGAAAGCGCTTGGCCACATACCAGATGCCATATTTCAATTGCGCCATCTGCTCGCCGGTGCCACGCGTGCCTTCCGGGAAAATAATCAAAATTTTGCCCGCCTCCAAGGCATCAAAACAAGCTTGCAGCGGGTGCGTGGCTTGCTTGCTGAGCGTACGTTGCAAGGGAATGATACCAATCAAATTCAAACTGATCCAGGCCAAAAAGCGGTTACGCAAAAAGTAATCCGAGGCCGCCACCGCATGCACCCGTGGCACACGCCACAATGGAAACAGCGTCAACAAGACCAAAATATCGAGATGACTGCTATGGTTGGCCACCACAATCGCCGGCCCCTTACGCGGCAAGCGCTCGCGATGGCGCACATGCGTGCCCAACCACAGCCACACCACCGGGTAAGCCACCAACAGCACAAACAGGATTCGTAGCAGTGCGTGCCACGCTTTGGCCCAGCCTTCGAGCAACTTCTTTAGCATCAAGGCCCCCATATTAATAATAGAGAAAATAAATATAGTGAAAGAACAGCGGCGCGGTATAAGTCAACGAATCCAGGCGATCCAAAATACCGCCATGACCAGGCAAGAGCGTGCCGCAATCTTTAATGCCAATATCACGCTTGACGGCCGATATCACCACATCGCCAACAAAGCCAAACAAACTGATCAACACGCCCGAAAGCAGCGCATACAGCGGGCTCATCGGCGTAAACCACGGTGCCATCAACCATGCCAGCAAGGTGGTGGTGGCAACACCGCCGAGCAAACCTTCCAGCGTTTTATTCGGGCTAACGCTGGGCAGCACTTTGGTTTTGCCCAAAGCCTTGCCCCACAAAAACTGCGCCACATCGTTTAACTGGGTCAGCACCAGCAAATAAAACACCAGCATTTGCCCGGATATGGCACCATGCGCCCCCATTTTTTGCGGCATATTTAACAGGTAGGCGATATGGCTTAAGCTAAACACGCAACTCATCAAACCCCACTGAATAGTGCCAACCGCACGCAAATAGCCCTGCGTTTCACCCAGCATCACCATGCGCATGGGCAACAGCAAAAACACATACACCGGAATGAAGATAATGAACATGCCATACCACGCCACCCCGGCCCACAGGTATTGCAGCGGAATGGCCAGATAAGCCAACACCAGCACGCCATGATCAATACGGCGCGTCGGCACAATGGAGAGGAATTCTTTAAACGCCAAAAAACTGAGCAGGGCAGCGAAGGCAACCGCAATGCTGCGGCTAAAAATAAGCGCCAGAAACAAGCCGCCTACCAACCACCACCAGGTTTGAATGCGCAATTTGACGTTGACGAAATTGCGTTGCGGGTACAGCTTGATCAAGGCAGCGGCAATGCCAGAGGCGATGATTAATAACAGCACCACGCCGGCAAACGCACAATGTAATACCGATGGTGTGAAATCAAAAATCCTGGGCAAGCTGTCCATAAAGGGTTGGCTTAAAGTTAAGCGTTGTTGGAATGGGGCCTACTGTACTGCCGGGCGTGGTACTGTTGCAATCATGCCCGCAATGGTTTAAGGCTTTGCAACGGCTGGCATTGCTTTTCAATACTCTCGTTGTCATTATCAAAAAACCATTCTTAAAAACCTGGATCTGGCTAAAAAATTTGCTACGCGCAGGGGTAAACGCCGGGTGCGCGCAGCATTTAACTGTTTCATTACAGAAAAATTGCCATTCCTGTGGCAAAATAACGCAATTAAGCAAGGCCATGGTTTCATTTAGCCCACCGCATCACTCACCGTCTGGAGTTTTCATCATGTTTCAACACGTCGAAGCCTTTGCTGGCGACCCTATTCTTTCCCTGAACGAAGCCTTTGGCAAAGACCCGCGCCTCAATAAAATCAATCTCTCGATCGGAATTTATTTTGATGACGCGGGCAAAATTCCGATGCTGCCTTCGGTGCGCGCCGCCGAATTGCAAGTGGTCGAAAATGCCGGTGCGCGTCCCTACCTGCCGATGGAAGGTGCGGCCAATTTCCGCATGGCGGTGCAGCAGCTATTATTCGGTGCCAATCACCCAATTCTGGCTTCCGGCCGGCTGGTTACGCTGCAAACCGTGGGCAGTAGCGGCGGCCTCAAAGTGGGGGCTGATTTCATCAAGCGTTACCTCCCCAATTCCACCATGTATATCAGCGACCCAAGTTGGGACAATCACCGCTCGCTGTTTGAAGGTGCCGGCTTAAACGTACAAACCTACCCCTACTACGATCCCACCACCGGTGGTTTGCGCTTTGCCGAGATGCTGGTTTGCCTCAAGCAGCTCCCCGCGAAAAGCGTGGTCTTGCTGCATGGCTGCTGCCACAACCCAACCGGGGTGGATTTAAGCCGCGAACAATGGCAAGCCATCATTCCCGTCCTGAAAGAGCGCGATTTGCTGGCTTTTCTGGACGTGGCCTACCAAGGTTATGGCGAAGGCATTGAAGAAGATGCGTATGGCGTGCGAGCTCTGGCCGATTCGGGCTTGCCCTACATCGTGACCAATTCGTTTTCCAAGAGTATGAGCCTGTACGGCGAACGCGGCGGCGCGCTCAGTGTAGCCTGCCCGGATGCGGCGCAAGCGGTGAATGTGTTTGGCCAACTCAAAGCCAATGTACGGCGCAATTATTCCAACCCACCCATTCATGGTGGCCAATTGGTGGCCAAGGTACTGACCGACCCAATACTACGCGCCCAATGGGAAGCGGAAGTAACGGTGATGCGCGAGCGCATTGTGGCGATGCGGCGCAAGCTGTTTGAGATTATCAGCACCAAAGTACCGGGGCGCGATTTCAATTATTTTTTAACCCAACGCGGCATGTTCAGTTATACCGGTTTATCACCCGAGCAGGCAGACCGTTTGAAGGATGAATTTGGCGTCTATATTTTACGCTCCGGGCGCATGTGCGTAGCCGGTTTGAATAGTAGCAATGTTGAAGCCGCCGCCAGCGCCATGGCCGCCGTGCTGGCATAAAGGAGAATGACGATGTTTCAAGGCAATTTTGTACAATTGATGGCCGCTTACAACCAATGGCAAAACCAGGCCGTGTATCAGGCGGCAGACAAGTTAAGCCAAGCCCAGCGCGAAGAAGATCGCGGCGCGTTTTTTAAATCGGTCCATGGAACACTCGATCACATCATCTGGGGCGATTCGATTTGGTTTGCGCGCTTTACCGATACGCCCATGCCCGCCAACCCGGTTGGCGAGCTACTCTTTCCCGATTGGGAAGCGCTCAAGACAGCGCGGCTGGCATTGGATCAACAATTTCTGGATTGGGCCGAACTGGTGGGGTCAGACTGGTTGAGTGAAACCATCACCTGGAGCAGCAAATTATACGGTTTCACCCAAACCGTACCGCGTTGGGTTCAGGTGCAGCATTTCTTTAACCACCAA
>JBKJLF010000462.1:0-6937 GCA_046597185.1 Burkholderiaceae bacterium | reverse complement strand
GAATCACTCAAGACCACGTTGGCATCCTGATCCTGGGCGCGCAATTCACGCAACACATCACGTAGCGGGTCGAGTGGATTTTCCGGCACGCTCTCGGCCTCCGCCTCAGCCCCTGCTCCGCGCTCGGCGGCACTTTGCGGCCCCACCATCGTGGGCGGCGCATAATTGACGCCAACTTCCTCTTCCCAATCGGCGGCGATTATCCCGCTGGCGGATAAAGCAATGGTCAGCAAAAAGGCCAGCACCACGGCCAAGGCCAGCATCGCCATGCGGTCGGCCCGCAAACGCCGCCATGCCAGCGTCCATAAACCGGGAGAAAGCGCGGGCGCGGTGGCTGGTGCGGCTGGTGCAGCAGGGTTGGCAGGGTTGGGATTGATTACCTGAGTATTCATCGATTCATCCTCACTTCAATTGGACGCGTGGATCAACCGCCTGATACATCAAATCGGTCAATAAATTAAAGATCATGGTCGCGGCGGCCACATACACGGTAATCGCTTTGATCACCGGAAAATCACTGCGCTCTACCGCCTGAATCACCTCGCGCCCAATGCCGGGAATACCAAAGAAGCGTTCCAGCAAAAACGAACCGATCAACAGCGCCGGCAAATTCCCCATCACATGGGTAATGATGGGAATGGAGGCATTGCGCAACACATGCACCCACATGATGCGCCCTTCTTTCAAACCCTTGGCGCGCGCGGTGCGCACATAGTCCTGATTCACTTCATCGAGCACAAAGGTACGAAACAGCCGTAAATTGGGCGCGATACTCACGGCCAGACCAATCAAAATCGGCAAGGTGGAATAACGCAGCAAATTTTCCCAAAAACTGTCGCCCCAGCCTTGTACCGCAAACCAGCCAAATTTATACGCCAGCACATATTGGAACACGATGATGTAGACCAAAATACTGATCGACATGCCAACCGTACAGGCCACCATGACGGCGCGGTCGGTGAGCGAGCCACGCACATAGGCCACTGCCAACGCCAGCGCAATGGCGATAAAGGTTTCCAAAATCGTCAGTGGCACCAGTAAGGTGAGCGATGGCCCCAGCCGCGTCATAATCACGCTCGATACCGCTTCCTGGGTACTCCAACTATTGCCAAAGTTAAAGGTCGCAATTTGCTTGAGAAAGATGCCCAACTGCACATAGTACGGTTGATTGATGCCGAGTTGGGTGCGAATATTTTCAATCTGGGCCGGGTTTGACATTTTCCCCGCCAGGATGTAGGCGGGGTCGCCCCCGACCCAGTTAAACAAGAAAAAGACCAGCAACACCACACCCAGCATAGTGGGTAACATTTGCCATAGGCGACGCAGGATGTAAGCTAACATGGGATTCCTTATTTGAAGCTGAAAAATGACACCATCGGCGATTTTGCCAAGCGATTTTGCCAAACTTTATTGTACCCGCTGGCCGGAAATTTCAGCAAAAAATGCCTTGCTGTTGGGCACCCGCCCAAGAAAATTTTTGACCAAATCCCCTGCCCGCAACTCTGCTCCCTTGGACAAAATTTCAGTCCGATAGCGCCGACCAATTTCAGGATTCATGATATTGCCCTGGTAGCCCGAGAGCATGTCCAAAGCCAATACTTCCGACCACATATAACCATAATAACCCGCGCCGTAGCCGCCCATGGTATGGTTGAACTGTCCGGGGAATTGTGTGCCGTCCACATAACCCATCGGGGTTGCACCCTCAATTTGCTGCCACGCCGCCATCGGCTCGACCGCCTCTTTACCGTGAATCGCCATATCAAATTTGGCGTACACCAATTGCCGCCCGAAGCGAATCGCACGGCCAAAATTATGCGCCTGCGCCATACGGGCAATTAAGGCATCATCCAACACCGGGCAAGCGGTTTTGCAAAAGCTGGCAAAACTGGCCAAAGACTGCTTGCGACGCGCCCATTCTTCATACATCTGAGAAGGCGCTTCCACGAAATCAAGTTCCACATTGGTGCCAGCCGAACGCGCATAACGGGTATTGGACAAAACGATATGCAGCACATGGCCAAATTCATGCACCATGGTTTCCATTTCTAACACATCCAGGCCCTGGCGGTCGAAATTGGTCACCAGGGTTGCAACCGGCGTGCGCCGTGCCAGCGTGCTGCCATTGCGCACACCCCAGGCGGCGGCATGACCGTATTTGCCCGCACGCGGGAACAAGTCAAGATAAATCCCGGCAATACGTTGCTGACTGCTACTGTCGATCACATCGTAATACACCACATCCTGATGCCACACTGGCACCGTCACCTGTTTGAATTCGACGCCATATAGTTTGCTCGACACATCCAAAATCCATGGCACGGCAGCATCGGTGAGGAAATATTTGCGCAATTCATTTTGATCGACCTTATAGCGCGTTTGCTTGACCTTATTTACCCAGTATTGCTGATCCCAACGCGGCATGGTGGTCTCAGCCAAGGGCGTTTTCAGCGTTTCCGACTTCATTACCCGTAATTCTTCCACTTCGCGCTTTTCCGCTTCCGTTACGGCTTTTTGCACGCCGCCCAGAAAACTCTGTACTTCCGCCGCTGTACCCGCCATGCGCCGCCGGATTACATAATCGGCATAATTATCAACGCCAAACAAACCCGCCATTTCGCGCCGCAACTGGGACACCTGTTTCATCAGTTCCAGGTTCTTTGCGCCGCCCCGATTGTTAAATGCCGCCTGATAGCGTTTGCGCGCTTCGCTATTGTCAGAAAAATCCATAAACGGGTGGTAGGCGGGGTAATCAAAACCGAGCAAATAATTGCCCTTGTCGTCGCGCTTGGCACTGGCTAAAAACGCGGCAGGCATACCTTGCATTTCATCCGGGGTAAAACTCAATTTTTCATTATTGTCACGCACATTGCGTGCGAACTCCTGGCTTAATTCATCGATTTTTTTCGACACGGCTTTCATCCGCTCGCGCTTATCCTTGGACAGGGAAGCACCAGTATCTTCAAACGAATCGAGCACGTCCTGACGAAACTTGGCGTCGATAATATCATCGGCCTTGGCCGCTTGCATTACCTTGAACAGCTTTTCGTTTTGATACAACTCGGTGGTGAACGCATTGATTTTGACCATGCACGCTTCCATTGCACTCCGTATTTTCGGGTCAGGATCGACATTGCTCAATATGTCCATCGGGCCTTGCAAGTCTTCGGTGGCAGTCGTCAAAGCGTCCCAGCGGGCAAACACATCACGGCCCTTTTTTAACTTGGCGGCTGGCAGCTTTTCTAACACGGCAACCTGTTTTTTTAAGTCTTTCAAACCTGCATCGCAACGGCTGGCAACTTGATCGGCCTTGATTAAGGGAATTAAAGGGCGCACGCTTGACTTGGTATCCGCAGCCAAAGTTGCTTGTGCAGCGAATGCCAGTGCAATGGCCAGAAAGGTGGTGCTTGGTTTCATGATTCTCCTGTTTGATGATTTTTTAAATTATTTATAGGTATGGTGTGTTATTTCTTGCTGTTATCGATATCGATATATAACCAATCTGTGTGAAAAATTGGATGTTTCTTAAAGCCGATCACTTTGGGCTGCGCCACCATATTGCGGTAACGCGCATACCCGATGCGCACGCCGCCATACAATTCCAGAATGCGCGCCATTTTATGAAACAGCACATCACGCTCCGGGCCTGCGGGCATGGCTTGCGATTGCAAATACATTTTGTCGTAGTCCGGATGGCTAAAACAGCTATTATTGGCCTGATGGATATTAGCCTTGGTGAACAACATCATAAAATTATCGCCATCCGGGTAATCCGCCACCCAGGGGCTGGTACGGGTTTGCACTTGGCAAGCTTTTTCCCCTTTTAAAATATCAGGGAACGGCTTTTTATGGGTCACCATTTGAACCGCCACCAGATCATAGGCTTTTTTCCACATCTCCGCCTGATGCTGACCAGCAGAATCGTTACGCGCAACGTAATTGACCACCAGCGGCTTGCCATCGGGCAGGGTACGAAAACCATCGGCCCCTTTTTTATAGCCGAACTTATCCAGCAAGGCATTGGCTACAGCGGGATCAAATTGCAAAGTGCTTTTGTATTGCGGATCATGTCCGACCACGCCCGGTGGAATCGGAAACTGTACGGGTTCAGCGTGGCCGTTCCAGACCACGGCGATTTCTTCAGGCACGTTATAAGCCATTGCCAAAGCGCGCCGCAGTGCGATTTTTTCTTTGCCAAAGCCACCCACTACCGGGTCTTCCAAATTCCAATAGTAATAGCTGATTTCCGGATCAAGCACGCGTGAAATTTGATAACCTTTGCTGGCAAATTCGGCGCGTATCGTGCCTTTCTTTTCCAGCATTTTGGGTGCCAGCGGCCCTTGCAGCTCAAACAAATCGACTTCGGCATTTTGAAACGCAAGCAAGCGCGATTGGTCTTCCAACATCACACTCACTTCGATGCGGCCAATTTGCGGCATTGATTTACCCTTCATTTTGGCCACAATATCGGCATCTTCCGGATCCGTGCCAGCGGCAAAATTCCATGTATAGCCTCGATATTGCGGGTTCGCTTCCAACACAATGCGCGAAGCGCGCACCCATTCCACCAGTCGATAAGCACCCGTACCCACCGGATGCGCCATGACATGCCCTTGTGCATCCTGGTATTTTTCCACCACCTCGCGCGCCAGCGCAACGGCCGGGTTATGCGCCAACATCATCGTCATATGGTAGTCGGTCTGCTTGAGATGCAGGCGTAGCGTATATTTGTCGATGACTTCAAAACCGGGGATTTTCACATCGTAATCGAAGCGTTTTTGCTTGCTGGCCAGCGCCGCATATTCATCCAGGCCAACAATTTTGCCTTCAAACAGCCAGGAATGCGGGGAGCGAATGCGCGGGTCAAACAAGCGCTTATACGAATAGACGAAATCATCCATCGTCAGCTCGCGCTGTTTGCCGCCAAAGGCTGGATCGGGCGAAAAATAAATTCCCTTTTTCAAGCGGATGGTGTAGGTCTTGCCATTGGCACTCACTTCCGGCAAACCATCGGCTGCCTGCGGCACAATTTTGGCCGGGCGCGCCATGTAATCATAGGTGTAGAGTGATTCAAAAATCGAATGATTAATTTGAGATGAATATAAATCTTGCGAGACCGCCGGATCAAACCCGGTTTCGGCAGCGGGAAACACAAAGCGCAATACCTTGTTGGGATCAGGCTTGGCCGATACCGACACGCCAGCCATGAGCGCCAACACCGTCACCATAGCCATCAACCCCGTTTTGGCCAGACCGTTTTTAAACAAGCCCATTTTACCCAATCCACTCATCCCATTTCCTCGCTTCACGTTCTTCATTAATGCTTCTCAATATCCATAAACTGCCAGGTGGAATGCAGCACCGGGTGCTTTTTGAAACCTTTAACCCAGGGTCGATACAACCAATTGCGTATCCGGGCGGTATGCAAGGCCCAGGGTGTATCGGCTTCCATTTGCCGGTTCATTTGTTCATACAAGGCCAAACGCTCGGGGCCGGGCGGCAGTTGCAGCACTTTGGTATACAAAGCATCAAACACGGGGGATTGATAACAAGCATTATTGCCGCGCCCCGAATTTGGGCCGTACAATAATTGCAGGAAATTTTCACCATCCGGAATATCCGGCAGCCAAGCCGAGCCATACATCATTAATTTGCAAGCCTGGGCGGCTTTATAGTTATCGGGAAACCGGCCAAATGTGTGATTTGCCCGCACCCCGATTTGATCCAGGCCGCGTTTCCATATTTCAGAAAAAACCTTGCTGGTTGAATCCTGCTGCTGCCGTATATCGAGCAGCAAGGGTTTTCCGTCAGGCCGCGTGCGAAAGCCATCTGCGCCGCGTTTATAGCCAAACTTATCTAATAACTTATTAGCCAATGAAATATCATACCGTGTGCTGCTCCGATACTTGGGATTGTATCCAATGATACCCACTGGAACAATACTTTGCAACGCCACAGCCTGCCCCTGGCGCAGACGGGCAACTTCTTCGGCATTACTGTAAGCCATGGCGAGCGCACGGCGTAATGCGATTTTTTCCTTACTCATTCCGCCTACCATGGGGTCGCGCATATTGAACGAGGTGTAAATAATCTCCGGCTCCACATAACGATAAAGTTGCACCCCTTCGCGCACAAATTCCGGCTTCAACTGACTGCCGTTAAGCACGGTTGGTGCCACCGATTGCGGCAACATATCAATATCAATTTTCTTTTCCTGAAACGCCAGCCAGCGCGGCTGCTCCTCTTCGATGATGCTAATTTCGATGCGCCCGATTTGTGGCATTTTTTTATCCTGCATGGCACTGATGATGGCTTTATCGGCCGGATCATCTGAGCTAAAATTCCAGGTAAAACCAGCATACTCCGGGTTGGCCACCAATACAATCTTACTTGCCGGCACATATTGCCCCAACATATACGGCCCGGTACCAACCGGATGTTGGCCCAATTGCGTGCCATACGCATCCACCACTTCGCGCGCGGTGGCCGCCAAACTGCCATAGGCGGTAAAGTATAAAAAATTATAGTCTGGGCGGGTGAGTGTGATTTTGAGCGTGTAGCGATCCAGCACTTGCAAGCCTTCCACCTTGGCATCGTAATCAAAGCGGCCGGTTTTTTTGGCTTGGTCGGCCAAGACATCGAGACCCACAATCTTGCCTTCGATAAATCCGGCCGAAGGCGAATGATTAATCGGATTAATGACGCGCTTGAATTGATATTCATAATCGCGCGCCGTCAATTCGCGTCGCACGCCTTTAAACACCGGGTCGGGGCTGAAATAAATGCCTTTTTTAATGTGGAAAGTGTAGCTTTTTCCACCGTCTTCAGCCACTGGCACGGCTTCGACGGTCTTGGCAACCAATTTGGCCGGGCGTGCCAGATAATCATAGCCGAGCATGGCTTCGAAAATTGCATCTGCCACCCAACCCGAATAATA
>JBKJLF010000450.1:0-7369 GCA_046597185.1 Burkholderiaceae bacterium | reverse complement strand
GCCAGCATTATCAACGAACTTGAAAATCATTTCAAGTTATATTCCGTATGCAAATGTAACAGAAGTTTGTGAAATGGATATGTCAGGATTTTAATTTCCGTTTGCAAGCATTGTCTTGATGTAACTTCACACATCGGCAGCGAGCAAGGCCTGGTACAAGGCCTCCCCGGCCATGCTGCCTGGCTTGGCTGCGCAGGTGATGGCTTGCTGTTCTGCTGCTTTCATCAGGCGCACAATATGTTGATTGGCTGGCGCGGCTAAGCCATGCTGCTGCGCCAATTGCACCACGGCCCCATTCAAATAATCAATTTCGGTTGGCCGCCTGGCTTGTAAGTCTTCCCACATCGAAGAGCGCGCTTCGGGGTCGATTTTAAGCATCGAGGCGGCCACCAATTTAAACAGGGGTGCCGGCAGGCGCAAAATAAAGGGCAACAACTTGGGTGGGGCGGCGGCGATTTTACTTGGGCGAATGCCAGCTTGCTGCATGATGGTGAGCGCTTCTTGCATCAATAAGGCCAGACACAGGCGATAACTGCGTTGCGAAAACTCCGCCTTGAGTGGCATACCCGCCAGCGCATTGACGGCGTTATTTAAATTGAGCAGCAATTTACCCCATTGCAGTGAAACAAAATCATTATTTTCCTGCAGTGGCAAGTGCGCCTTGGCAAATAGCGCCAGCCAGGGCGCAAGTTGGGGCGATGCTTCGATGGCGAGGTCGCCAAACGTGCCGCGATGCAAGCGGCCCTGATCCATTTGCACCACATTAAACGGCACCATGCCGCCCAAAATGGCGTGCCGGGGCAGGGCGGCGCGTAATACATCGGCATTGCCGATCCCATTTTGCAGGCTGACGATGAGTGCATCGGGCCGGGCGTGCCTTGCCATGTCTTCGGCGGCGCTGGCGCTGGCATGGCTTTTTACGCAAACCAAAATCAAATCCGCGCCTGCCAGTGCGCTGGCTTGTTCAGAAAATTGAATTTGCGCAGCACTTAACTGCTGGCGGCGCTGCTGCAAATCGGTGAGCGTGATGCCAAACTGGACGATTTGCTGTTTCAGTCGGGCGCGCCCGATAAACATCACATCCGCCCCGGCGGCACACAGCGAGGCCCCCACATATAAGCCGATGGAACCGGCACCCAAAATAGCGATTTGCATTGATTTGGCCAATCAGTAAGATTTAGTAAGCAATATTCAGGCGGCGGTACAAAAAGCCCAGTACAAACAGTGGGCCGATCAAAAGGAAGCGCAAATCATCAAAAAACGAGGGCTTTTTGCCTTCGATTTTATGGCCGATAAATTGCCCGATCCAGGCCAGCACAAACACGATGCCAGAAATCGGCAAAATCGTGGTGGGCGGCAGCGCATACAGCAATGCCAACATACTACCTGACATCAACAACATACCTACCGCGAACGGCAGCGACAATTTGCAGTAATACAACAATGCCAAACTGCTGGCAGCCAGTGCCACAATCGGGTTGAGCGACCACAGCAAACCCAACACCGTGAACACAATGACCGGCACACAGACAAAATGAATGATTTCGTTGGTGTGGTTTTGATGGCTTTGGGCATAGGCGGCGAGTAACTGTTCAACCGGGCGCTCTGGCAGGGTTGGACCTGGTGCGGTACTGGAATTCATGGCGCGGCTCCTGAGGGTGAAGTGAAAAATAATCTCACTAATTGATTGGCATGACTGGATTGTAGCGAACCACGCCCGTGCTGCGCTTGAACGCAATCGTCATCTTTAATAATTCTGACGGGATAATGCCAAAAATGGCGCGAAAGCTGCGGCTCATATGCGCCAAATCGGCGAATCCGGCCGTATGCGCGGCCTGTGTCATATTTTGTCCCTGGGCGACGGCTTCAATCGCGTTCAGCAGGCGCGACCATAATAAGTAGCGCGATAAGGACAGGCCGGTTTCAGCGCGGAATAAATGGGTGAAGCGGCTGGTGGACAAGTGTAGCAATTGGGCTAACTGCTCGCCGTCCGGTTCGGCATCGGGGTGTTGTTCGATCCATTCGAGTGCGCGTGCAATCCTGGTTTGGTCGCGCCCGCAGGGGATGGCGGGTGTGGTCAGCGCGGGCACCAGGGCGCGCCAAGTATCGAGCATGGTTTGCGCCAGCGCCATATCCATCGGGGCATGCGTGTGGTCGGACTGGTTCAGGTGCGCTCGCATGTGTTGTGCCAGAGCGGCAAATTCGCCATGCTCGGCAAAGGCGGCATCGAGGCTGCTGGCGCAAGCGGGTACGGTTAAAAATAAATGGGCTAGCGCTTGGCCAGCGCAATCGAGTTCATGATTTTGATTTGGGCCGAAGATGGCGGCGCGGGTGCTGTGCCAAGCATCAGCGGCGCTAAAGCGTGCGCGAAACGGGCCATCCAGGCCATAGCTCATTTGCAGCGCAAAATGGCTGTGCGGTTTGGAATCGATGCGGGTACCAATCACTAATGCTTGGCCGCGCCAAAGAAACAATTGGGGCATGAGGGACTTTCCAATGAGTTTTCCTGTGAGCTTTGTGGGGAACTTTTTTTGTGAAGCTGGTGTGCTATCGTATAATAGATCGGCCTCAATTTTTCATTTTATTCGGTGAATCGACTCATGCAAGACAAAACACTAGCGAACAATTTGCTCGGCGGTTTGGCCCCGGTGCTGGATGCGGCCAGCGAAATTTTAATTTTAGGCAGCTTCCCCGGAGACGCATCGCTGGCGGCCCAGCAATATTATGCCCATCCGCGCAATCAGTTTTGGCCCTTGCTCTCGCGTCTGCTGGCGGAAGATTTGGTCGCGTTGCCTTACCCCGAGCGCCTGCCGCGTTTGCTGGCGCATCGCATCGGTGTGTGGGATGTGTTGGGTGCGTGTGCACGTCAGGGTAGTTTGGATTCCGCGATTCGGCAGGCACAGGCGAATGATTTTTCGCAATTGCGGCAGAACTATCCAGCTTTGCGCCGGATCGGCTTTAATGGCAAAACCTCGGGCAAATTTGCGCCGCAGTTTGCGGCACAGGGCTTTGAAACCCTGCAACTGCCATCGAGCTCGCCTGCCTATGCGCAACGCACGTTTGACGAAAAATTGATGCAATGGCTGCGCTTGCTGGATGATAGAACAACATGAATCAGGCTTTATGCCCTTTTCTTGCATTTGGGCAGCTTATCCACGCCACGAGGTGAACTTTAGTGTAAACTCACTTTGATTCAGCCATCAGTTGCGCCACGCTTGGCGGGAGAGATATGTCATGTCATTAAATAAACAAGCTAGCAATCTTGGCGTGAAAGGGTGGGCCATTTGTATTGTCGCGATCATTTTGTTATGGTTTGCACTGTATTGGCGCTTCAATCAAGCCGAAAAAAACGCCTTGGTACTGGCGCAACAGCACGCAGCCGATAGTGTACTGGCATTTGGCGAGGTCTCCAGACGATCATTTGAAGAAATCGATCATTTGCTGCTGAATATGCGCCAGAATGTGCTAACCAACCAGACGGCCATGATTGAAACGATGAGGTTTTACAGGCCCATCATGAATATTCCGGCGAGTCTGATTGGTGTCAGCGATAGCGCAGGAAACCTGGTATTCAATACGGTCGATGCCATTCCCAAGCAGCCTATCACGGTGGTGAATCGGGAGTATTTCAAGTTTTTTAGTCAGGCAGGGCAGGACAAGCTGTTTGTCAACGAACCTGTCATCGGGCAGGTGACCGGGAAAGTATCGATTCCCCTGGTGCGACCTATCTTAAATCAGGGGAAATTCGACGGTGTCATCATTTATTCTGCCGATGCGGAAAAATTCGTCAAACTATTTTCAGAGCTTGATTTGGGGCAGCTTGGCGTGGCCGCGCTGATTCGTGACGACGGACTGGTTTTGACGCGCTCATTAGACATGAATTTGTATGTCGGAAAAAAGATCGATGCCAAAATGTTTAACTACCCAGGGGCACCCATCAAGGGAAGTTACATCCGTAGCTCGCAGACAGACCAAATCAAACGAATCTTTAGTTATTATAGGTTGCCACAATACGGCGTAACCGCCACCGTTGGCATCAGCGTGGAAGAAGCCTTGAGCGCAACCCGGCGCGATGCTTTGTATTCGGCAATCATTGGTGCAATACTCAGTGTGACACTGCTTTTGCTAACCAGAATCATCTTGCACGGGATTGAGGCACGCGCAGCGGCAGAAGCCACCCGAGACCAGGCACTGGCACAGATGCAAGCTCTGGTAGCGGCGGCACCGATAGGCATAGCCATGTTTGATTTGGCATTTCGCTATTCGGATATTAACCCGGTGTTGGCCAGTATGAATGGCCTGTCGCGTGAACAACACATGGGACGATTATTGCGCGAAGTGCTGCCGCAAGCGGGTGCGGATGCGGTCGCGCAAATTATGACCAGGGTGGTTGAAACGGGTGAGTCAGTGAGCTATGAGTTGCCCCTGGAGTTGCCCTCCGATCCGGGTAATATTCATCACTACAGTTGCAGTGACTTCCCGGTGCGGGCAAAAACCGGCGAGGTGATCGCCGTAGGCGCATTGGTGCAGGATATAACGAAGCAAAAGCACGCCGAGGTCAGAATTCATGACCTGCTGAACCGCCTGACGGTCATTTTGCAATATGCTGGTGACGCTATCATTACCATCAGTGACAGCGGTGAAATTGAATCCTGCAATGATGCAGTAGATAAACTATTTGGCTATTCAAGTGCAGAATTAATCGGGCAGCCGATTCGTTTGCTGACCCCGCAATTGAGCGCCAGCGATGCGATAGCGGCGCACATGCAAATGAGCTCGCTACGTGTCACCACGGGTGTGCATCGCGCTGGCCACAGCGTTTTTCTTGAAGTCGCCACCAGCAAAATCAACTTGCAGGCCCAGGATAAATTCATTTTGATTATGCGTGACATCACTGAGCGGGAAAAAGTGGCGCGTTTGCAGCAAGAGTTTGTCTCCACCGTCAGCCACGAGTTGCGCACGCCCTTGACATCGATCCGGGGCGCGTTAGGTTTGATCGAAGGTGGCGTGGCGGGTGTGCTGCCGGAAAAAGCGCGCGCCCTGATTGAAATGGCCAATCAAAATACGCTACGATTAACGCGTTTGATTAATGATTTGTTGGACGTGCAAAAACTGGAATCGGGCGTACTCATGATGGTGCTCGCCGATTACAAACTGCCCGATCTCATCAATCAGGCAGGCCAGGCCAATTCTGCCTATGCGCTCAGTCTTGGCGTTCAGCTTAGCATTGCCGCCACGCTGCCTGAGGTGCTGGTACACGTCGATCAAGACCGTTTTCAACAGGTGATGGCCAATTTACTCTCCAATGCCTGCAAATTCTCGGGTAAAGATGGCGTGGTTAAGGTGAGTTGCGTCATGGCGAGTGCGGATCGCGTCAGAGTCCTGGTTCAGGATAGCGGGCCTGGCATACCAGATGCGTTCAAAAGCCGCATTTTCCAGCGCTTTTCCCAGGCCGACGGTTCCAACACCAAAAGCCGCAACGGATCAGGTCTGGGCCTGGCCATAGCCAAAGCGATTATCACCCAAATGCATGGCGAGATCGATTATGAATCCATCGACGGCCAAGGCTGTTGTTTTTACTTTGAATTGCCTGTGAAGGTATAAACTGCAATGGTTGTTAAAATTGATTAGGCGGGCACGCTTAGTGGGAATACTATTATTAACCGGATGATTGGAAAAATGATGAAATCAAAATCAAAATCAAAATCGAAATCAAAATCAAAATCGATGGTATTGCTGATGTTGTTGGTGGCTTCGTGCGCGGCCATGGCGCAAGGACGGCCGGACGCCGCCAAGTTGATCGCAGCCCAGCAACAGGCGCTGCAAAAATTGGCGTTTATGGATGGTGTTTGGCGTGGCCCGGCCACTGCCACCCTGGCCAATGGTGACAAGCACGTCATTACCCAAACCGAGCGAGTCGGCCCGTTTCTGGATGGCGCAGTCAAAGTGATTGAAGGGCGTGGTTACGAAGCCGATGGCAAGGTCGCTTTTAATGCCTTTGCCACGATTTCATTTGATCCTGCCACCAACGTCTATTCAATGCGCTCCTACGCTCAGGGCAATAAGGGGGACTTTGTGGTGACGGCGAGTGATGACGGGTTTAGTTGGGAAATTCCGGCAGGGCCGATGGTGATTCGTTACACCACCGTGATTAAAGGTGGGGTGTGGAAAGAAGTGGGTGAACGGATTTTCCCCAACAAAGAACCGGTTCGAATTTTTGAGATGGAATTAAAACGCCTGGGTGATTCTACCTGGCCGGCGGCGGGTGCGGTGAGTGCCAAATAATGGCGCTGCAATCGATCAAAAAACGGCTGCTTGGGCTGGCGTTGATTCTTATTGCAGGTAAAAAAAGCTGGGGCACCACAAAATCAGGGTTACCGCACCAGCAAGACCCAGCCCAATTGCCGCCGTATTTGCTCAATCGTGGGTAGCGCATCACATCCAAAGGGGGCTTAAGCTGATTCAAATTTCACCTATAATGCGCTTATTGCCCATTTTTGGACTATGGGTAAGCGCGAAATTGAGAACGGGCAATTCCGCAGTGCCGAGGAAGTATTTGCTCAATTGGATTGGGAGGTAAGTAATGCAAGTTGAAGAATGGCTAAGCCGGATTCGGCTGGGTGAGGATAGCACTTTGGAATTCAAGCGCGTGGTGATGCGTAACGAAACCAAAGTCGAAGGGCCGCACCCTGATGGTTTGGCCGATGAACTTGCCGCCATGGCCAACGCGCAGGGCGGCACCCTGATTTTGGGCATCGACGATAAAACCAAACAGGTGCTGGGCATTGCGTATGCCTCGCTGGCCACGGTTGAAGCTTGGCTGGCCGAGATTTGCCAAACGCGCATAAACCCGGCGCTGGATATTGTAACCGAGCACATTGAATTGCCGGATGACAGCGCGCAAGCGCAGCCCGTCATTATCATAACCGTGCCGCGTAGTTTGATGGTACATCGAAGCCCCAATGGTTATTTCAAGCGGGTGGCGCATGCCAAGCGCGAAATGGCCCCTGATGTGTTGGCGCGCCTGTTCCAGCATCGCAGCCAGTCGCGCCTGATTCGATTTGACGAGCAAGCCGTGCCACGCTCTGGCATTGCGGACGCGAATCCACTCTTGGTTCAAGCGTTTTTGCGTGAAGGTGAAGGTGACGGTGATGCCAATGACCAGTTGCAACGCTTGCATTTGTTGGTGAATGACCAAGGAACGCTGCGTTTGAGTGTGGCGGGTGCCTTGCTCTGTACCAACAACCCGACCAGATGGCTTAGCTCAGCCTATATTCAGGCCGTGGCCTACCGTGGTATCGACAATGACCCCGATCAACAACTGGATGCCAAGGATTTGGATGGGCCGCTTGATAGCCAAATCTGGGAT
>JBKJLF010000338.1:0-2514 GCA_046597185.1 Burkholderiaceae bacterium | reverse complement strand
CACGCTGTACATCGACACCTCCGGCGAAGCGCTGTTCAAGCGCGGCTGGCGTGATGAAACGGGCGATGCGCCCTTGCGTGAAAACCTGGCCGCAGGCTTGTTACGGGTTGCGGGGTGGAAACCCGGCACCGTTTTATTCGATCCCATGTGTGGCTCCGGCACCATTTTGGCCGAAGCGGCGCAGATGATCATGGGTATTCCACCCGGCGCACGGCGCAGCTTTGCGTTTGAGAAATTTGGCAATTTCCAGGCCAAAGCCTGGGCCGAACTCAAACAAGCGATTCGCCCCAATCCGCTGCCGACTACACCAACCCTGTTTGGCAGCGACATCTCCGGCGATATGATTGCCATGACGCGGCATAATCTGCGAAATGCAGGCATTTTGTTTGATATCCCGCTCAAACAAATCGAAGCCCAGGAAGTCAAAGCACCGAGCGAAACCCCCGGCATTTTGCTGACCAACCCACCTTATGGCGAGCGGATAGGGGTGCGCGGTGACCAAACTTTGCCAGAAGACGAACTGGCACTGTCTTTTTATCGCAACTTGAGCACAACATTAAAACAACGCTTTGCCGGATGGCAAGTTTATCTATTTACCGCCGATTTAAGCCTGCCCAAAATGATGCGTTTAAAAGAATCACGCAAAACACCTTTTTTCAATGGTGCGCTTGAATGTCGTTTATTCCGTTTTGACATGGTTGTAGGCTACCACAGGCGCGAAGCGGCCATTCCCAAAGATGAATCCGGTGCCAGCCGCTAGGCTCTTCAGGTCAATGGTCGCGTCCAAAACATCAAATTTCCCGCGCCACGCCAATTAAACAACACCGCATCTGAGCGGTTTCCCAGTCGCGGTGTGCCATCAGCCAGCTTTTTTCATCAAACTTGAGCAGTATTGCCAAAGATTTCTGCTACCCTTTACACAGATACGCAATTAAAGAAAGGCTTTGGCATTGCCAACACAAGTGGCCGATGCCAGACTGGCACGTATTCATCTGAAGTAGCTGAAGTAACACAGGCGGCAACCAATATAACCACAGGTTTTGACAACTCAAGCTCAGGGGCATCTCAAATGAATCAAGCAGATATTACCGTGCATCAACAACACATTGCCAAAGTACATAAGTTTTTCTTACCTGTATTATGGCTAATGGTTTTATTTTCACTCGGCTTGGCGGGGTTGAACAATACCTGGGTACCCGCCTTAATCGTTGGCTTATTGTGTGCGGGGATACCAACGGCCTTAATCATGATGAATCCGCAAGCCCTGATCACCCGTCTCGCGGTGGGTGCGGCCCTGATGATTTTTTGTGCACTCAACATCCACCAAGCAGGGGGCATGGCCGAATTACATTTTGGCATCTTCGTTTTACTCGCATTTTTGGTGTTTTATGAAGACTGGCGTGTCATTGTTTGCGCCGCTGGCGTGGTGCTGGCGCATCACATCCTGTTTAATTACTTGCAACCCACCCGTGACGCGATGTGCTTTACCACGCCAAGCTGGAATCTGGTCTTGATTCATGCCGCCTATGTTGCAGTGGAAACGGCCGTATTGAGTTATTTGGCCGCACTCCTGAGCAGCGAAACCACCGCCGTTGCCACCAGCAACGTCACATTGCAAAAGAATTTTGAGCACATGCGCCAGATGTTGGAAAATGCACGCAACGGCATTGACGCCATCACCACCGCATCCCGCGAAATTTCCAGCGGCAATGCCGATTTATCATCCCGTACCGAATCGCAAGCGTCGAGCCTGGAAGAAACCTCCAGCACCATGGAAGAACTCACTTCCACCGTCAAGCAAAATGCCGACAATGCGCGTCAAGCCAATCAATTGGTGTTGTCTGCCTCGTCGGTGGCAGAAAAAGGCGGTGAATTGGTTACGCAAGTGGTATCAACCATGGGCTCAATCAAAGAAAGCTCGCGCAAAATTGTGGATATTATCAGCGTCATCGACGGCATTGCCTTCCAAACCAATATTTTGGCTTTGAATGCGGCGGTGGAAGCAGCGCGTGCAGGGGAACAAGGGCGCGGCTTTGCGGTGGTGGCCACCGAAGTGCGTAATCTGGCCCAGCGTAGCGCGAGTGCGGCCAAAGAAATCAAACACCTGATTGGCGATTCGGTTGAAAAAGTCGATGCCGGTGGCAAGCTGGTGGATGAAGCGGGTGAAACCATGACCCTGATCGTCACCTCGGTCAAACAAGTGGCCGACATCATGAGTGAAATCACCGCCGCCAGCCAAGAGCAAAGCGAGGGCATTGAACAAGTCAATACCGCGATTTCGCAAATGGATGAGATGACGCAGCAAAACGCCGCCCTGGTGGAACAAGCCTCGGCCGCCGCAGAAAGCATGCAAGACCATGCGGCGCAGTTGGCACAGGTGATGGAATCGAACAACGTGAGTTCAGGTGGCACACCGCGTGCTGCAGCGCCACCCAAACCCGCCGCCCGCCCCGCCGCCCGCCCCGCCCCCCGTGCCATGGCACCCCGGATTGGCGCACCAAGAGCCGCGCCATA
>JBKJLF010000071.1:0-17546 GCA_046597185.1 Burkholderiaceae bacterium | reverse complement strand
GAAAACAGCCGCATCAAAAACCTGACTTACAAAGGGGTGGCCATTGCTGCCGGCCAGGAATTTATCATCGCCACCAATAACTACCGCGCCAGTGGCGGCGGCAATTTCCCGGGTCTGGATGGCAGTAAAACCATCTACGCCGCACCGGATACCAACCGCGATATCCTGATCAGCTATATCAAAACGCAAGCCAATTTGAGTTTGGCCAGCAATGGACGTGACCGTAGCTGGCGTTTTACCAAGGTGGCGACCGCTGGCCCGGTGACCTTTAAATCAGCGGCCAACAAACTGGCGTTTGCGCAAACGGCGGGCTTGAGCAATATTTCCTTGCAAAGCGCCGATGATGGCACGGGCAAGGGTTTATCGGTGTACCGCATCGATTTGAATCAATAAATCAATATAAATCAATATAAATCAGCGACCATGCAAAAACACTTATCCGGCCTGCGAATGACCTTCACTTCGCGCTTGACATGGGCTTTGGCTGCGGCTTTGGCTTTGATTCTGGCCACTTGTGGTGGACTGTATTGGGGTATTTCGCAATGGCTGTTCACCCCCTTGAGCCTGCAACAAGTGGAGCGTTTGCGCATGCAAGCGCCCACCGTGCCCGAGGCGCTGGCGCAATTGCGTACTGCGGCCAGGCACGAGCAGCGCGAGGCGCAACGCGCGCTGGCGCAACTCTGGCTTTCCGGCCCGAATAGCCAGGATAGCAGCCACTGGCAGGAAGGCTTGCAATACGCTGAACTGGCCGCCAAACAAGGCGACCAAGAGGCTTGGCTATTGCTGGCCCAGGCCTACTTTTATGGCCGTGGTGGCGCGCGTGACTACCCGCGCGCCCGCTATTGGTTTGAGCGTGCTGCACAGCAGCATTCGGCCGCAGCGGCCTATGGTTTGGGTTTGATGTACAAAAGTGGCTATGGCGGCCCGCGTGACCCGGCCATGGCGTTTAACTGGTTTGTCCAAGCCGCACAAAAAGGCCATGCCGATGCCATGTTTATGCTCGGCAATGCCTACCAGGATGGCGAAGGCATGAAGGCCGATGCGGAACTGGCCGGCAAGTGGTTTCAGGCGGCGGCGCAACTGGATCACCCGCTGGCACTGCAAAGCCTAGCCACCTTACAAACCAACCCCGCGCTGCGCGCCCATTTGTTGCAGGAACTGGGCGAAGAAGTGGCGCGGCCCCAATGGCTGGCGCACTAAATACACGCGCCCAATCGCTGGCCCAATCAACTCGCCAACGCGCAAGCGAGCCAGAATGACATCAATCTGGCTCACTTCATTGAGCTTGAATATCCTTTAACGCGCCACAGTTGCCAGCGCCGATGGCGCAACGGTGCCGCCTGAAAATAATTTCTTACTGCAACACGCCCTGAGCCAATGTAGCGAGTACACTGGTTCAATTCATCCTTGGTTTGCAGCGGGCACACGGCCTGCTGTGTCATGTGGAGCATGTCGCCATGAATACCAGTTCGCAGAGCAAAGCCCGTATCGTGCTACTGGCCTGTGTCACGATTACGATCAGCATTATCATCTTGCAAACTGGCTGGGCGATTTGGCAAGACCGCATGCTGACCATTAAATCGGAGCACGCCAATGGCATGGTTGCGGTGCGGCTGCTGCAAGAACATGCCACCCAAACCTTGCAAGACGCAGAACGCAAACTCGAATCGGTGAGTATGGCACTCAAAGACACCCGTTTGGGGCAAAATGAAAGTCAAATCCAGTCGCTGATCAATCAACACTTAAGCGACAACCTTGCCCTGAAAGCACTGCAATTTACCAATCTGGCGGGGCAAAGCTGGATTACCTCGCCCGATTACCCGGCCCACGCGGCCGATGTCAGCAACCATATTCATATCCGTTTTTTATTATCCCACCCGCTATACCGCGACACGGCCCTGGGCCACCCCTATCAAAGCCGCTATGACAACCAATGGGTGATACCGGTCGGGCGCAATGTGGTCAATCGCCAGGGCGAGCACCTGGGCATTATCACGGTCGATATCCGGGTCGATTATTTTGGTGAAATTTATTCCAGCACCGCGCTCAACAATGATGCGGCGGTGGCACTGATCAACCATCAGGGCACGGTCATTGTGCGCTCGCCATTTGAGGCACGCTACGCCAACCGCGATTTATCCGGCAGCCCCATCATCGCCAAAATGTTTGCCGGCCCGATTGAAGATTCATTTGAAGATGAGAGCTTTTTGGATGATGAAAAAAAACGCTTTTACACCTATCGCAAATTAAAAGCCTGGCCCATTACCACGGTGTATGGGCGCGATTTTAATGCCATTTTAGCCCCCTGGCAAGACCGTAGCATCGGCCGCCTGCTGTTCTCCGGCACCACCATCGTGTTACTTAATTTACTCACCTTCTTTTTACTGCAACACATGCGCCGCCTGCGCCAGACTGAAAAGTCGCTACGCCAGAGCGAAAACAAATTCATGGGCTTATTCCAACGCTCGCCGCTGCCCTTGGCCCTGATCAACTTGGATAATACGCAATTTATTGAAGCCAATGATTTATTCTTAAGTGAGTTTGACCATATCCGAAGCGACATCATTGGTAAAACGCCCAACGACATACAGCTTTGGCCCAAGCCGGAAGAATTCCACCAACTGATTGCGCATCTGCAACGCCAGCGTTTAATTGATCGGCATGAAGTCTTGCTGCGCCAGCGCGATGGGCATTTGGTACGCTGCCTGCTCTCGGCGCGCTTACTCGATAGCGATGAACACCTGGCGGTGATTTCTGCCATCAATATTACCCAACAGCGGCAAATTGAAAATGAAATCCGCGAACTGAATCAACAACTGGAGCAAAGGGTGAAGCAGCGCACCAATCGGCTGGAGCAAGCCAACCAACAATTGGAGCAAGCGTTTGCCGCGCTCAAAGAAATGCAAGCCGACTTATTACATTCTGAAAAAATGGCCTCGCTTGGCTCGCTGGTGGCGGGCATTGCGCATGAACTCAACACGCCCATTGGCAATAGCGTCACCATTGCCAGCACGGTGATGGATAAAGCCGAAGAAACCATCAAAAGCTTCGATGCGCAAACCTTACGCCGCTCCGAATTTAAAACCTTTTTGGAGGAAACGCAAAAAGGTGGGCATGTGTTACTGCGCAATCTGGAGCGCGCCACCGAATTGGTCAGCAGCTTTAAACAAGTGGCGGTGGATCAATCGAGCAATTTGGCGCGTAAATTTGATTTGCGCCACACCCTGGAAGAAGTGGTGATCACCACCAGCCCGCTGTACCGCAAAACCCCGTACACCATCGCCCTGGATTTACAAAGTGATATTCAATGTGAAAGCTACCCTGGCCCGATCGGGCAAATTATTACCAATTTCATTACCAATGCGATTAACCATGGTTTTGACGGACGCGATCACGGGCATATGATTTTAAGCACGCGCCTGATCAATCCGGATGAAATTGAAATGGTGTTTCAGGATGATGGCAAGGGCATCAGTGAGGGCAACCTGAAGCGTGTGTTCGATCCGTTTTTCACCACCAAGCTGGGGCAAGGTGGTTCGGGTTTGGGTATGCATATTGTCTACAATCTGGTATCCGGGGTGCTGGGTGGGAAGATTGATATCCACAGCCAGCCAGAGCACGGCACCCGGATTGTGGTCACGCTGCCGCGCGTGGCAGCGAATTTACCCAAGCCGACATAATCCCGCATAAGCTTATCAAATGCGCTTTTAGCAAACCAATTATGTTAGCGGCTGCACCCATTGTAACTTCACCTTTTTTGTAAAGGTGCAATGCCATGACTTCTTTAATTAATTTTTCATTTAGGTTCCAATGTTCAACAACAGCATCATCGAATGTAACTTTTATTTCCACAATACACCTCTTGGTATAATTATTTAAAAATTAAATAAAGCAACTTTTACACAAATGTGAATTATACATCAACAACAAAATAGTACAACCTCAAATACCCACGACAAAGCAAAACGACTGCATATCCGCAGCCGAGTTAGCCCACCCAAAACAGCCTTACCCACCCGGCCCATACACTGGCAGGTTGGCATTTGGCGCACCACAACAACCCCTTTAGTCACGGAAAACAACAGACAACCGCACGAATTAGTTTGACTATTTGATGATGATTCATTAAGATTCCCCTTACAGAAGGAAAAATCATATATTTAAGGTGGGGCAATGGCTATGGGGCGGTGTCGGATTCAAAATTTGGCATACTTGGTAACTGATCGGTTGGCATTGTGTAACCAGCACGGGTTTGGTAGGCTAAGGGCTTTTAACTTTCAACCAAGGAACTGCCATGTTTGAATTATTACCCGCTTCGCCAATGAATGCTGTGTTGCCTGTTGAAATACATCATGCGACACCTGCTGTGGGCGCTGATGGCGTCAACAGCGTTGATTTAGGCGGCGACGACCTACCGCCAAAAAGGTTTATGATTACAGGTATTGCCGTTTTAAGTAGTGTCGATATTGGCGACCCAGAGTATCCACCAAAAAAATAATTTTTCCCAAAAAATAATCACATGGCACACAACATCAATTACAGCATTCATGACGATTTAAGTGCGCGACAGGCCTTTTTTATCATAAATTTTGCCTTTCACGCAATTATTGTCGCAATGCTCAAAGGGCAGCACCAACATTTCTTGTTAGCGCTAGCTTTTCACCCGCTTATTTTGCTAATTGCTGCCCTACTTTTACCCCCTACACCATTTAGGCAAGATATAAAGGAATTATTACTATTTGATGGTATTGCTCACACTTTTCTATTTGTGATTTATTGCCTACCAAACAAACTATATAACAACATAGTTGATGGGACAGCTTTATACACAACAATTATTAATACTTTGTACTATTGCCGCCTAATTTGGCCCTGTCGTGATAAAAATGGCGACTTTGTTGGCTGGCCTGTATTTGGCCCTATTGGGGTCATTACCAAGCTATGCGGCGGCAGCCGAAGTGAGCCGCAACCCAACAAAAAGCAAACCATTCTCGCTTATTTTTCAATATTGATTTCAATACTTCTTGGCTGGCAATTTTACCTTTACGGTATTAAGCCACTGGCTGCAGCATCTTATTTTGGCGTCGCCATCGCCGTACTGTTCGCAATCAAAAAAAGCGTGGTTGCACACAAAACCAGAGTCGCAGCCGAAGCCGCACGAATCCAAGCCGAACAAGAAAAGCTCGCGCATGAGCGCGCAGAAGCAGCGCGCTTGGCACAACTGCAAATGCAAAACAATCTGGATGCACTACTTGCCACCGACGCCCAGCGCAGCCGTGCCGAAACCATCGAAGAAGAACTGGCACGGGAAAAAGCCGAAAAGGCCGCCATGGCCGAAAAATTGGCCGCCTTCGAAGCCATGCATACACCAGAAGCCGACCGCGCACTCAAGGGCCTACAAGCACTACCAGAAGAAGCACGCCTCAAGCAGATGAGAGTCATTGAGGCACTCGAACGTGAAATGACTTATTTTGATGCTGAAGACAAATAAACTGTGGCGCAAAGCGATGAAACTTTGCGCCATTTTTTAAAACCGGCTCGGGTGCTTGCCCGCTTCCGATTCTCGGCATCGGTCATCCATCAAATCTAGGCAGTCACTCCCTCCATCTGAAATAAGATAAGCCGCTGCCAGTGCGGCGTAAATTAAACCGTGCTCGGTAGGCCGATCCAAAATCAATTGCCCACCACTTTTAGCGTTATCCTTGGCACATTCATTGGCAAGGATAATGGTCAGGCACGCTTTAATCCCAATTGCGGCCTCAGTTGCCCGGTTAATAAATTTTGCGACATCACTTTTAGCCAATAGGGTTGGCAAATTTTGATCGCCAATTCCATAAACAAGCGGCATTTTCGCTTCATGCGCTTGTTCCACATCTGCATTCGTAGCCATATCCATACCATCTCCAATCAATTATTCAGGTTTAAATGAGATAAAACCCAAGCATTAAACCGGAGTCCCAAGCCGATGAATAGAGTGCAGATAGCAAAAAACCGGGGGCAATGCCACAAAAAACGTTGTCCAGCTTTGCCACAACGTAGACCAGCGATGTTCAGCACATCAAGAAAAGCCCATGTTTACAAGGCTTTAGCGGTAGTGCAGGTTTTATTCCGGCGTTTTCGGTGCGCCGCCATTGGTTTGCCAGTTGGCAACCTGCGCCAAGTCTTCCAAGGTAGAGTTGAGCGGGTTACCGTCCGCATCGGTAAAGCCAAAACGCGCCGCATTTTCGCGCAGCCATTTGAGCAAAGTTTGCTTGGGTGATTTGCCCTCGGTTTTTTCAACCGCTTGCCACGCCATCACCACCGCCGCCAACTTGGCCGAATAACGCGCATGATTCGGGTTCAAATAATCCGGCCCATCGAAGATTTTATTGTAAAAATAACCGGGCGGCGCACCGTTTTTTTCCATCCAGGCTTGCAATGCTTTGACATTGACTTCCGATTTTTCGATATCAACCGAATTGATTTCCACATCCTGCTTGTTTTCTTGATGATCTTTTTTATAGACTGGCACTATCCGCCCACCAATCGCCTTTTGTAGCAAGCCGGATTTCAAGGCGTTAATTGCGCCATCGTAACCGTCCATATATTCTGCCGCCAAGTCGTTTTCACATTTTTCCATTTGCGCAAATTCACGCGGCCTGAAACCGGCCATCAAACAGGCCGCAACATGCACCGACAGGTGTTCGCTATACAAATAGGTGGGCGATATTTTCATGGTATTTTCCAAGGCTGGGGGCGAATTGAACTTCGCCATTTTACAATAGTTTGCCCTGGATTCTGATTGCGCCAGTGTTCATTGCGCCGCTCGCAAGCGCGCGGTGCGTTCGGCGTTGCTGGGATGGGTGCTCAGATAATTGGGCGGTTCGCGCTGCGCTTTTTTGCCCGATTCAGGCCGTCGCGCCTCTGGCCGTGGTTCACCTTGCTCTTCCTGACCCTCTTCTTCCTCGTCTTCCTCGCGGCGGCGCATTGCTTCTTCCTGTTCGGCCTGCATGGCATCAAACAAGGTCGCTATTGGCAGCAGCGACTGTGCATTGGCTTTCATCATCTCAATCGCATAATCATCGGCTTCGCGCTCAAAGTCGCGGGAATATTTTTTATCCAGCAACAAGGCAGGCGTCACCGCCAACACGCTAGAGACATCGCCCGCAATCAAATTAAACACCATCCCCACGCCCACGGTTTGCAGCATATTGCGCAAAAAATGGCGGCGCTGCACATGGCCCAGCTCGTGCCCGAGCACGCCCAGCACAGCAGTATCATTGCCAGCCAGGCGCACCAGTTGATCGGTCATGACGATCACGCCGTTGGGCAAGGCAAACGCATTCGGGCCGATTTTTGCGCCATTGCGAAACTCCAGCCGATAGGCGGTCTGTTCCTGACGCGGCTGCTTCATTTGCGCAAACAGGCGGCGCAAACGCTCCTGGTCGGCCAGTGCCAAGGTCGAGGGCTTGACCTCGTCTTTATCCAACATCGCCATGGTTTGGTCGCCCAGTTTGGCTTCAAACGAGGGTGGCAGATGATGCGCCAGCTTTTCCACCGCAGCGGGCAAACCCCATTGGTAGCCGGAAATCAATAAACCCACCAACAGCACCAGCGCAATCAGGGATAAGGGCCAGTTTTGCTGCCAGCGCACCACCCAGGACTCCTGATAGCGGTTGGCCTTGAGCACCTGATCGAATTTCTTGTCCGCCACTTCAATAAAATCGCCTTCAGGAAAACGCAGGATGCGCGGCGCATATTGCAGCCGTTCCGAAATGGCCAGTTGCGACAGGTGGATGGTGCGGTGAATTCCCGTACCGCGCATCGCCACCACCCGCTTGTGGACAACCACGGTGACGGGCAAGCGGCGGGTGCTCTTTGCGTCATAATAAATAGCGTCTAGCATCGCGAATCAGTCCCAATGAGCCAAAATGAATCCAAATGAAAGGGTAAAGTACAGCACCAGCCTGCCAGCCTGGAATGCGAAAGGACAGCCCTAGAGTGCGATATCAATATCAAAAAAGTCGCCCGCCTCCTGCCCCATTGCACCGACATCGCTGATCGATTGATCGGCTAAAAATTCTTCCAGATTGCCACTGGGCACAAGGCGGATATGCACGAGTTTACATTTCAGCAGGCGGATGACGGCAAACGGTTTATACAAGCCAAAAGTGAGGATGATTAATACCAGATTGGACAGGTGTATCCACAACAACCAGCGTGCGCCAAGCCGACTTTCGAAGCGATTATAGGCGATTTCGGTATGGTTCCAGATCATGTTTTGCAAGCGACTTTCCAAAAACGCGCGCGCCAGCATATAAAACACCCAGGCACTCAGGGTGCTATACAAAATGGTAAACAGCCAGCCAAACATGGTCTCGGCCAACATTTGGTATAGCTTGCCAGTGAGCAGGCCAAAGATGCCGACCGAGGTGGAACCTACCATCAGCCAACCAAATGCTTTGGCATAGACTTTAAAAAAATCCTTGATGTGGATATCGATAAAAAACGGGGTTTGGCCAAAATAGGCGTGGTCAACCTGAAAATGCTTCAAAAAATAATGCGCCAGCGGCACCAGCCCGGCCAATGCCACCACCGCCAGGCCTAGCATCAACAAGGCGGTAAAACTGCCCATGCTGGTGGAAAATGACTCAAACGCGCTCCAGAGAAACAAGGCCATCAAACCCACCACAACGGGGAATAAAATCAAGGTGCGATACGCCTGTTTAACGGTGCCTTGAAAATTAAAACGCAGGCCACGATAGCTGGAATTGACCATCTTGAAGCGAAACGCACGTGCCAGAAGCCAGGGCATCAGCGCCAGCAAGATGAAGGCCACCACCGCCGTGGCCGCAACCGAGATGCCGGAAGAAACTTTATACGCGACGATCAGGACAAAAGCCAAAACCCGGCCTTTGAGAATCGCCTCTGGTTTACCGTGGTAGTCAAACGTGGCACCACCCAGCCGGGTATTGCGATAAAAATATTGTAGCCGCCGCACCTTGGCCCAGGCAGAATAAATCCCGAGGGTGAGAATGGTGAGCAGTAAATTGACGACCCAAATCCGAAAATATTCGGCCCCGGTGCCGGTAAATTCAAACGCCAATGGTTTGGGCGGTTTGGGTGGTTTGGGCTTGGCGGCATGGGTTGATGCGCCATCTTGCGCCGCAGTGGGTTGCGGCTTACGTTTTGGCGCTTCTGGTTCCTGTAATTGCCATTGATCGATTTCTGCATTGGCCACGACTGATTCCCTTTTTGGTTAAATGCGCTCCCTTCATGTCTTTGCGTAATGTCTTTGCGTATGTATTTACGTTGCAGGCACAGGCCAAAACCGAAGCGGCACAAACGTGCTTGGGCCAAGTTTAACACTGGAAAATCGTTCCGATTAGTTCGCTTTGGTGAATACTTGCAAAAAAACCTGTTAAAGCCCGGCAGCCACCAGAAACAGCTACAGCGCGGTCCAAAATGGCTGCCCAAACTCGTTTCTTAACTCGTTTCTTAACTCGTTTCTTAACTCATTTCTTACCCCGCCGGCGCAGTTGGTACAGACCATCGATGACACGGGCCAGCACTTGCGGCCCGGAGTGCAGCGGCGGCTGGTGCGCCAGTACTGGCTGTTAAAGCGTGCCTCACCGCTGTTGCCTGCCGCATCATGCAAGCAATGCCAGGCAAAATTGTCGGCTGTACCCGCCTTGGGCCAGAGCGCGTGGATGTGGTGGTTGAGCTGATAGATGGCATTTTGCTTGACCGCCGGCGCGCATGCGTCGGGGTAGCGCCAATCGGAGGCCGGCGGGTACGTGACAGCCGCAAAGGCGCTGCAAAAATACGATACCTGGCGCGGCGCGCTGTCCTCGGGCCAGGCTTCGTGGCACAGTAATTGGTCCATTGGTGCCCATGTGTCGAAAGGTGGGCGAAACCCGGTCAAGACCGGTGCCTGGCCGCCGGGAAAGTGGGTCCAGCCCAGTTCGGTGATGTCCTTGTCCAGCCAAACCTGATACGCCTGGGTGGCAACGGTGCGCACTTTTTCCGAATCGACGCCGGGGCCACCAGCAAGGCCTGATAAACGGCCTTGATCCCGGCAGCATCGGGAAACTGCTTGAGAAAAATTTGATCAATGCCGGGATTGCGCAGCAAGGACATAACATGGCCCCATGCGCTGGCATCGAGAGCAAAAAAATCGGGGATCGTCACCAATAGCTGCAATGCCTGCTCGATCAGGTCGGCGCTGTTGCCGATTTTTGTGGCAGTCCCTGGCTTGTCGGTGCTGGTGCCGCCGCCCTGTTTGGCCGTGATCTCAAGCAAGGGGTGCAGTGCATGCTCGGTGTCCGGTGCAAAGCGTTGAAAACCGTTGGCGGCGAGCGTGAAGCGCTGCGGATCAGCGCCCGGCAGCGGCATCTCGAATTCACAGACAAATTTGGGGGAGCCGAACAGTTCGCGGCCATTGATCAGGGCCGTCACGTTACCGACAAAAATATAGCTGGGATGCCAATACAATGAGCCACTTTGCCATCTGCATCCATTTCGGCGACGATGATCCAGGCAACGATATCGATTTCTTTGATCCAGCCCTTGTCACGGTCAAGCGCAGCCTCGGTATGGATGCGCGCAATCCGGGTGAACGTCAGCACCACATAAGGCGACAATGGCACAAAATGCATACTCTTTGACGCGACCCGATTGAGCGTTTTATCCAGCGTGGCTTGCAGGTTCGCCAAATTACCCTTCACAAAGAAGCCATACATATCGGCCTGTTCATGCTGAAACGGCGCATGGATCAAAGGTGATCCGTCCGGGTAGATGAAGGCGGGTCTGTTGGTCATGTTGGATTAAACCTTTCTCAATTTGCGATTGCCGGAAAAGCTCAGGGATGCGTTAGAGATATTCAAGGATTTTGGCGGTTACCGACATTAAATGTAAATAGACCTTGCGTTGCATTTCAAGGGCCACGGCCAGCTTACTTGAGCCTTTGTCAAAATAGCCCGTTGTGCTCCCCTTTAGCAGCCCTTGCACTGAACCATTGATTGCTGACGCGATGATATTTGGATAAATAGTACGGCCATTAAAGCGGATGGTATCACCGGCACGAGCGAGAACAAAGCGCTCGCCCTCGTTGATAAAACCAATATCACCTGACCGAAGCATTCTACCTTAGCCCCGTGATCACAAGTGCAACTTTGCCCAACTCATGCCACACTTTTCCAGGCACGCCTCTCAATCCGCACAAATTTTGCCTATAATGCTTTTAGCAGCGGACGCCTACGTCCGCCTGTTAGGCTGTGAAAATATTTAGATATGCCAACCTACAAACGAAACGCTGGTTGAGTTATACCAAAATCAAGGGTACACTCCCCCCAAAGAAATACACTAGTCACCACCACACATTTGGCAATGGAGTTGATCTATGAATAACCCGCTAAAAGTACTGGAAGAAAACAAAGAAAGAATGCTCCGGCAATTTAAATTAAACCTGGCGGCAGAGGCCAAGCTGTTGGAAATTGGGGTGAATGATGTGACTATTTGCGGCCCCAGAAATGACATCGAATACCAACGCATGCTAAAGGATATTGAGGAATCTGGTAATGGAACAGAAAAATCTGCCCGTTGATATATATCATCTGATTCGTTTTGATTGAGGCATCCTTCTTCGATTTTTTCTACTTGCGATCAGCTTGCCCTGCTATGCATGGACAACCCAATCACCCGAAGCTGACTCGCGTTCTTCTCCCCATCTGATCCACAATCCAACTTAAACATATAAGCACATCCAAATAACTCTGAACAGTGATCGATTGTCAATCCGCATACTGCCGACCTGCTTTGCTCGATATTGATTGAAGCATCAAAAAAATCCACCAATCAAAGCGCGTTAAATCTCAACACATGAAAAGTTTGCTTTTTGCTTGTGGCGTCAAACGCTTTTTCCTGTGGCAGTCTTTATGAATAGCTTTCTTTTAAATCATTTAACCAGTTAACAGGAATAATTCCATCGTGCTGGAGCCGCCCAACTACAATGCCGGGATGTATTCCTATCTGGCGAGCAAAATCTTGGACTTTCGCCCTGGTCTTTAATAGCCGTAGGCTGGGATTAAATTTGACCGGGATAAGGAAGCTCTTGGCCCACTCATTTGCTTCATTTTCTTCTTTTGAACCAGAATCACTCTTGCTCGGATCATCAAGAAAGACGGCCTTCTTTTCTGAGCTGTGAAGCAAAATATGCGCCGCCTCATGGAAGAAAGTGAACCAAAATTTGTCATTTTGCTTTCCGTAAAGCGACATCTGAATTAGGGCTCGATGAGGGGTCAGCCACCTTGCCACACCTGACACGCAAGCGCGAGGCATTACTGGAACAAATACCAATGACACGCCGCTATCACTCAGCGCTTTCGTTAGGCGTTGTTGAAATTGAATTCGCGGCAAAACGGTCAGTTTTCTGATTTCATCTAGCGCACGCGTGAATTTTGACTCATCAAAGCGTGGCCCGGCACCATCACGCTCGACTAGCTGCTCACCCTGCCTCAACCAAATGGAAATGGCCTTGGTATCCGATTGCTCAGGGCGGCTTCGGCGAAACTGGAATGCCATGTTTCCGTAATTCCTGTTCCATTCATCAGGACTCGCCACCCCAAAAAACTGCAAAAGCTCAGTAACCAGCGTTGGTTTTATGAAGTCATTAATGCGCCGCTTCTCTATCAGTCCCGCAGCCATCATTTCCCTTATTGGAAACTCATCCAGCCATGGAATCATTGGCTTATTCCGTTGGACACTACCCAATAGCGCAACTCGCTCTCTATACTGCGCCTCTCTTGTGAGCCAAAAGCCTACCGAAGCACCCAAAACGCTGCTCAGGCGCACTGCTGCATCTTCGGTAAGGGATACAGCACCCTTGATCAATTGATTGACATGCTTGGTGCTAAAGCCGAGCCGCTGGGCCAGTTGGACTTGGGACCAATCTCGTTCTTCGATTAAATCTAGAATCGTGTCGCCCGGGGGCGAAACCCAATCGGGCGCGAACGGTGTTGCGTCAGGTTTAGGCTGATTAATCATGATAGTCACCGATATATTCAATTACAACAATAGTCACCTGCCCCCATGCAACAGACGCATCTGGCTTGCGAGGCGTTGGGTCGTTACCCGGCGAGAAGACAAGCCGCCAGCCGCCCGCAAGGGAAAGGGCGAATTGTCCAAGCCTATCCTTACTAAGAGGATGCGGAGCACCGGCAACCAAATCTGTCACCGAGCTTGCTGCCCCTATTTCGTCCAGCCTGCTCCGCAATTTGCGTGCGCTAATAGCGCCTAGCTTCTTGTTGGCAATAGACGCCTTCTCACAGATTTCTCGCACAGCTTTGTTCTCGAATAGGATTTCCAAGAACACCTCCAACTATAACAGAATTTACCAATTTGGTAAATAAAAATGGCGAAAACCAGTGGTCAATTGGCTCCGCCTCGGCAAAAACACAAAAAGACAATAGGTGTTTTTTTATTATCTTGCGTGAGCTTCTTGGCACTTTTCACTGCAACAACGAGGTGAAAGAAGCTAGACATTACCATAATTACCAATGAGAAAACAGGAATTTTTTACCATATGTTGTTTTGCAAACACGCATAGGTGGCTGGCACTCAATTTGCACGTGCCATACAGGGCCGCCCATCCATTTGTCTCCAGTATTCCAAGCCTTGTTTCGTCGGTCAAAAATTCAAAAATCAACATCATTGATCCGTAACGCATGGTTCATTCGTTGCGTTTTTTAGGCATCAAATTTACGCAATGGTAGATTGGGCGAACGGGTCATTGAGCAAATAACGGGCCAGTATATTGGTATCAATCGCGATCATGACGACACCGTCTATTTACTGGCTTCATCTTGCGCCCGCAAGCGCGCCTTAATTTTCGCCTTGATTTCATCATCATCAAGCACAACCCTCCCCGGTTTCGCCAGTACGCCCCGTACTTCGGAAACTCAGTTTTTGGAAACAATGGTTTCGGCGTCAAACTCAACCCGGTGGGCGTTGCGCTAATAAAGAATTCGGTGCCGGGTGGCAATTGGAGGTCATCTCGCATCGCCTTGGGGATTGAGATTTGGCCTTTGTTGGATAATCTCACACCCCGGGCGCACTCTCGTGCTCGTCCTCATCCGCCTCACCACAACCCAACTTAAGCTGATGCTGCAACTCACGCAAGGCCGTGCGCAAGCCTTCTTCTATCACCGGGTGATAAAACGGCATATCCAGCATTTGCGCCACCGTCATATGGCTCTGGCAAGCCCATGCCAATAAATGCGCCAAATGCTCTGCCCGTGGCCCGAACATTTCCGCGCCCAAAAAGCCGCCATCGCTGCAGCGCGCATACACCCGCAGCAAGCCCTTGTTTTGCAACATCACGCGGCTGCGACCTTGGCCAACGAAAGACACCGAACCCACCACCACCTGCCGCCCAATTTTGGCTTGCAGTTGCTGGTAACTCAGGCCCACGGTGGCAATTTGCGGGTCGCAAAAGGCGACCGCTATTGGGCAGCGACGCAAACCCGGATGCGGTTTATCGGAACGGGCGGCATTTTCGCCGGCAATTTTGCCTTGGTCGGCAGCCTCGTGCAATAAAGGCCGCTCGTCATCGACATCGCCCGCAATAAAAATATTGGGATTGCTGCATTGCATGGTGTGGCTGTCAAACAGGGGAATGCCCTTGGCGTCATATACCAGACCCACATGCTCCAAACCCATGTTTTGCAGATTCGGTTTGCGCCCCGCCGCCGCCAGCACGTAATCATAATGCTCGTGGTATTCCACCCCATCGGCCCCGCGTGAATGCAGCAGTACCTGCTCGCCCACGCCATCCACTTGCACCAATTCACTGCCAAGCAGCTTCGTATTGAAGCGGATGTTCAATTCGTCCGACAATACCTGGCGCGCCGTGGCCAACACTTCCGGGTCGCTTAAATGCGCGACCCGGTCGCGCCGCCCGAAAATCGTTACATGCACACCGAGGCGATGCAAGGCTTGCCCCAATTCCAGCGCGATGATGCCCGTACCCACCACCGCCACGCGTTGCGGCAGGTTTTGCCATTCAAATACATCATCACAAATTTGCACGCGTGCGCGCGCGGCCTGCAATTCGTTCGGTATCACTGCGGTAGAACCGGTAGCAATCACCACCCGCTGCGTGCGCACCAGGGTGTGGTCGTCAATTTGCAAAGTATGCGCATCAATGAATTTGGCCCAGCCGCGCAGCCTATCTTGCGCGGCAAAGCCGTCAATCGATTCCAACACAAAACCAACAAAGCGATCACGCTCGCGCCGCACCCTCGCCAGCACGGCCACGCCGTCAATTCTGGCCGGTTCGGTCATGACCCCAAAGCCAGGTGCCGCCTGCACCGCGTGCGCGGCTTCCGCCGCCGCAATCAGTAATTTACTGGGCATGCAACCCACGCGCGCGCAAGTGGTGCCGTATGGCCCACCTTCGATTAACACCACGCGCTTTCCGCTGGCATGGGCTGCGCGGTAGGCCGCCATGCCTGCAGTGCCCGCGCCGATAATTGCTACATCAACCTGTAATTGCTGCATGCCAGACTCCTTCGCCAAATCACGTTTCACCAAGCCGTGTCACAGTTCATTTCAACCGCTTTTTCAACCGCTATTTCGACTCGCCTTTTTTCATCCATGCCGCTAATTGATGCGGCCGCAAACCATCATACTCTTCAAATGGTTGATGTATCCATGGATTATGCGGTAGATATTCCAGATAAAAATCAGGCCGCACCGCCGAACAGGCTTTACACCAAATCACCGCCGATTTTACTTCCGTCACCGCCGGAAAATGGTCTTGCAAATGCTTTTGCACTTTTTCCAGCGTGATGCCGGAATCCACCAAATCATCCACCAGCAACACCCGGCCACCCAGCGTGCCCTTGGTCATGGTGATGTATTTGGCGATATCCATTTCGCCGCGCTTGGTGCCAAATTCTTCGCGATAGGAACTGGTCGATAAAATCGCCAGCGGCACATCAAAAATGCGCGAAAACACATCGCCCGGACGCACGCCACCACGCGCCAGACACAACACCTGGTCAAAATGCCAGCCCGATTCATACACCATCAAGACCAATCGCTCGATCAGGCGATGATATTCTTCCCAATTGACCCATAAATGTTTTTCGTCTTCGTTCGCCAGCATGATCCACCACCTCTCTAATTTGATTAAAAACGAAACGAGCGCACCAATCGGGTGCGCTCGTTTGTAGACTTGATTTTGTATTGTTTATTTGGCTTGTTTGTATTGCTTATTTAAATGGCTTATTTAAATGGATGCTGCAACACAATGGTTTCTTCGCGATCCGGCCCGGTCGAAATCATATCAATCGGCACGCCCACCAATTCTTCAATGCGGCGCACATAAGCCAGTGCCGCTGCGGGTAGTTTTTCCAGTTTTTTGACACCGACCGTGGTGTCATGCCAACCGGGCATGGTTTCGTAAATCGGTTCGCAATGGGCAGCGTCTTCTGCGCCCACCGGGAAGATATCGACCACGTTGCCATTGAGACGATAGCCGGTGCAAATTTGCAGGGTATCCAAACCATCCAGCACATCCAGCTTGGTTAAACACATACCCGAAACGCCATTGATTTGCACCGAACGGCGTAACAGCGCGGCATCAAACCAACCGCAACGGCGCGCGCGCCCGGTAACGGTGCCAAACTCATGGCCGACACTGGACAAATGCTGGCCGACACCGGTTTCGGTTTGCAGTTCCGACGGGAACGGGCCACCGCCAACCCGCGTGGTGTACGCTTTGGTGATGCCCAACACATAGTGCAGCATATTCGGGCCAACACCCGAGCCTGCCGCCGCATTGCCCGCCACGCAATTGCTGGAGGTAACATACGGATAGGTGCCGTGATCGACATCCAATAAACTGCCTTGCGCACCTTCAAACAACAGGCTGGCACCCGCTTTATGCGCGGCATACAGGGCGCTCGATACGTCGGCCACCATGGGGCGAAGGCGCGGCACATAGGCCAACGCTTGATCGAGCGTGGCTTGATAATCAATCCCTGGCGCTTTCAAGTACTGGGTCAGCACGAAATTATGGTAATCCAGGTTTTCGCGCAGCTTTTCGGCCAGGCGTTTTTCGATTAATAAATCGGCCACCCGAATCGCCCGACGTGCCACTTTATCTTCATAAGTGGGGCCGATGCCTTTGCCGGTAGTGCCAATTTTGGCCGCGCCCCGCGCCGCTTCACGCGCATGATCGAGCGCACTGTGATACGGCAAAATCACCGGGCAGGCTTCCGATACTTTCAGGCGCGAAGCCACTTCCACTCCCACCGCTTGCAATTTGTCGATTTCACGCAATAAATCGGGCACCGAGAGCACCACGCCATTGCCGATATAGCAGGCCACGCCCGCACGCATGATGCCCGAAGGAATTATTTGCAAAGCGGTTTTTTGGCCGCCAATCACCAGGGTGTGGCCGGCATTATGGCCGCCCTGGAAGCGCACCACACCTTGGGCGTGATCGGTGAGCCAATCCACTACTTTACCTTTGCCTTCATCGCCCCATTGGGTGCCAATGA
>JBKJLF010000403.1:0-3620 GCA_046597185.1 Burkholderiaceae bacterium | reverse complement strand
GAACACCCGGCCTTATCCCGCGCCAACTTGCCTGTCAACTACGCCCGGGAACATTTGCAAGCCGTGTGGCAAAATGCGCCCGAAGCCATGCTCACCACCGATGCACAATATTGCATCGAAACCCTTAATCCTGCCACAGAAACCCTGTTTGGCATTGCCAATTTAACTGGCCAAAGCTTGCAAAAACTCGTACCCTGGCTTGCTGCGCCCAAAATTGGCACGACCAACCCGGACATCAATACCCTGGTTGAATGCATACGCCATGATGGCAGCCGATTTTCTGCCGAACTCACAATCAATTCATTTCACGTTGGCACTGAAAAAAAGTTCATCGCCATCTTGCGTGATACCAGCGAGCGAAAAGGTGGGGAACAAAACAAAACCAATTTTGTTTCTGCGGTCAGCGATGAATTACGCGCCCCGCTGAAGGCGATTCGTTATGCAATTAGCACCACGCTGAGGCATCATGCCGAATCATTACCAGAATCGATTCAAAACATGTTGCAAATCGCCAATCAAAATGGGGAACTACTGACCGAGTTAATCAACGATCTGCTGGACATCCATGAGCTCGAAGCCCATTGCATGCAATTTAACTTTGCGACTTGGCCCTTGGTCAGTATCTTGAACAAGGCGGTTGCCGCCAATGCGGCGTTTGCCAAAGAATATGGGATTGCCCTGAATTTGCATAGTACGATCCCGGAATGCAGCCTGAGGGTTGATCAAGAGCGTTTTTTGCAAATTATGCATAATCTATTGACCAATGCCTGCAAATTCTCCAGCCGCAACAGCTCAGTGTCGATTCAAGCCCATGTTATCACTGCAACCAGAGTACGCATTGCCGTGATTGACCGGGGAATCGGCATTAGCGACGATTTCCGCCCCCGCTTGTTTGAAAAATTTGCCCAGGCCCAAGGGCATGCGCCGGGTTCAAAAACTGGCACGGGTTTGGGATTAAGCATTGCCAAATCGCTGGCCGAACATATGGGCGGTGAAATCGGATTTCATTCGGTGCCCGGCCAAGGCAGTACGTTTTTTATTGAACTCGATAGCATTCCGGTTGGCACTTTAACTACTTTAACTACCTGAAACGGCTTAAAAAATCGAGCGCGCTGTCAAGGTGGTAAATCGCTCCAGGGCATAGGTGCCAGCCAGTGAATTGCCGGTATTGTCCAAACCGGGAGACCATACCGCCACCGCCAATTCGCCCGGCACCACCGCCACAATCCCACCACCGACCCCGCTTTTGGCGGGCAAGCCGACCCGATAGGCAAATTCTCCTGCGGCATCATAAGTACCACAGGTGAGCATGAGCGCATTGATCCGCTTGGACGAGCTTTTATCCAAAATCTGCGCACCACTCCAGGGAATGGTGCCGTGCTGCGCCAAAAAGCTCGCCGCACGCGCCAACTCGACACAATTGATCGTGATTGAACATTGCCGACAATAGCTTTCTATGACTGTTTTCACTGAATTATGTAAATTGCCAAAGTCTTTCATCAAGTGACCGATGGCAAAATTACGATGGGCGGTTTTGAGTTCCGAGTGCGCCACCGTCATATCGAAGTCCAGCGTGGGGGTCGCTGATAAATTGCGTAAAAATTGCAGTAACGCAATTTCAGAATCGACAAAACGCGAAGCCAAGATGTCGGTAATCACCAAAGCCCCGGCGTTAATGAATGGGTTACGTGGAATCCCGCGTTCGTATTCCAACTGAATTAAAGAATTAAATGGGTTGCCAGATGGCTCTTTTCCCACGCGTTGCCAAATTGCCTGACCTTCGCGCTTATACGCCAGCGCGAGCGCAAACAATTTGGTGACGCTTTGCGCCGAAAAGCGTTTTTTTGCCGCACCGACTTCGTAGGTAGAGCCATCAATGGCATAGATAGCCATGCCAAACTGTTCTAGCGCAACATTACCCAACTCGGGGATATAGGTCGCGACCTTACCCAGCGACAGCATGGGTTGCACTTCTTGAAAGATGGTATCGAGAATTTCAGGGTAATCAGGATTGCTCATGAGACGACCTCACACTGCTGGTATAGCGTTAAACATCATCACCGCAGCGCGCATCAATCAAGCCTTGGGCAAGGTAACACCGCTTTGTCCTTGATATTTGCCGCCGCGATCTTTATACGACGTTTCACAAACTTCGTCGCTTTCGAAAAATAATACCTGTGCGCAGCCCTCAAAGGCATATATTTTTGCAGGCAATGGCGTAGTGTTGGAAAATTCAAGCGTGACATAGCCTTCCCATTCCGGCTCAAATGGCGTGACATTGACAATAATGCCGCAGCGCGCATAGGTTGATTTACCCAGGCAAATGGTGAGCACACTACGCGGGATGCGAAAGTATTCGATGGTGCGCGCCAGCGCAAAAGAATTTGGCGGAATGATGCAAACGTCACTTTGAATATCCACAAACGAGTTTTCATCGAAATTCTTTGGGTCAACAATCGTGCTATTTATATTCGTAAAAATCTTGAACTCATTGGCGCAGCGAATATCGTAGCCATACGATGAAGTACCATAAGAGACAATTTTCTTGCCATCGACCATGCGTACCTGGCCCGGCTCAAACGGTTCGATCATGCCATGTTGCTCTGCCATTTGGCGTATCCAGCGATCAGATTTAATAGTCATTGTGGTGTTTTTCTAGGTTGTAGCACTGTTGTATTTGTGCCTGATTCACGAGTCAATTGAAGAAGTCACGCCATCTGGCAGCGGCTCGGAAGTGATTGTACACTGGCTGGCGACAAAACCGCCATCGACCATGATGCGCTGCTGGCGCGGCCAATGGACGCCATTTTTGACGGCCGTCATTTCAGCCAAAATCGATACGGCGATTTCTGCCGGGGTTTTGCTGCCAATATACAAACCGATTGGGCCGTGCAATTTATCCACTTGCGCAGCGCTCACCTCAAACTCCAGCAGACGGCTGCGACGTTTTAAGTTATTGCTGCGTGAACCGAGTGCACCCACATAAAACGCCGATGACTTGAGCGCTTCCATTAAAGCCAGATCGTCCAGTTTGGGATCATGGGTTAAGGCCACGATGGCGCAATGGGCATCGACTTGCATATCGATCACCCAATCATCGGGCATGGCGTGCACCACTTGCATGCCAGGCAAAGCCCAAGTGGCACGATAATCTTCACGCGGATCACAAACCACCACCTGATAATCGAGTGCCTGCGCCATTTGCGCCAAAAATCGGCTCACAGGCCCGGCCCCGATGATCAATAAGCGCCAACGCGGGCCGTGCAGGGTCGTCACGAAATGGGCTTCGAACTGCACTTGCGGCCCAGGCAGACTTTGGCCCAAACTGACCACGCCAGTACGCAAATCGACGCGCCGTGCCACCAGTTGCTGATGAGCGAGTTGATCCAGCAAGGCGGGTAAGGCGCTATGGTCTTGTATCGGTTCAATCAATAATTCCAAGGTGCCGCCACACGGCAAACCAAAGCGATGCGCTTCATCGGCCGAAACGCCATAGCGCACAATCTCGGGCCGGGTGCGTTGCATGCCATCACGTTTGACGCGATCAATCAAATCGTCTTCTATGCAGCCGCCCGACACTGAGCCAAGCACTTGGCCATGTTGGCGATGGCGCAAGATGG
>JBKJLF010000504.1:0-6237 GCA_046597185.1 Burkholderiaceae bacterium | reverse complement strand
GCTGCGCTTTTGCTCGGATACGCGTTCAAAATTTTCATTATTCGCGTAATAAAGACATTGTTCCGCAATTTCCCATAATATACGCAAAACCTATAGCGTATGGTTTGCGTATGGGATACCATGGCGACGTTTCGTATATTTTTTAACGGATTGAAAGGGCAATGGCGGCATCCCCCCAAGAAGCGGCCAGTCAGAACCGTGTTGTCCAGCGGCGAGATGGGAATGATACAAAAACTTGCAGTCTGATTTTTTAAGAAAATTAACTTTTTACAACTTTGGGAGGAAAACTATGAATTGGTTGGCGAATTTGAAAGTAAGAACCATGCTGCTCGGCGGCTTTTTGATCGTGGCAGCCATTGGTGCCCTCACCGGTACGGAAGGTGTCTTGAAGGCTGGTGACCTCAACGACCGCGCAACCCTCATGTATGAGCAGGAAATGATTGGTTTGCGACATTCTGCCGAGGCCAATATCCAGTTGATGGCATCAGCACGCGCTATTCGCAGCGCCATCCTGTCTACTACGGCAGAGGATCGTGCGCGCCACCTGAAGGACCTGACCCAACGTTTGGAAGACACTAATAAAGAAATGAGCGAGGCCGAAAAGCGGTTTGTAAGACCGGAAGGAAAAGCGATCGTTGCCGCAACGCGCGACACCTTGCGCGAGTATGAAAAGGCGCTCCAGCAAACGGCCACGCTGCTCGTTGCTGAACCCTTGGATGAGAAACGCGGTTCGACCACCCAGTTGTTCTCCGTGGTGCGGCCCTTGGCTGACAAGACCGACGACTTGATGACAAAAATGGTCGAGTTCAAGAAGGCCAAGGCCGCCCAACTGAATGATGAGACCGACGCAATCTACGCTTACATCCGTGTTTTTCTGATCAGCCTTACAGTAGGTGGCGTGCTGGTGGGAGTTATCATCGGTATCGTCATTTCGCGCAGCCTGACCGGGCAGTTAGGGGGCGAACCGAGCTATGCCGCGCAGATAGCGGGACGCATTGCAGAAGGCGACCTGAGTACCGAGGTCGATATTAAGGCTGGCGACAATTCGAGCATGTTGTTCGCCATGAAAAAGATGCGTGATAGCCTCGCTAATATCGTGGGCGAGGTGCGCACTGGCACCGACACCATGGCCACCGCGTCGAGCCAAATTGCCGCTGGCAATCTCGACCTGTCCTCCCGCACAGAAGAACAGGCCAGCTCCTTGGAGGAAACGGCTTCCTCGATGGAAGAATTGACAAGTACGGTAAAGCAAAATTCCGACAATGCGCGTCAGGCCAACAGCCTTGCATTGTCCGCTTCCGAGGTGGCATCGAAGGGCGGGGCGGTGGTGTCGCAGGTGGTCGATACGATGGGTTCTATCAATGAATCGGCCAAGAAAATCGTCGACATTATCGGGGTAATCGACGGCATCGCGTTCCAAACCAATATTCTGGCGTTGAACGCGGCGGTTGAAGCGGCGCGGGCCGGGGAACAGGGGCGGGGTTTCGCGGTGGTTGCCAGCGAGGTGCGCAATCTGGCGCAACGCTCGGCTGGCGCGGCCAAAGAGATCAAGACGCTCATCGGCGACTCGGTCGAGAAAGTTGATATTGGCACCAAACTGGTCAATCAAGCGGGCGCAACGATGGAGGAGATCGTCGAAAGCGTCAAACGTGTGACCGATATTATGAGCGAGATCACGGCGGCTAGCCAGGAGCAGACCTCGGGCATCGACCAGATCAACCAGGCCATCAGCCAGATGGACCAGGTCACACAGCAGAATGCCTCGCTGGTCGAAGAAGCTGCCGCGGCGGCAGAATCCTTGCAGGAACAATCGAGCAATCTGTCCCAGGTGGTCAGCATATTCAAGCTTGACGGAGCCAAGACCAGGGTCGTTGTCATGTTGAAGGTTTCAGCCAGGCCGAGTGCGATTGGTAAAACAGCGGCAGCAACGCGATCTACCCCGGCAGGCAATTCCAGGCGGCCGGCAATCGACAAGCCGATCAAACGGGTGGCCAATGCACCTGCCACAGTCGAGAGCGATTGGGAGTAATTCTGACGGCGACGACGGCAAAGTGGGCGGTCTGGGAGGCAAACACGACCCCGGACCGATCCAATGTTTAACCGCTTCCATGATTTAGTCGGCGTCGAATATGACATCGATGCCATCAAATCCGGTACGGGCGCATTCCAAAAATGAAGGTTTCTCAATTGCTGAATAGCCTTGGCAATCTTTTGCATCAACACGCCTTGAAGCCTGATTTTTCCAAGCGCAGCATCAATCCGCATACATTCGAGGCAACAATCGCCCTAAAACATTATAATCAATGGGGTGTGTGCCGCAGAATCAATGGAGAATCAGAATCAATGGGGTCAGACTCGAATGGCACTTACTTAAGAAAATATCCATATAAATCAACTGGATACAATCCATTGCCAGCTTGAAAAAATCGGAACTATTCAGCCCTCACCACGCGGATCGCCGCCCGGTCATTCCCGCATGCTTTTGGCGGCGGTCCGGCGCACCGGAATCCAGTTTGTTCATTTCGCGTAGCGCCAACTCTGCCTTGCTTTGCACGAGGATGATGTACTGGATTTCCAACAAAACCCTCGGGGCCGACCGGGCGGCGATCCGTCGGGCGGCGATCCGTCGGGCGGCGATCCGTCGGATGGTGATCCGAGGACGGCTCCTGGCGTGCTGAATAGTTTCAAAAAGACCATAAAAGCTTGTTGCTCAAAGCTGCATATTTAAGCCGTAAAATCGATAACGCATCAACTATCTTGAAGCTTGCAATTGATAAAATATATCAATTAAATTTATTTTATTTAATTTAATTCATTATTTAGTTATTTTTTTAAGCATTTAATGCTTGTAAACTTCTCAAAAAAGCGTTTACTGTTGCTTTTGGGGAAAATCCAATGGCAATAACCGTTCAGGCTGCTCGCATCCAACATTTCATGCGCACCAGTGATGTGCATAGTTTTACTAATTTACTCGACTCGCCTGAGTTATTGGAAACCAATACGCGCCCCATGAACGCATACGGCTGTTCCCTGCGACCGAAACGCTAGCGATGTTTATGGCGCAAGCCATGAAGCCGGACCAGTCATGCCAAGGCATTGTCAATGACACAGCCATAAAGCGCCAGTTGAGTGGTTTGCCACCATGTAGTATCAATACGGGAGCATATTGCAGCGCACGTTTGCGATTGCCGCTGAACATGGTGTCGAGCCTGGTATGCGATGAGGTGGTTTTTATTCATCGTTACAACCCTAATGGAGTTATTTAATGTTAAGTCGATTCCTGGTTGGCCTGGGTTGCAAGGGTTGCATTGTCATTTTAATAGCAGCAATTTCCGGATGTGGTGGTGGGGCTGTTAACCGTCAATCCACATCCGTTTCATTGGCGGATGCCGCAACTGCAAAGAAAATGGCAGCAATCGTAACAGGAAAGTGTGTAAAGTCCGGCAATACACCTTGCCTGATTACTGCTGGTGGCACCTACTCAGGAACATGGGTCAGCACTGATCCGACAGCGCCAGTAGTTATTATTGCAACCACTGATCCGGTTGTTATTCAAAACTGTGTCATGACCGGGGCAAGCGATCTGGTCAATGCGTGGAGTACGCTCCATACCAACGTCTCAATTAATCACTGCATTGGCTATGTGGCCAATCCGATTGCAACCCAATACGGTGCAGCAGGGATCACAATGGATGGCAAGCAGTCTGATACTGCGGCAACTGCCACCGCATTCGTCAACATCTATTCGAACCAGATCGTCTCCCATTCGGGGAACGGGATCAATCTGGCTGCGGGTCATGACACCAAAGCCTATTCAAACAGAATCGTGGGCACCAGTTTCTACAAAAACACCAACCCGCAGCAACCGTACTTTGGCTGGGGGTCTGTCAATGTCACGAATAACTATTCACAGCCTGCTTGGGTCTTCTTCAACAACACCGCGATTAAGAATGTTTCTGCGAACCAGATCACTTGGGCCTATGCCAGCGCCCCTTTGGTTGCAAAAGCTGGCAGCAAATGCCATCACGGTTGGGACAAAGTCAGTGCCAGGGACTATCACGAATGGGGCTTGCGGGCCAAAATACGCGGGCAGCGGTAACGCCAATCTGGCAAGCAGTTTTACCTGCGCCACCAAATAGGTGATGAGCGTATCACCGCAATGAACAGAGATACCCCGGCATGCCCCCGCGCTTCACGCAGGGGGCATCCGGGTCATGGCGGATGCCGCCTAGCACAAACGTGGGAAGTTTTCAGCGATCAATTTACCGATAATTTGGCCGTTGTTTTGGCCCTCACGGCCATCGAACTCCCAATGCACGCCCAAATACACACGACTAAGCACATTCTCTTCAATCGCGCTGCCGATAGTGAGCTTGCGTTCATGCCGGGTGCGCACGCCAGTCGCGCCCACGGCTTCGCCGTCCAACTCTTCGGACACCATGCTGAATTCGAACGAATCTGGCAATGACAGCACATTGGCTGCTGCCCGCAAGGCCGCTGTGCCGAAGGTCGCATGGCCGGATGGATAGGCAGGGAAGTTCGGGGTAGTAGCGGCTTTGGCCGGTTGATTAGTGGCTGGCACGCCCAATGGCAGCCAATACGGATCACCCACCGTTTTAGGATTATCATCACCCTGGCCAGTCGGCCCCCAACCCGCGTCGGCCTCGCGGATGCCCACCACCGGACGCCAGATATTGTATTTATACTTTTCAGCCCATGCCTGAATCCCGGCGTCGGCCATCGCCACATTGATTATCGCAAACAACTTGGCATTGTCGGCTTCGGAAACGCACTTTTTCTTCGAAATCGCCCGTACCACCTGATTATACAAACGCGGCGGCACACCAATATTACGAGCACCGTCGTAAGCCCAAAACAGGCCGATGGTGGTTTCCTCGGCAGTCCGGGTGCCGCCTTGGTTGCGGCCTTTTTCAAACACTTTTTTGTAGTTCTCGGCATAAGCCCGGGAATTTAACTTCGGCGGTGGTGAGCCGGGCACTCTCGATGTCAGTTTTTCGATCCCAAACGGCTTCACTGTGCCCCATAGCGGGCCAAGATAACCCTGGGCCGGGCTGGTGGGATCAGGACGATGATGACCCGCCCCGACATTGGGCACATGAGCACTATTGGACGCGCCGGAACCGTCATTGTCGCGGGCCGCCAGCATTTTCGCCGCCACCATTGAACCATAGCTGATGCCGCACGAAATTTGCGTGTTCTGAGCGCCCACAGCGGCCACAAATTTGCCGTGCTCTTTCCACAGATCGTTGGTCTGGCGGCTAAACAGCGCAATCATTGTCATACATGCCGCTGTCGCCACTGCAATTTGCGCGCTCGGCAAATCATTGGTCATGCAAGGCGCTTCATCGGCACTATAAGTAAGATACTTTGGTCCACCTTGAATCCCGGCCCAGGCATCGTACATTGCCAGATGCACGATCGCCAGCGCCCTCGAAGTGCGGGTCGGCCCGCCCTGCTCCGGGGTCGGATTGACCGCTGGGTCACTGGTTGTAAAATCGGCCTTAGTGACATCCAGGGCTACTTGATTCCAATACAAAATTGCATCCATGTTTTACTCCTTTAATTATCATATGCGCAAAATATTGCGCAATTTGTGGTCGGGAAATGAGGTCAGATTCGATTAAAGATCACATCAATCAATTGCCCTCTGATTTTTTCAAAACCTGGCTTAGCTTCTTGCACCGCTTCCGAAGCGCGCCGTCAGGTAAAGAATGTGAGAAAGTATGGAGCAAAAAAGGAAACTAAAAAAGATTCAATTTCGCTATATTTATTGCATAACAGTTTGATTTTTTCAACACTGTTATGGTCAATTCAAAGCGAAACTGTTTTACTTCGTGCTGGATAACAATGTTAAATAATTCACCAGTTATGCAAGACATGTATGATTTGAAATCACAACTATTATACAATCCCAATAGTAGCCGCCGCTTGCCGTCGGTTAAGTTCAACCCGGTTTATCCGCGACACGAAGTCGCTTGTTAAAACTGTTCCGCTTAATTGAAGGAACCGCCCATGTCACTGGGCGAATCTAGGGGCCTGAATAAAGAGCGGCCCCGACAACGTAACGAAGTATCGAAAGATGCGGGGTATAGTACTGCCTACGGTGGTGCGAGCACAGGATCGGGGAAAAAGCGAATGTCACGTTGTAATGACGTGGATAGGGATTGCAACATTATTCCACGCGAAAGCGGGCAGACTTCCCCTTGGTCTCACTTC
>JBKJLF010000417.1:0-14994 GCA_046597185.1 Burkholderiaceae bacterium | reverse complement strand
CGAAGAAGATGCTCCCATTGCAGTCATCGACCCAAAGCTGACCAATGTCAAGCCTTGGCGGATTTTGATCGTCGATGATGATAAAGATGTGCATCTGATGACGCAATTTGCCCTGCTCAATGTCACTTTCATGAACCGCCCGCTCGAACTCATCAGTGCCTATAGCGGGCGTGATGCCTTCAAATTATTACAAGGTTTGTCCGATATTGCCCTGATTTTATTGGATGTAGTCATGGAAAGTGCCGATGCGGGCCTGGTTCTTGCCAAACAAATTCGTGAAGACTTACACAATCATTTGGTACGCGTGGTTTTGCGCACTGGTCAACCGGGCCAAGCCCCGGAACAGCGGGTGATCGTGGACTACGATATCAACGACTACAAAGGCAAGGCCGAACTCACCAAGCAAAAGCTGTTCACCACCGTCATTGCTTCATTACGTTCCTATGACAACTTGCTCACCATTGCCCACAGCAAACAGGCATTGAGCGCATCCCAGGCGGAAAACAATGACTTGAAATTGGCACTGGATCACCATGCCAATGTCACCATCACCGATCAGGATGGTAAAATTATCTATGCCAATGACAAGTTTTGTGACATTTCTGGCTATAGCCGGGCCGAATTACTTGGCCAAACCCATCGCCTAATCAATTCTACCAATCATGGGCCAGAATTTTTTTCCGATATGTGGAACACGATACGCAATGGCAAAATTTGGACAGGTGAAATCAAAAATAAAACCAAAGATGGCGAACAGTTTTGGGTAGACAGTACCATCGTGCCTTTTCTGGATCATGAGGGACACCCCTACCAGTACATTACGATTGATACCAACATCACCGAACGCAAACTGGTCGAAGAAAAGCTGTTGGCCAATGAAGCACGGCTGCGGCGCATGCTCGAAATCAGCCCGATCGCGGTCTCGATCAAAAGGGTGTCGGACAAGCAAAGGGTATTCGTCAATCAATGCCTTTTGGATATGTTCCATATTACAATGGAACAAGCCTTAAGCACTGGCCCCATTCATTTTTATCAAGACCCCGAAGAATACCGCGCCATTTTCGAGCGACTTGAGAACGAAGGCTCGATTTTAAATCGCGAAATTGGATTACTCACGCTCAATCAACAAAAAATATGGGTATTGGCTTCGTATTTTCATATGGAATATGAGGGCGAACCAGCCATTATGGGATGGTTCTATGAAATAACGGAAATTCAGCAAGCCCGGAAATTGGCTGAAAGCGCCAATCAGGCCAAATCATCGTTTTTATCGACGATGAGCCATGAAATTCGCACCCCCATGAATGGCATCATTGGCATGGCCGAGTTATTACTGGAAACCTCACTGGCACCACAACAATCGGAATTCGCTCATATTATCCGGGATTGTGCGCAATCGTTAATGACGATTGTTAACGACATCCTTGATTTCTCTAAAATTGAGGCTGGTAAGCTCACCATTGAGTTAATTGAATTTTCTTTAATTTCAGTGATCGAATCCAGTCTTGATTTACTTTCCATTAAAGCACGAGAAAAAAATCTGGCTTTAATTAATTTTATCGACGCCAAAATTCCCGCCAAATTAATTGGCGACCCCGGACGTTTGCGTCAGATATTAATTAATCTCATTAGCAACGCGATTAAATTTACCCCTACAGGTGAAATTCAACTCAATTGCCAAATCCTTCAATATCACGATGATCAATACCGCTTGCGCTTTGACATTCAAGATAGTGGGATCGGTATGTCCAATGATGTCACTGAACGCCTGTTTCAACCATTCACCCAGGCCGATGGTTCTTTTTCACGAAAATATGGCGGCACCGGTTTGGGGCTATCGATTTGCAAGCGTCTGGTTGAATTAATGAACGGCGAAATCGGGGTCAATAGCCAAGAAGGGCAAGGTTCAGTTTTTTGGTTTGAACTGACCCTGACGGCGGGCAAGCATGATGCCGACCAACCGAATTGGCAAGCTTTGGCGCAGCGTAAAATCCTGATCGTTGCGCCCAACGATTTGCAAAGGCAAAACTTACAACGCACGCTGCAAAATTGGGGCTGCCTCACCATGGAAGCCGCCAGCGGCGTTAGCGCATTAGGGCAAATTGCGGTACAAACCGACCTTGACTTGGCCATTATCAGCGATGAAGTGAGCGATATCGAAGCCAAAGCCCTGGCGGGTGCAATCAAGGCAATTCAACCCGCCTTGAAGCTGGTTCTCTTGCACAAGATTACCGATAGCAAAGCCACCCCACCTGAATTTCATGCGGGCTTAAGTCAACCAATCAAACCCAGTCAATTATTGGAAAATTTACAGCGCGCACTGCAACAAACGGCATTACCCGCAGTGGCACCCGTGGTGCTGCAGCAATCTGCCCCAAGCCCTGGCGTGGTGAACGCAGCACTGACACAATACAATAGACCAGCAAACCTCAGCAACGCCGCCGGAAAATATCGGATATTGGTCGTTGATGACAATGCCGTCAATCGAAAACTGGCAAAGTCGCTATTAAATAAACTCGGGTATCATGCTATCGACATGGTTGAAAATGGCCAAATGGCGCTTGAATCCTGCGGCGAGCATTTCTATCATTTAGTCCTGATGGATTGCCAAATGCCCGTGATGGATGGTTTCATCGCCACCCGCCTGATTCGTTCCAACGAGCAAAAAAGTAATCGCCATACGCCCATTGTTGCCATGACTGCCAATGCAGTCCATGGAGACCGGGAGCGCTGTCTCGATGCGGGCATGGATGACTACTTGGCCAAGCCAATCGGCCCCAAGGCCTTGCAAGACATGTTAAAGCGCTGGCTACCTGAAAATGAAGCAAATCCTGCCAATAGTAGTGCGCCAAACCCTGGCGATGGTTATGTCAACACCTGCGGTCAAATCATCTTAAACCCGGAACGGGCACAGGAAATTTGTGGCGGTGATAATACCTTATATCGCGAAATATTACATGTTTTTATTGAACAAACCCCGCCCGTACTCAATCGAATCGAGCAAGCCCTGACGCAACAAGATTATGGCCTTGCCAAGGCAGCAGGTCACGAGCTGGTAGGGAGTGCCAGCAATATCGGGGCAGATCAAATGAATGGATTGGCCAAAGAATTAGAAGAAGCTTGCCAAATGCAAAATAACAGTCAATGCAAGCATCTGCATACCGAATTACGCAATGCATTTAACACATTGTTGCAAAAAACACAATTTCGTATCATTGTGCCAAACAACAACCCGGCTTTACATTAAAAAGTAGGGGTTGCCGGCGCAGTCAAAACAAAATGCGTGCTGGCTTTGGCGATGGTACCCAGTACTGACTGGGTATTAAAAGGTTTAATTACAAAACCGTCCGCGCCCAAATCCATTGCAGCTTGAATCATTTCTTCTTCGCTTTGCGTGGTCACCATCAAAATAACCGCCTTGGGCAAGGCTTGCCTTAATGGTTTGACAATATCGATGCCATCGCCATTGGGCATATTATTATCGAGCAAAATAATATCCGGCCGCAGCGATTTCGTTAATGCCAAACCTGAACTCGCATCCACTGCCTCGCCGACAACCTGATAAACAGAACCACGCAAAATCACACGCAACAAAGGTCGGGTAAGTTCATTATCATCAATAATTATTACCCGCAAGGGTTGAGCATCGGCCATAATTACACCTCACAAAGTTTTATTGCCTGCGTTAGTCATTGAGGCTGGTAAATTATACAAACCTGTGCAAACCTGCATAAACCATACCTGGCGTCAAAAAGCGGAAAACGGCCTCGCGCGGAAAGATTTTAGCACAACAATTATTCAACAAACCGTCAAAAACCCCGACAGTACAAATTACCAACGATAAAGCTGCGATACGACACGACCTGCCCTCATTGGCGGTGCCAACCAACTGTTGTATTCAGGCGTGATATTTTCAAATAGCGCCCCAGGTTCTGCCATTATCAAACCCAATTAGCGCATTTTGCGCTACTATTTCCCCAACGAGCAGTGAGTACCACACCGCCTCCCGAACCCGATTCGATGGCCAATAATCTGTAATCCCATGATGCCCAAGCCCATGCCTCATGCCATACTGGAAGAAGAATGCAACACCTTCTAATACAAAAAAATGAAGGGACACCTATACCAGTCCCTGTTTTATTCATGTATATAACGGACTGCCTGCGTATGGAACCAAACCAAGTTAGCCGCCCCCTTTCACCTCAGGGCTTTTTGCTGCCCGGCATGAGCATTGCCTTTGCCTGCTTGCCTCTGTTCTACCATCAGGGTTGGCTGGAAGTGATTGCCTTACTGGGCGTGACAATATGTTCAATATGGCCTTTAGTTGCCCCACCCCGCGTTGAAGCCAATGAGTCCTTTGAGTCAGATCAAACCCCACCTGAATCTGCACTCACGACCTTGCTCGAATCCCTTTTCCCGGTCTGGGCCAAACATCTCGAAACCGTCAAAGTCCAAACCGAAGGTGCGGTAGGGCAACTTATTACCAGCTTCGCGTCCATGGTCAAACAATTTGATATGGCAGGCTTTGGCGGTGTTTCCGGCACTGAAGACTCCAGCCACGAAGACGTGACCATCAGCTTACTCACCCTGTGCGAACGCGAACTCACCCCGGTGATTGGTGCACTGGAAAAAGTAATCGACAGCAAAGACGAATTACTCAGTAAAGTGCGCGATTTGGCAACCGCAACCGATGAACTGCAAGAAATGGCCTCTGAGGTCACCTTAATTGCCGCCCATACCAATTTATTGGCAATTAATGCCGCCATTGAAGCGGCACGGGCAGGCAGTGCGGGCCGTGGCTTTGCGGTAGTGGCTGGCGAAGTGCGCAAATTGTCGCAACAATCGGCTGAAACAGGCAAGCGCATCAGCGAGAGGGTGGTGCAAATCACCGATATCATGAGCCTGACCCTGGCTACTGCCTCCCGTGCTGCCGAGCAAGATAAAAAGGCCATGACAATTTCCGGCCATGTGGTACAAGATGTATTGAATCATGTGCGCAATCTCGGTGCCTCCTCTGAGCAAATGCGCTCCCAAGGCAGCGTGATTCGGGCCGATGTTGAAAACTTATTGGTGACACTACAATATCAAGACCGCATCAGTCAAATCCTGACCACGGTGGATAACGACATTCAGCGACTACAAAAAGTCATTAACGATCCAAACATGCCCATCCCCAGCCCCGAAGAATGGTTGCATCACCTGGGCAAGCGATATACTATGAAGGATCAAAAATATACTCATGATGCCGCGCTCGACAAAGGCCGGGTCATCACCCGAGACAGAAGACAAGGCATAAAGCAGGACACTCAGGACGAAGACGTTACTTTCTTTTAAATTTTTAGGATTAGAAACATGGCTAAGACCGTATTTATTGTTGATGACTCTGCAAGCCTGAGACGGGTAGTGCAAATCGCGTTGACTGGTGCAGGTTATGAGGTAATCGAAGCGTCCGATGGACGTGATGCCCTGGCGAAACTGGCCAAATTAGGCGGCAAAAAAGTTCATCTGATCATATCCGATGTGAACATGCCCAATATGAACGGGATTGAATTTGTCACCCAGGTCAAACAAGACCCCAGCTATAAATTCACGCCAGTTATTATGCTCACCACGGAAAGTGATGACGAAGTTAAACAGGAAGGCAGACTGGCTGGCGCGAAGGCGTGGATTGTGAAACCATTCAGTCCGGTCCAAATGCTCAATGCGGTTTCCAAATTAATTTTGCCTTGATTTTCATGCAATTTTAATGCCCACCCGGATCAGGGCGAAGCTGTACCTGTCGTTTTAACTGTATTTTTGCTGGAGCACACCCAATGGCGCGGATCTTTATGACAGGCGAATTAACAATTTATCAAGCTGCCGCATTAAAGCAACAGCTCGCAGCCGCTCTGGAGCAAAGCCATATGGATCTGGAGCCGATACGAATCGACCTTTCCGGTGTCACCGAATGTGATGGCGCGGGTTTGCAGTTGTTGCTTGCCAGCGCCAAATCAGTAGCCGGGACAGAGACTGAGCTTATTTTGCATAGGGTGCCGGACTCCATTACTGAATTATTCAACACCTACAACATCACTAACCGATTCACTTTGGTGCAGGAGCCGATCAATGAGTGACGACATGGGTTTATATGACGACGCACTCGAAACCTTCTTTGCCGAAGCCAATGACATGCTGCAGCAAATTGAAGATACGCTGCTGATATTGGAAACCGACCCAGGCAATCGCGAAACCATTAACGCCTTATTCCGTGCAGCCCACACCATCAAAGGCTCGGCTGGTCTGTTTGGCTTAAACCGTATTGTCAATTTTACCCACCAGGTTGAAAGCGTTTTGGATCGGGTGCGCAAAAATGAAATCACCATCGACCCCAATTTAAGCAATGTATTATTGAAAAGCAGTGATATTCTGAGTGATTTATTGCAACAAGCGCAGGACAAAGGATGTGATGCGGCCAGCATTGCCGCCAGTGATCAACAAGCCGCGCTGATGGTCGAGCAATTAATGACATGGCTGGCTGGCAAGCGCAAAGTCAGCACGAGCGCCCTTCCCGCCCCGGTCAATAATCCTGGCACCTGGCATATTTCTTTGCGCTTTGGTGAAAATACCTTTCGCAATGGCTTTGATCCCTTGAGCGTGATCGGCTATTTACGTTCCCTCGGCCAAATCCAGACGCTGCTCATTATTGAAGAACATTTACCCAATCTTGCCTCGTTTGATCCTGAATCCTGCTACCTGGGTTTTGAGGTGAGCTTGCATTCGCAAGCCTCACGCGCTGACATTGATGCCGCGTTTGAATTTGTGCGCGAAGATTGCACCATCCGCATCTTACCCCCCAACCGCCGGGTATCGGACTTTTTGAATCTATTGCGCGACTTGCCCAAAGAAGCGCGCCTGGGCGATTTACTGGTTGATTGCGGTGCCATTTCGCGCCAGGCGCTGGACGAGGCTTTGCAGGCGCAACAAAATCAGGATCACGATGAACGACGCCAGGGGCAACGAGCAAGCGATGATCATGGCAACCTTATCGGCAATACCGGCAATACCGGAACCCATCCTGCAGGCGGTGCGGCGAACAATACCGCGTCCAATTCACAACTGGGGCAAATTCTAATCGCTCAAAACAAGGTTGCCAGTGAAGTCGTGGATGCGGCACTGACCAAACAAGGTAAAAAAGATGGCAAGCCCGATGAATCACGCTTCGTGCGCGTGCCAGCCGACAAACTCGATGCCTTAATCAATCTGGTGGGCGAACTGGTCATTTGTGGTGCCAGCGCCAGCCTGTTGGCGCAGCGCCTGAGAGTAACCCAGTTAATTGAAACCACTCAGCAAATGAGTGGCCTGGTAGAAGAAATTCGCAATGGCACCCTGGCCTTGCGCATGGTGCAAATTGGTGAAACTTTCGCACGCTACAAGCGGGTGGTACGCGATACCGCCGCCGAGTTGGGGAAAGAAATCCACCTCGAAATTGAAGGGGCTGAAACCGAACTCGATAAATCGGTGGTGGAGAAAATTGGTGACCCCCTGATGCATTTGGTACGCAATGCCATGGATCACGGCATCGAGTTGCCGGAACAAAGGATTTCGGTCGGTAAGCCCGCAGTCGGCACATTACATCTGTCGGCGCACCATGATTCCGGCCATATCGTGATCGAAGTATCGGACGATGGACGCGGTTTGGATGGCGAAAAAATTCTGGCCAAAGCACGTGAACGCGGCATCGTCGGGCCGAATCAAGTATTGAGCGAACTTGAAAAACTCAATCTGATCTTTGAACCAGGTTTTTCGACAGCCGAAAAAGTCACCAATCTCTCCGGCCGGGGCGTCGGTATGGATGTGGTGCGTAGAAATATTGAAGCCTTGCGCGGCAGCGTGACCCCGAAAACCATTGTCGGCCAAGGCTCCACCATTGAAATTCGCCTGCCGCTCACGCTCGCCATTATTGATGGCTTTTTGGTGCGGGTGGGCAAGAGTTCCTATGTGATTCCATTGCATGCGGTGGTGGAATGCATTGATTCCGACGCCAGCCAATTGCAAGGCCATTCCGAATGGAGCGGCACCTTGAATCTGCGCGGTGAAGTGCTACCCTTTCTTGAATTGCGTAAAATTTTTAATATTCAGGACGCCCTTTCTGAACGACGCAGTGTGGTGGTGGTGCGCAATGGCGAAATGGCCGCCGGTTTGGTGGTGGATCAATTATTGGGCGAATACCAAACCGTGATCAAGCCCTTGGGCAAACTGTTTCAAAAAGTACGCGGCATCAGCGGCGGTACGGTGCTCGGTTCCGGGGAAGTCGCATTGATTTTGGATGTGCCGTCACTGGTGCGTCTGGCGGGTGACCGCGAAACCCATCTGCAATAAAAAGGATGCGCCATGTTCAAAGCAGCTCAGAAGGTAGTCCATGTCAGCATTCCCAGCAAACAGTATTTAACCTTTGCGCTGGGCAAGGAAGTATTTGCGCTGGACATACTAGTGGTTAAGGAAATTATTCAATATACCGAAATCAGCGGCGTGCCGATGATGCCCGACTATATTCGCGGCATTATCAATTTGCGCGGCGCGGTGGTGCCAGTGATTGATTTACATGTCCGCTTTGGCCACGCTGCCGCCCAGGTGGGCAAACGCAGTTGTATCATCATTTTAGAAGTCGTGGTCAACCAACAAACCTTTATTATTGGTGCCATGGTGGATGCCGTATCCGCCGTGATTGATGTGGCAGATCAGCAAATTGAGCCACCGCCGCGTTTTGGCAATCAGGCGCGCAATGAATTTATTGCCGGCATTGGCAAAATTGGCGAGCAATTTATTATTATCCTAAACATCAACAAAACATTCAGCATTGAAGAACTGGAAGCCATGAGTACCGCGATTCACGCAACATAGACCCGACGTAATATTTTTGTGCCATCCCTTTTTATTTAGTTTTATTAAATATTTTGTTTTTATTGAAGCCTTAAACCAGGAGCAAGCAATGAACCTTTCCAATCTGAAGTTTGGAACTCGACTCGCCGTCGGCTTTGGCGTAGTCTTGCTGATTACCTTGATTATGACCATGGTTGCGCTGCGCAGTTTGGGTCAGCAACAAGAGAGCATCAACAAAATAGTCAATGAAAATGAGAAGATCAGCACTGCCCTGACTAAAATGGGCGATGCCATTTCTGAAATTTCCGATTCTCTTGCCAAAATGATTTTATCCAACGACGATAAAACGGTAGAAGACGGTGCCACGAAAATCACCAGCCAGCGCGCTCAATACGACAAGCAATCGGAAATGCTTAAAAAACTGAGCACGGGCGATGATGACAAAAAACGCCTGGCCGCAATTGATGAGGCAAAATTATCGGTTCGCGCTGCCACCGATTCAATTGTGGCCTTATCGCGCAAGCATTCGGTAAAAGAAGCCACCGATATATTCAATCAACAATTGGCGCAACGCCAAAAATGGAAAGATTTGCTTTCCGACTACATTGACCATGAAGAAACAAAAAATAACTTAATGGTCAAAGATACTGATGCCAGCTATAAAGCTGCACAACAAGTCTTGCTGATCATGCTGGTTTTAGGCTTATTGCTGGGTATAGCGACGGCCTGGATTATTACCCGCTCGCTGACCTTACCCTTGCAACAAGCCTTGATGGTTGCCAACAAAGTGGCCGTGGGCGACTTCAGTACCGAAATAAAAACCACCAGCACAGATGAAGTGGGCAATTTGATGCAGGCTTTGGCCAAGATGAGCCAAAACCTGACGCAAGCAGCCATCGCGGCAACCAATAATGCCCGCACCAAAATTGCACTTGACAGCACCAGCACCGGGATGATGATTGCCGATGCCGAATTCAACATCATTTACACCAATCAAGCCGTGATGCAATTATTGACCGAAGCCGAATCCGATATCCGCCAGGACCTGCCACAGTTTCGCGCGCAAGACATTTTGGGGCGCAATATCGATCACTTCCACAAACGCCCTGCGCATCAACGCGGCTTGCTGGGCGGCTTGCGTGACAGCCACCGCACCCAATTAAAACTGGGGCCGCGTACCTTTAGCCTGGTTGCAACCCCGGTATTTGATGACAAAAATACCCGGGTGGGCACCGTGGTGGAATGGGCTGACCGTACCGCCGAAGTGAAAGCGGAAGAACAGGCGCGCGCCAATACCCGCATCAAGCAGGCACTCGATAGTTCCACCACCAATTTAATGATTGCCGATACCGATGGCAATATCGTCTATGCTAATGCAGCGGTGTTGCAAATGTTAAGCGTGGCGCAAACCGATATTCGCGCCCAATTACCCAATTTTGATGCCAATAAAGTGATCGGTGCCAATTTTGACCAGTTCCATAAAAACCCCTCGCACCAACGCAACTTATTGGGGAGCTTGCGCAATACCTATCGCACCCAAATCAAGGTGGGGGTGCGTACCTTCTCGCTGGTTGCCACCCCCATCATGGATGCGCAAGGCAAACACTTGGGCACGGTGCTGGAATGGTTTGATCGCACGGCAGAACTGGAAATCGAGCGCAACATTTCTGATTTGGTGGAATGTGCTGCCGCAGGCGACTTTGCCCGCCGTTTGGATGAAGCGGGCAAAACCGGCTTCTTTGCTGTCCTCTCCAAAAACATGAACCAACTGATGGAAACCTCGGATGTGGGCTTGAACGAAGTGGTGCGGGTCTTAAGTGCCATGGCACAAGGCGACATGACCCAACGCATCACCCGCGATTACGAGGGTATCTTTGGCCAACTCAAAAACGACGCCAATGCCAGCACCCTGAAACTGTCCAGCATTATCGCCGACGTGCGGGTCGCTGCCGACGCCCTCACCTCCGCTTCAGCGCAGGTCAGTGCCACCGCGCAAAGCCTGTCGCAAGCGGCATCAGAGCAAGCCTCCGGTGTCGAGCGCACCAGTTCATCGGTGGAAGAAATGTCGGCGTCAGTCGCACAAAACGCAGAGAATGCAAAAATCACCGATGGCATGGCTTCCAATTCGGCGCAGGAAGCGGTCGCGGGCGGCAATGCCGTGTCACAAACCGTATCAGCCATGAAGCAAATTGCTGCCAAAATTGGCATTGTGGACGATATTGCCTACCAAACCAATTTGCTGGCCTTAAATGCGGCAATTGAAGCCGCCCGTGCTGGCGAACATGGTAAAGGTTTTGCCGTAGTGGCAGCGGAAGTGCGTAAGCTGGCCGAACGCAGCCAGGTAGCAGCCAAAGAAATCAGCGAATTGGCTGGCACCAGCGTCACGGTATCGGAAGAAGCGGGCCAATTGCTCACCGCCATGATTCCATCCATCCGCAAAACCTCGGATCTGGTGCAAGAAATTTCCGCCGCATCCGAAGAGCAAAATACTGGCTTGGCGCAAATTAGCAGCACCGTCAGCCAATTGAGCCAGGTGGCGCAACAAAACGCTGCGGCAGCGGAAGAATTGGCCGCGACTTCGGAAGAAATGTCGGGCCAGGCCGAACAACTGCAAGGCTTGATGGACTTCTTCACCCTGGCCGATGGCAGTGACGCCATTAGCGCGCCACGGGTTGCAATCGGCAATAAAGCGACACCCAAACGCACCACCCGACGCATCACCAACGCCGCCCCCGATGAATCGCATTTCAAACGTTTTTAATGATTTAATGATGGCTAAAGCAGGCAATTTGACAATGAACGGGTGTAAAAAAAGGAGCAGGGAATGAGTAACAATGCCTATGACCTGGATCAAGTTCGGTTCGACACGGGCCAATACCTGACCTTTTTTCTCGCGCAAGAAATGTTTGCCATGGGCATTTTGACGATCAAGGAGATCATCCAGTTTTCGCATATCACCACCGTCCCCCTGATGCCACTGTCAATTCGTGGCGTCATCAACTTGCGTGGTTCGGTGGTCCCGGTGATTGATTTAAGCGCGCGCCTTGGGCGTGGTGCGGCAACCGTTGGGCGACGTACCTGTATCGTGGTGATCGAAATCGAATACGATGACGAGCACTTCGATATTGGTGTGATGGTCGATTCAGTCTCAGCCGTGATTGACTTAAGCGAAGAGCAAATCGAAGCCGCCCCACATTTTGGCGCCAGTGTGCGCACGGATTTTATTGCGGGCATGGCCAAGATCAATGGCAGTTTCAGCATTATCCTGGATATTAATCATACTTTCTCTGTCGAAGAGTTAGCCCAACTAAGAGCGGAATAAGGTGTGCGTCCAGACTAAACATGCTGTTGCATTTAATCATCAAACCTGGCGACCTGTTGCAATATGGAATTAAATGGCTTGACAGATCGTGAATACATTGTCATTCGCGATCTTTTGTTTAAACATTCCGGTATTTCACTGGGGCCGAATAAAAAAGCCCTGGTGTCGGGACGATTGTTTAAACGTATACAAACACTGCGCTTGACCAGCTATGGCGATTATTTCGCCATGCTGGCAAGCAATCAACATCCCGATGAATTACAAACGGCAATTGATTTACTCACCACCAACGAAACTTATTTTTTCCGTGAACCAGCCCATTTCACGATGTTGTCGGATCTTGCCACTGAAGCGACCAAAGACCATGTGTTTCGGGTCTGGAGCGCGGCCTGTTCGACCGGTGAGGAAGTCTACACCATCGCCATGACCTTGCAGGAATTGAGCCGTAAAGGGCTTTGTCAAAACTGGGAAGTGCGCGGTTCTGACCTGTCCAGCCGGGTTTTGCGCACGGCAGTCAATGGCCTGTATGGTATGGACCGACTGGACGGGATTCCTGACGATTATTTGAAACGCTATTTTTTACGCGGCAGTGGGCCGTATGAAGGGTCTATTTTGGTAGACAAAAGCTTGCGCGAAAAAACCGAATTTGCCCAAATCAACTTGATTGAACCCCTGCCAGAATTAGTACCGTTTGACGTTATTTTCCTACGAAATGTGTTGATTTATTTTGAACCACCAATAAAACGTAAAGTAATTACCCAGTTAATGTCCGCCATGGTGCCCGATGGCGTATTATTTGTAGGCTTGGCAGAAACATTGAGTGGGGTGGTAGAGGGTTTAGTACAAATAGGACCGGGTGCATACCGAATTGATCGCCGTAGTCGGCGTGCTACAAACTGATTCGGAACAAGTCATTCCCGTTCTCGCCTTGGAAAGCATATTGATTATGAGTGTTATGCAGCAAAACAAAATTAAAGTCATGATTATTGACGACTCGGCCGTCGTCCGGCAAGTGATGAGTATGGTTTTGGCCAAAGATGCGCAAATCCACATCTTGCCTTCTGCCGCCGATCCTATCATGGCGCAAGAAAAAATGACCATCGAATGGCCGGATGTGATCGTGCTCGATGTCGAAATGCCGCGTATGGATGGCATTACCTTCCTTAAAAAAATCATGCAAGAGCGCCCCACCCCGGTGGTGATTTGCTCCACCTTAACCGAACGCGGTGCCGAAACCACCATGCAAGCCTTGTCGGCGGGTGCGGTGGCTTATGTGACCAAACCCAAATTAGGCTTGAAAGATTTTATCTCTGAATCGGGTGCCGAGCTGATCCGCACCATCAAACAAGCGGCGCAATCAAGGCCGCGCGCTTCGCGCACCATTGTCGCGAGGGCGTATCAAGCCGGCGCTACCAACGCTACCAGTACCGCCACCGCCAATGCCGGCAGCAGCAGCGCCCCTGCTCTGGCCAGCCAACGCAACGCGGGCGCGCCAATCGAAGCCAGAACCCCGGTGCCCATGTCTGCCTTGGCGCAAACCACCGACAAAGTGGTGGCCATTGGCACCTCCACCGGCGGCACGCAAGCGCTGGAACACGTTTTATGCGCACTCCCACGCGTCACCGCAGGCATCGTGATTGTCCAGCATATGCCCGAAAAATTTACCGCGCTATTTGCCGAAAGGCTGAACGGCCTGTGCGCGATTGAAGTGCGCGAAGCCAAAAATGGCGACCGCATCCTGCCCGGTTGCGCCCTGATTGCACCGGGTGGCCTGCATATGAAAATAACCCGCAGCGGGGCTTTTTACCAGGTCAACATTATGGACGGCCCGCCCGTGAATCGGCATAAACCGTCGGTTGATGTGCTGTTTAAATCGGTTGCGCAAATTGCCGGGCGCAATGGCTTGGGCATTATCATGACCGGCATGGGCGATGATGGCGCGCGCGGTTTGCGTGACATGCACGATGCAGGCGCGCTCACGCTGGCGCAAGACGAAGCCAGTTGCGTGGTGTTTGGCATGCCCAAAGAAGCCATGAAACTCAATGCGGTAGACCGGGAAGTCGCGCTCGACCAAATTGCAGTTGAAATCGAACGCTATGGCAAGTAAGCTCCGGCACCAAGCCGGAGCCCCATACCATACAGAGTCAAACTGATTTACGCAACGCACTGGCTTTACGGGCAATTTCCGTCAATTGCGCCCAATCACCTGCTTGCATTGCCGCTTTCGGGGTCAACCAACTGCCGCCAACACAAGCCACGTTTTTACAGGCTAAAAATTGCGCCGCCGTTTCTTGGGTAATCCCACCGGTTGGGCAAAAAGTGATATCACCCAAGGGGCCGCCAATGGCACCCAGCATGCCGACACCGCCAGCGGGCACCGCAGGAAACAATTTTAATTGGCGAAACCCGGCTTCACGGGCTGCCATCACTTCGGACGGCGTCATCACACCCGGCAACAAGGCCAAGCCCGAGCTTTTGGCAGCGCCAATCAAGCTGGCGGTTAAACCCGGTGAGACCCCAAATACCGCCCCCGCATCGCGCGAGGCGATAAATTCTTCCGGCGCAGTCAAGGTACCCACGCCAATAATCGCTTCGGGCACTTGTTCGGCAATGGCACGAATCGCGGCCAAACCCTGAGGCGTGCGCAAGGTCACTTCCAACACCCGAATCCCCCCGGCCACCAAGGCCCGCGCCATGGGAACGGCATGGGCCAAATCGTCAATGGCGATCACCGGAATGACCACTGCTTCGCGCATGATTTCCAACAAATTCATCGTATACCTCATCATTTAATGTTGGCAACGGATGTTGCG
>JBKJLF010000340.1:0-8691 GCA_046597185.1 Burkholderiaceae bacterium | reverse complement strand
CTGCTTTTTGGTGGATAATCAATCAGTTGTTATTTGTTTTTTACCTTTTCAGCGGCTGCTGAGGCCAAGGGAATGTCTAAACTTGAGATATTAATGATAGCGCATTTATATTACTACCAGTGGCACAATGTGAGTTGCAGCATCGAATGCAAGGTATGATGCTTATTCGCTTCAAGATTGCTTGCTCATTGCATCGCCTATTTTCTATTGCTGTTACAAGTTATGAAAAAACACGCACTCTTCATCGGCATCGACCATTACGAAGACGCGGCCATCACGCCGCTGCGGTGCGCCGCGCGTGACGCACGCGAGTTGGCTGCGCTGTTTAAACATCAGCTTAAGTTTGAAACCACCGTGCTCACACATGACGATCTCAATGCGGGCCGCAGCATTAACAGTGAGTTACGGCGCATCAAAAAGGCGTTGGAGCCGGGCGATGTGTTTGTGTTGTTCTTTGCCGGGCATGGCAAAACCGCCAACGTGCCAGAGGGCGCGGACCAACTGTTTCTACTGCCGATGGTCGATGCCAGTTTGCTAGATCGTGCGTATGTGGTGGGCGAGGGCGTGCAGTCCTACCGCAGCCTGTGCGCGCAGACGGATACCTGGACGGGCGTGCATCGCGCCTTCATTTTTGACGCTTGCCGCCTGCCCATTAAGCGCTTCGAGGCCGAAAGCCGCGACAGCAGTAATCTGGCGCGGTTTGAAGGCGAAGTGGTGTATCGCGGGCTGGCTTTGGGGCCGAGTCGGGTAGCGGTGGCGGCAGCCTCGCTGGTGACGCTTAATTCTTGCCACGACCAGCAGCGGGCCGAAGAATTGCCAAGCTATCAGAGCGGGCACGGCTTATTCACCGCTGCCTTGCTGGAAACACTGAAAGACTATGAAGCCAGGCAGCAAAGTGTGGTACTCGATGACGAGCTAACGCAAGCCTTGGCTACGCGCATGCACCAGTTGGCGCGCACCCACGCCCAGCGCGACACGCCCCAGCGCCCCTTGCGCATAGGCGCGCCTGTGCGCCTGCACGAGGCTGTGGGGCAAGATGTGGTCGGGCTGGTGGCGAACTTTGAACGGCAAATGGCGGCTGGGCAACTGAATAGCCCGGTGGGCGACAATTGCACCGCCACCTTACAGCGGCTGGGCGGTTATGGGCAAAACCATGCGCAAATTCATACGCAAATTCATACGCTCAACGCGCGCCTGCAACAGGCTTTGGATGCGCGGGAACTGGTGGCACAACGGCAGCGGGATCAAAAGAAGTTTGATGTGGCGTGCCAATTGGATACCGCCATTGCGTATGGTAATTATTTGGCGACCTGTGAATTGGGTGAGCATACAGCGCAAGCGCAGGCCGCAATGCTTGCGAAAAAACAACAAGAACAGGTGAAGCCGACGGATGGGGTGGCACCAGTGGTACAAATCGCGCCACCCGAGCCGTCACCTAAGCCGCAACCTAAGCCAGATATGGTGCCGCCAAGCCTACTAAAGCCGCCCGTTGGGCCAAGGCCAGACTGGGTCATTGGTGGGGCTGTGGGGCTTATCCTAGTTGCGGCACTGGGTGGGGGCTACTTTTTGGGCAAAAATGAAACGGTGCGGCCTATTGATTTAGTTTCGTTTAGTATGGAAGCATCAGCCCCTGCGGCCAGCGTGCCAGCGCCGGAAAAGTACCCCGTTGGTAGCAGTTTTCAAGACAAATTGGCTGGCGGCGGGCTAGGGCCGTGGATGGTGGTGGTGCCAGCAGGTAGTTTTAAGATGGGTTCTGATGTGGCGGCTACCGAGAAAAACGGCCCGCAAGTGACCATCGCCAAGCCGTTTGCCGTGGGCAAGTTTGAAGTGACGGTGGCCGAATATAAAGCTTGCGTGGCGGCAGGCAAGTGTAGGGGACCGGAATGGAACGAAGCGGGCAGCCAATATCATTACCAAACAGGGAAGGATGCCCACTACAAGAAGTTGGGTGATGCGCTGTTTGGTGCCCGGTACCCAATAGTAGGGGTAAGCTGGCACGACGCAAAAGCCTATTTTGCGTGGCTGAATGGTTCGGTTACTGATGGGCAGGGTAAATATCGCTTGCTGAGCGAAGCGGAATGGGAATATGCGGCGTGTGCCAAGACCAGTACTAGTAGGTCTAAATGGGGTTATGGTGATGATGAAGCGGCACTCGGCCAGTACGCATGGTATTACATCAATAGCGGGGCCAAAACGCATGAAGTTGGCGGTAAAACAGCTAATGCCTTTGGTTTGCATGACATGCATGGCAACGTCTGGGAATGGGTGGAAGATGTTTGGCATGATGATTATACAGGTGCGCCACAAGACGGCAGTGCATGGTTGACTGTTGGTAATAGTGAGGATCGCGTGCTGCGCGGTGGTTCGTGGGGCAACTTCCCGTCGAACCTGCGCTCGGCCTATCGCGGCCACTTCGCGCCAGTTAACCGGGACATCCATCTCGGCCTGCGGGTTGCCAGGACGCTGCCGTAGGCAGTTTTGGTCTTGTTTCTTAAAGGCTTTGCGATTTTCTACATTTTATCTTGAATTTGGTGCAAATTAGTGTACTATCGCCCTCTGCCAATAGCATGCGGTTTGCTTTGTTCAAAGCCAGCCGCAGGCTCGAATTTTTAAGGAATTAATTTGTCTGATCATTTTGCCAAGTTGCCTGCCTGCGCGCGCATCAGCCGTGCGCCAGCGCATACGCAGTTGGGTGGCGCACCCCTGCGCTGCGCCAACACGGTACACTTGCGCAACACCCTCTTCAAAGATGGCTGGTTTGCCCATTGTGGGCCAACGGCTTATCGGTGAAGGTTCCACTGCCCTGAGAGAATCGCGTGCTGCGCGGTGGTTCGTGGAACAACAACCCGTCGAACCTGCGCTCGGCCTATCGCAACCACAACACGCCAGATAACCGTAACAACACTCTCGGCCCAGCCGAGGCGGCGATATTCTGGACTCTGGCAATTTTACTGCTGGGGCTTGATTTGTCATTCATTTGAATTACAATACGAAGATGTCTTTCACAAGGAGAATCTTCATGAGCGCCAATGCACTGGTACAAACCCGAATTGATGCTGCCGTTAAAGCGCGCGCCACGGCGGTGCTGGAGAATATGGGCTTGAGCGTTTCGGATGCGGTACGCATTCTGTTGACCCGGATTGCCAACGAAGGCACGCTGCCCTTCGGTTTTGCCACCGATCCCGCTGCCTATGACGAGTGGTTCCGCGCCAAGGTGCAAGCGGCGCTGGATGATCCGCGCCCAGCTATTGCGCAAGATCAGGTTGAGGCCCATTTTGCCAAGCGGCGATCAGCAGCCTTGCGCGCAGCCGATGACGCTGAAAAATGAAACTAGAATGGTCGCAGCACGCACTGGATGACCGAAACCAGATATTTGATTACATTGAGCAGGACAATCCGCGTGCGGCGGCAAGTGTGGATGAGCGCATCAGCGCACAATGTAAGATGCTGCTTCAGTTTCCTGAAGGTGGCCGTCTTGGTCGGCTTGATGGCACGAGAGAGTTAGTCGTTCGGCAAACGTCTTATGTCGTCGCGTATCGGATTAGGGGTGATGTCGTGCGTATTTTGCGTGTCCTGCACAGTGCGCAACTTTGGCCGATTGATCCATTGGCATAAGCAGCGCGATACAGTGCGAATAGCAATGGCGTAAGGGCGTCATTCAAGCAATTTAAAACAACAATTAAGATAGTGGTGGTCGGTATCAATATCTAACATCAATATCGCCTTGTGGTGGGTTAAATTATGCGAATGATGTTGAGTCTAGCACAAAAATTTGACGTAGCCATGCCGCAAAATGCTGCGCGCTTCTTCCGCTATTGGGCAAGCAAGCAAGCCCGCCGCCTATCAGCCCAACAGCCCCATCTTTTCAAACTTTTCGCGTAATGCCTTTTGTGCGTAATCTAAGATCTGTTTCTTTTTCAGCCTTAGCTCGTCGATTTCTGATCTCGTCAGCAGATCGGAAACCAATAAGCTAGCTGGCTTCGTTGGCGGTGAGGGCGCTAACGTGGATGCCGAAGATGGCTCTGATTTCATGGTGATACCTCCGTTCTAGTGTGGCGAGTAACTGTTTACTTGGCCTAAGTCGTTTGTCTCTGCCTGCATTGACTAAGACGACAATGTGGCCTATTTTGCCGCCATGAAACTGAATAAAATGGGCAAGTTCAGCCAATGTACTGCCCATACTCGTCACATCGTCTACCAAGACATACTGTGCATCCGGCTTGACCGTGCCTTCAAACCGGGGGCGGGTAGCAAGCCGTTCCATCGGGTCGGCACCTGTATGAAAAACCCGTGTTATTTGAACAATTCCTTCATCTACTTGGCCGTCTGTCAGTATAGCACATGTGGCCGCCATCGTCAGCGGGATGGCATTGTCACCGGTTGCTTCTTTTGCAAAAGGTGCGACGTAGATGGCATTCTGGGGTAATTGGTTTTTGATCGCTTTAAAAAACTCGCCAGCCAAATCGGCCATTAACAGCACCGCCGCATCACGCCCCCCTGCCTTCGCAGCAACATACGCCGGATGCGCCTTTAGCTCGGCGTCATGTTCAAACAGATACAGCGGCTGATCTATATGCGGCGGAAAACCCCATATCCTCTCGCTTACATGGGCGATCATGCTATTGCCTCCCCTCGCAGTTGTTGGGCTACAAGCTAAATACTCACACTATTAGACAAACGCGACGGCATTTGAAATAAATACGGCACTGGCCGATTGCGGTTGCGAAGCCGGATTTCGGCCTCTATCAAGGCCAATTCTTCTTGAAAATCGGCCAGCACTTCTTGCACCCGCTCATCTTTAAAATACGGCATGCTGGGCGTGCCGGGGTAGTGCCCAAATTTATCGTACTGCACATTGCTCAACAGGTATTCAAACGTGAAGGTATATAACACCTGATCGAGCGGTGGATACCACGGCAAACAATCATCGACCTCGTTTAACACGGTGCTGCGACTTGGGCCAGGTTGGTACACCGTGCCCATAACACAGGGGCCAAACGACATCAAAGGGTATTGCGCATAATTGACCGAGCCATGCTGCGGCCCTGCTAAATAAATCAAGTACGCAACGATGTCGATTAAATAATCGAGATTATCCAGCTCAAAAAGCTGCTTGGCCGCATTCGGCTCAGCTAGCTTGCGCAAGCCGCGCATGCCGCGAAAACCCGCATGCATGGGCGAGACTAATTCATTGACCCAAGCTTGCAACTCGCTATCTTGCTGCACCGCTGCATCATTTTCATAGTACAAGCGCAAATACGCAGCGACATATTTTTTAATCGCCTTCCATAACAAAAGCGTGTCATCGCGAAATGGAAAATCGGGCAGTTTCGCCACGTTGCGCAAATCAAATAAACGCTCTGGATTGATGTCATCAAACTGCCGATTGATAAACGCCTGACTGATTTTTTCCCAACTCGATTCAATCGCTGGCCCCACATTGGTCGCCACCACCCCACCGGGAATAATGAGGTTATGCCGCGCCGTGGTATTGAGATGAAGAGTAAAACGAAAATGCGGTTTCAATAACACCATCAGGGGATGGTTCTCTGCCAATTGTCGATGCGAGGCCAACACCGCTGGCTCTATCGCCAAGTGACAAGAACCAAAATGGGCTATTGATTCATGATGAATCGCTTGCATGGCATTGACGATGAATTTTGCCAGCTTCCACTTGAGGCCGTTCGGGTCTTGCGCATTGGCGCTATCGTTGGGGGTGAAAATGGGCGCGGTTTCGATGTCATGTTGTTGATGCAGTTGAATCGCAATCGGCTGCAATACACCCGCCCCCGGCGGATAACCCGGCGGCGGGCTAGGGTTCCAGTAAAACAAGGCGATGGGGGTAGATAGGTAGCGCTTAAGTCCGCGAAATTCGCTCTCTTTAGCGCCGACTAAAAATTCATAATCACAGACATACAAGCGGCGCTGCTCACAGGCGCGCTGCAAGCTCACGCTGGCATCACCCAACACGGCTTGAAATTGGGCATCGGTTAGCGGCATTTTTTGCAGCAAAGCGGCTAGGGTTGACGGGGTCAGACCTTGCAACAGCGTGGTATTAAAACCTGCCGTTTGCAAATAGCCAAAATACCAGTCTTGCTGGCAAGGGCGCTCATCGCCCAGCATCCAGTCTTGCGGCGCAACTTGCAAAGCTAGGGGGCGGGCCAAGGTTTGATAGAGTTGCTCGTAATCGTCTTCACTACTGGGACGCAAAAAGTCGCGCCCCGCCTCAGTGGAAATGGTTTCATGCAGCAAGGATTTTAATAAAGAAGTGGGGCCATCACGGCTAAAATCGGCGTGGACTTTTGCTAAACCTGACACCATTTTTTCGATATCACCCGGCACATGCGCTAAATTACCAAGCGCCTTGAGTAAAGGCTTAGGCGTAGCTTTTGTGGGTGAGATGACGGACGGTGTGACTGAAGTAGAAACTGAGGTAGCCGCCACAGCATTAGCCTGCGCTGCGGCGCGTTCTTTGGCACTTTGCCGCTCTTGCGACAAAGCTTGCATAGTGTCATACCATTCGAGCGCAAATTTTTCTGGCTTGCGTTTAATGCTATCAATTAAATTCACGGGCAAATCGTGCGCCAACTGAACACTGTATAACTTGAGGACCACTTGCTTAAAGTTTTCCACCATCGGCGCAATCACCTTGGCGACCAAGGCGCGGTAGTCTGGGCTGAATTTTTCCACTTTAGGCACATTGGCGGAAAACGGCACAGGCTCGATATAGGTCAACATATAGTTGTAATCCGTGCGCGCCTTAGACAATTGAAATTGGCGTTTCGCCAATTGCTTCGGCGAGGCATGCTGCGGTAGACAAGGCAGCTTATGCGTGTGTTCTTTACCTAGTTTGCTAATGGCGCTTTGCCACGAGGTGGATTTCATTTGTCGTTTCATCGTGCGTACTCCCTACCGAAATGATTTGGTAAAATAAGGGTTGCATAGTTTGGCATGCGCTCCTTGGTTTTTAGAATTTATAAATCATCTGCACCTGCGCCGAGCGCCTTGGTTGCGGCAAGTCGAACTGAACATTCCCCGGTGCCAAACTTGGCTCGCGCACATCACGGTTGAACAGGTTTTTGACGGCCATCTGTAATTCCCAATTGCGCCAAACTCGTTCACGCCGCACATTCAAATCCAGCGTCGCATAATCCGCAATCGCTGGGCGCGTATCCTGCGGTTGGCGTTGCCGATTGGCGACATAGTTGAGCGCAGCACCCATTTGCCAGAATGGCGCAAATTGCCAGCTTGAGCGCAAAAACACATGGTGGTGCGGCGACAAGCCCGCATCCTTGCCGCTGGTTTCATCTTTTGAGCGTTGATAGGAATAATTGCCAACAAGCCGCCATTGCGAATTCACATCCCAGGTGCCCTCAAATTCAAACCCGTGCCCGCTTTGGTCGCCCGTGTTTTGCGCGGTGGCGGTGCCGTTAGGGCCGGGATCGGTCACATATTGGATGATATTTTTTTGCGTGTACTGAAACAGCGTTAAATTGCATTGCAAACCCGGTTTCACGCGCCAAATGGCCGCCAATTCATTCGAGGCGATTTTCTCCGGGCCAATATTCGGGTTGCCAATCGCCACCGGGTTGTTAATCGAATATTGATCCGAAAAACTGGGTGCGCGGAAGGCACGGGCATGAATCGCTTTCAAAACCACATTGTAGGATGCATTCCATACCAAGGACAATCTGGGATTGGTGGTGCTGCCAAAGTCGGAATAGCGGTCATAGCGCAGGCCCGCCGTCAGCGTCCAGTCTTGTGCCACATTCCATTCATCCTGGACAAATGCATACGATAAAGCGTGTTTGTGCGGCGTCAAGTAAATCAGTGCCGGGTTGCCTGCGGCATTTACAATGCCCCCCAGTGGTGTGAGTACACTGCCGCCACCGGGTGTTGGCGTAAATGTAAAATTTTTATATTCTTCAATTTTGTATAAGTCTTCAATTTCATGCCCCGCCCCAAATCGTAACTGGTGCTGAGACCAGCCAGTATAGGTGGCCGAGAATTCAAAGCGATGGTGGCGCTCGCTATGTCCGGGGTTGCCAATCAAACCATTTGGAAACAGTCCGCCAAACGCCCCCGGCGGGAATAGCACATAGGTTGGTGAGCCCACTTTTTCGACCAAATGAAGATGAGAATACGATGCGGCTACATTCCACGATGGGATGAAATTATTTTTCTGCCAGGATAGGCTGAGGTTGTATCGGGTTTCAGGGAATTTCCCAATCGGGTCCAAGCTTTCTGCCAAGCCCGCGCCCGTGCCCAGTTTGCGATTTTGCACGCTGGCCTGGAGCCGCCAATGGTCGAGGCTGAGATCAAGCTGCGCATCCAATTCTTCGGCATCCAGATTCAAGGGGCCGGGCGCAAGTGAGGCGTGGCTGCCGAAAATCGGGTCGAGATTGGCTTGTAAATCTTTTTCAATCGTACCGCGATAACCATCGGTTTTGCCATGGCGCAAATAAAATGCGGATTGAAGCTGGCCCGATTTGCCGCCATATTGCAGCCAGGTGTCGCGGCTGTGATAACTCCCCAACCTTGCGCCGACGACCCAACCGTTGATGTCATCAGCGCTTTTGGTTTCGATATTGATCACTCCGCTAAATGCATCAGCGCCATATAAGGCCGACCCCGGCCCACGAATGACTTCGATGCGCGCAATGTTTTCCAGTGGAAAGCCGCCGAGTAGCA
>JBKJLF010000336.1:0-11273 GCA_046597185.1 Burkholderiaceae bacterium | reverse complement strand
CAGCAGGGCCAGTGCCGCTTCCAGTTGCACGTCGTGGCCGCTGATCAAATCGCTGCGTGACGCGCTGACTGCCACGTCCGGTTGCACCCCCACGCCTTCGATGCGTTTGCCGCCCACGGTGGCGAAATCGAGTTCGCTATACGCCAGTGCGCCACCGCCAGGTATATTGGCCAGACCCAAAAAGCCCAGCAAGCAGCCGCAACTGGTTTCCCCCACCACTTTGGCGCGGCCCAAGCCCTGCAAGGTGGCGCTGAGCAATTCGCTGGCGCTGGCACTATCGGCATCAATTAAAATCACCATCGGTGCGCGGTAGGGGTTGGGCACGCCATCGATTTCAAATTCGAGCTTTTGTTGGCCGAGCAAGCCAAACAATAGCCCGATCGGTTTGCCATCACGGGTAATGGTGCGCCCTGCCGCCACCCTGCCCTCCAGCCATTGCGCCGCCAGACTTTGGGCCAACAGCAAGGCACCGCCGCCATTGCCGCGCAAATCAAAGATCATGCCGGGGGTATCTTTAATCTTTTCCATTTCAGCCAGGGCGGCACTTTTCAAATTCAATTCAAAACCGGTCAGGCGCAGATAACCATAGCCGGAAGTGAGCTTCCAGGCGCGCACGCCCGCGCGCACTTCTAGCGGCGCGCGCGAGAGCGTTACGTGCAACACGCTTTTATCGGCGCGCTCCAGGCTCAGGGCCACGTTTTGATGATCTTGATCCGGATCACCGCGATTGAAGATGCCGACTGCCGTTTTCAGGCTGGCGCGCTCGGTCGAGCTTTTACGCGCTTTGGCACGCTGGGCGGCCCACCATTGGCTGGCGGGTACGCCATCCACACTCAGCAATTTTTGCCCCGAACGCACGCCCAGCAAACCCGCTTCGGATAAAGAATGCACGCCGGTTACGATTAATTCGCCGTCCAGTTCGCGCAAATTCAAGCCCAGGCTGAGGACTTGATTTTTCTTGTAGTGGGCATAATGCTTGCTCGACATCACGCGGGTATGGGCATCGCCCAGTACGGCAGTCATATCGTCCAGAGTTTTCCAGAATGCCTCATCGCTGGGGCTATTCAAGGCCAGTGGTCGGTAGCGCTGCCGCACGGCCTGCCAATCCACGCCGCGCAAATTTGGGTCCACATAATGGTCGTTAATGCGCTGCCAAACATAATCAAACGCCGCCTCGCGGCCAGGCCTTTCCAGTGCCTGACCTTCCGGCGGTGGCCCATTGCCAACGTGGCGCGACACCAGATCATGCGGGTCCAGCACGGCACAGCCGGACAAATACAGCAGCGACCACAATATCAAAGCATGGCAAAGGTTTTTCATGATCAAATTTATTCCGCTTTATTGATTTGGTTTTATTGATTCGATTGATTCGATTCGCTTGATTCGCTTGATTCAGGGTGCTGCGCAAAAATCTGCTGACAAGCGCGCAAGGCCTCCAGCAGTATTGCCGGATCAGCCCCGGCCAGGCGTTTGGGGTCGGACAGCATTTGCCGGAAAGTGCGCGCGCCCGGCACGCCGGCCACGAGACCCAGCATATGGCGCGTCATGCTATTGATTTTAAAGCCCAGGCTGCCATAGCGCGCCAGTTGCTCGCGCATATACGGCAACATCGCTTCCAGCACTTGTTCGCGGCTGTTGGGCGCATCGGGCGAGCCATAATAGCGCGCATCGAAGCTACTCATCAAGTACGGGTTATGATAGGCTTCGCGCCCGAGCATGACGCCATCAACGTGTTGCAGATGCACATCGATTTCATCCAGATGTTTAATGCCGCCATTGACGATGATTTCAAGCTTTGGAAAGTCGCGTTTGAGTTGATACGCCATTTCATAATTGAGCGGCGGAATTTCGCGGTTTTGTTTCGGGCTCAAGCCTTTTAAAATCGCATTGCGGGCATGCACGATGAAGGTGTGGCAACCTGCTTGCGCCACGGTGCCAACAAAATCGCGCACAAAATCATAGGATTGATGTTTATCGATGCCGATGCGGTGTTTCACCGTGACATCGATTTCGACCGCATCGCGCATTGCTTTAACGCAATCGGCCACCAATTGCGGCTCGGCCATCAGGCAAGCGCCAAACGCGCCTTTTTGCACCCGCTCCGAAGGGCAGCCACAATTGAGGTTGATTTCATCATAGCCCCATTGCTGCCCGAGTTTGGCGCTGGCGGCCAAATCGGCGGGTTCGGAGCCGCCCAATTGCAGGGCGACCGGATGTTCGCATGCATCAAAATCGAGATGGCGCGGCACGTCGCCATGCAACAGCGCGCCGGTGGTCACCATTTCGGTATAGAGCCAGGTATGGCGGGTAATTTGGCGGTGGAATACGCGGCAATGGCGGTCAGTCCAGTCCATCATCGGGGCCACGGATACTCGCCTGCCTGGGTAAGTAGTTGATTTCATTGAATAGGTTATTTCAAGACTATTTTCGTGATGCAATTTTAAGGGGCGTTGTCGCGTCGCCAGTATAACACCGTGTGAATTGATTGCGCGTTACAGCCACGAGATTGGTACGGGTCAGGCATGTGGGTGGCGCAAGGCGTGTGGGCAATTGCCGTGTGAGCTTTGAAAAAGCATCCGTCACCAGCGCGCAAACATCAAAAACGTGGAACATCAAAAACGTAGCGGGCATGTATCTGATCACCGGGGTCTTGACAACCCGATCAATGCCATTGTTGGGTAACAAGCGTTGCCCACCGCTCACGGCAAGCTTGGTAGGCCCAGCTCTTTGAGGAAGGCATTGTGTTTGTCGCGCGCAAGCGCAATGTCCTGCTCCAACCTGCGCAGCTCAGCACCAACATCCATCAAATTGATTTCTTCTTCCGCAACTGCGGTGCTGATGTAGCGTGAAATATTCAGGTTCCAGTCATTTTTCTCAATCTCCGCCATCGCCACCCGCCGGGCGTAGCGCGGCTCCTCTTCGCGGTACTGGTAAGTCTTGACGATTTTGGCGATGTGTTCCGGCTGCAATTGGTGTTGCCGTTTGCCCTTGACAAAGTGTTCGGCAGCGTTGATGAACAGCACGTCGTCCGGTTTTTTACACTTTTTCAGCACCAGAATGCAAACCGGGATGCCAGTGGAGTAAAACAGATTGGCGGGCAGGCCGATAATGGTGTCGATGTGGCCATCCTTGAGCAGCTTGGTGCGGATGCGCTCTTCCACGCCACCCCGGAACAGTACGCCATGCGGCAGGATGATGCCCATCACGCCTTGATCTTTCAAATAGTGCAAGCCGTGCAGCAAAAAGGCGAAATCGGCGGCAGACTTGGGCGCGAGGCCGTGGTTTTTGAAGCGCACATCATCTTTCATTGCGTCCCCCGGCTCCCAGCGCAGGCTGAATGGCGGGTTGGCGACGATGACATCAAACTTTGGCCGCTTGGCCGGGTTTTGTTCGCGCATCATGTCCCAATCGTTTAACAGGGTGTCGCCGTGGAAAATCTCGAATTCGGTATCCTTCACCCCGTGCAGCAGCATGTTCATGCGGGCCAGATTATAGGTGGTGATATTTTTTTCCTGGCCGAAAATTTTACCAATCGTGCCGCCCCCCTTGGCCATCTTCTGCCGTACATTCAGCAGCAGCGAGCCGGAACCGCAGGCAAAATCGAGTACGCTCTCCAGCCGTGGTACGGGGCCGGTGTTGGGGGCCTGGCTGTCGAGCATGACGATGGCGGAGAGGATGTCGGAAACCGGCTGTGGCGTGTAGAATTCGCCTGCCTTCTTGCCGGAGCCAGCGGCAAATTGGCCGATCAGGTATTCGTAGGCGTCGCCCAGTGTGTCGGTGGCAGTGGAAAATGCCACCAAACCGTCGGCGATTTTCTGGATGATGGCGCAAAGCTTGGCGTTCCGGTCTTCATACTTCTTGCCCAGCTTGCTCGAACCCAGATCAATCTCGGAGAACAGGCCCTGGAACGTGCTGGCAAAGGATTCGTCCTCAATATATTTCAAGCCTTTTTGTAGCGTGTTAAGCAGCTCTGGGTTCTGGGTGCGCGCCAGCTTGGCGATGCTGTTCCACAGGTATTCCGGCTTGATAACGTAATGCACCTTGCGTCGCATCTGCTTCTCGAATTCCGGGATATCCTCCGCATTGGCGGCATACCACTGTGCCAGCGGCACCATGCCAGCATCGCCCTTCGTATTGGGGTAGTCCGGCCCCAGTTCCTTCTTCGCTGCCGTCTCGTAATTGTCGGACAGGTAGCGCAAAAAGAGAAAGCACAGCATGTAGTCGCGGAAGTCGTCCGCATCCATCGCGCCGCGTAGTTGGTCGGCGATGCTCCAGAGCGTGTTGCCCAGTTGTTTTTGGTTTGCTTCAGTCATGGTGTGTTTTCTTCAGTGTTGTCGTGGTCGGTACGCTCATTGTTCCGCCACGCGATCAGGCGCTTCTCGCGCTCGATCTGGACAATCAATTCCTCCTCGGTGGGCAATATGCGCCGATACTTGGAGGCAAATAGTTGTGCGCGCTCCTGTATCACCGAGTCCGATTCGGGTAACTGCAAGAACTCCAGTACATACGGATCTTTGATGAAGTCCAGATGCGCCACCTTGGTCGCATTGTCGGCTGGTGGCTCGACCTGACTTGACAGCAGACGCTGAAAACTCCCCGTCTTGATATGCCGTTCCAACTGGCGCACCGTCCACTGCTGTTCCCGCGTCTCCTTGCAGTAGTACTCGATGGCCTGTTGCGAATCGGCCCGGATGATCAGGCGCAAATGGCTCCAGCTCAATTCTCTACACAGCGTGTAGAGAATTTCCCGTTCGGGAAAAACCCGGTAGAACTGGCGAAAATTGTACAGATTGGCATAGGAGAAACCCTTGCCGAAATCGGCCGTCAGGGCAATCGCCAATGCCTCCATCAGGCGCGTGCCGTACTGCGCCTTGTGCTGCCCTTGCTGCTCTTCCAGAACGATGCGCTGGCCTATCAGCCAATACGCCTCCACCATGGCAGTATTTACCGCTGCGCGTGCCTGGCTGCGGGCTTGTTCGAGGATTTTTTTGACATCCGCGTGAAGGCTGGTGACTGCGTTCATCAGGTCCCCCCGGCGGGCGGTGCTGCGTCCAGAATTTCCGGTAGTGCAAACTGGAATTGGGTTGTGAAGTCATTCAGGATGCGGCGGAACAGGTCTTTGGTATTGTCACCCATTTCGGTTGGTTCGTGAATCGCGTATTTGCCATGGCTTAACAGGTTTAAGGCACGGTTATAGAGTGCGATGTCTTCTTCGTTGTTCAATGCTTTGAGGCAAAATGCGATGTCATCGTGCCCGAAAAAGGAAGCGGTTTTCTCCATGATGCTGCGCAGTGCGTTGAAATGGAAAGTGTACAGCTTGTCAATGGCGGGATCGGCGGCTTGTTGCAACTCCGCCAATGACGCAACGTGGTGAAAATACGGCGTGTCCGCTGTCATTGCGCGCAGAGTGTAGGTGCCTTCGCTATTGGGGCGGTGCAGGAAATAGCGCTTGTGCTTGACTTTCGGCTCATCCTCTTTCGTTCTGCCGATTTCGTTACACATCACATTGAAGAACAGCGCGTGGTGGGTGGAAAACACAATCCTGATCGGTGCGGCTGCGCCGCTTTGGTCTTTGCGGTTGGCGGCGCGGCGCAGAAGGTGGGCCAGATCGCAGGCAACGGCGATGGCGTTGTTGTCGTCCAGCGAGGAAATCGGGTCGTCGTTGTAGAGATATTGATACGACTGGTACGAAACATGGCCATCATGCATACGTTCGCAAATGGCCATGAACAGGCACCAGATAAAAATGTTTTGCTCGCCACGGGAAATTTTGATGTTTTCCGCATCGTCCTTGCGGAAGAAAACCTTCCATTCCTCGTAGTCGATACGGAAGTTGAAATCGGCGTAGCGGCTGAGGTAGGCAGCAATGGTGGTATCGAGCGCGAGATCCTTCAGGCCGTTGAAGAAAGCAGAGTCCGAATTAAGCCGGAGATGGCGCAAGGCGTTGCCGTCAAGATCATTGTCCCAGGTGAACAGGTCTTCGGTGTAGGCGTTGAAGTAGAGCGTGTCGGGCACGGGATGGGGTTTTTTCTTTGTCTTGCGCTTTCCCACGTCCTTGAATTCCATCGAAAGCCGTGTCTTGCCGGTGCGGTTGTAGGCGTAAAGCAGGATGATATCGGCACCGCCGAGATCGTCACGCAATTTTCTTGCAAGCGTTTCCAAATTTGCATAGGTGTTGATCTTTTGCTGGTTGCTCATGCCTTACGTTCCTCCAAGGTTGGGAAAAGCTGCTGTATCAGGCCTTTTTTGTGTGTTTCCAGAGTTTCGAGCTTTTGGGTTTCCAAGGTGATCAGGACATCAATAGTGGATAAACAATCTGCAATTCTCCTTTGCTCGGCTACTTCCTGCGGCAGGAAAATTTCTAGCTTCTCAAACTCCTTCTGGCCAAGGGTTCTATTCCGCCCTGCACCGCCAGGTGAGGCTAGTTCCAAAAGCCATTTGCCAGTTTTGGTGAAAAAGAAATACTTTATGTAGTCAACATTACATTTTCCTGCTAACGCAACATACATCGGGAACCGATGCGAAGCAATCATCCCTACTTCTGCGGTGGCTGTTGTGGCTACTGCTTGCTCCCACGCGAAAACGATATTTACAACAAATGCATCTGGTACGACAGAAAAAACCCGCTTATTGCCAATTTGTTTTCCGCTTATGAGGTCTTTGTGAAAAATACCCTTCCCGTGTGAGCGTATCCCAATTTCCCGATACAAACTATCAGGCTCAACGATTACTGAATCAGAAACCTTATACAATAGGCCTGATATCTTTTTATGCTGCCAAACCTCCGAAGAGTTAAATTCTGGGAAGCGTAGGTGGGGTTGAGTTTCGCCGATTTGGGGGAAAAGCTGCTGCAACAACCCTTTTTTATGGATCTTAAGCGCATCCACTTTCTGCGCTTGCGCGGTAATCTGCTCATCCACCGAGTTCAGGCAAACGGTGATTTTTTGCTGTTCGGTTAGATCATACGGTAGCGGCAAGCGCAGGTTCCGCAAGCGCGTTGGAGAAATGCCTAAGACTTTCGCCCCTTGCGCTTCCTTCTGAATCTGCGTGCGAACAAATCGAGATTTGAAGACGTGCCCCCCAAATCCTAAAGCTATTCGCTCCCCAATTCGGCGGGCTAGAATCGTGTGCAACCCCGAAACCACACGCGCCCCATTCAAGACAATAATTTCGATACACTTGCCAATGCCTTCCAAATCCTCAGAAGCGTCCGCGAAAATTATGTCGCCCTCAATACACAGATCTTTTGCACTTACGATGGTTTCCTCCGGCTTATTGATAAATGGAACAAGCTCCTTCGTGATATCGAAGTGGGAGGGAAATTTGGTGTGAATGTCGCCGTAATGGATGTTCTTCACTGTGCCAGCAACGTAGTTCAGCTTGTCACGAGAAAGTGAGTTGTTTCCTTTGAACGAATAGATTTCACGCAGCGAAGCAGGTTCCCACCCCACAGTTCCCCAAAACTCCGGGAACCGCAACTTCGGCACCAACCCAGGCTGCGCCCCCTTCTTGCCGGTCTTATTGCTCATATGCACTCAACCCCGAAATATCCCGCTCACCAGCCCGCTTGGTCAGCACCGGATACAAATCCGCCATCAGCGCAGTTTCCGCCTTGGCGCGCGCTTTCCAGCCAAGGTCAAGCGGGGCCATTAAATCACTCAGTTGTTCGCCATCAAAAATCATGCGGCCGAGCACGCCAGCAACAAACGCTTGCAGTGCGCTGGTAGCCAAGCCATGTTTGCTGGCAATGGCTGCCAGTTCCTTGGCATTTTTCCCCTCCTTGAAGCGGATATAACCATCGCGAATGGCGTTTTCGGCAAGCCCTTCCCCCGCCTTGAGCGTGCCGATATATTCGGTAATGTCTTCCCGCTCGTTAATGAATTTGGCATCGGCGCAGATAAGGCCGATAAGTTGCTCACGCGACATTCTGTATTTGTCCGGCCCCTTGGCCGAAAACTTGGTGAGCAAACTCATGATGTAGTCATAATCGATCACGTCGGAAGCGAACAGCACGAATTCAAACTCAAGCTGATCCAGCGTTTCCGTGACCCCGCCTTTATCGCCGCTTCTGCCTTGTTGCTCTTTTAGCATTTTGGCGGTGGTCAGATACTGGCCTTTGAAGCCGCGCAAATGTTCATCCGGCAGCACCTGTTCGATAGCGGCTTTGTGTTCTTCGGTCAGGTCGGTATATTGATCAAGCTGGGTTTTGCAGCGCTGCACTTCCCTGAAGCAGTTGATGAATTGGGCGCAGGCATCATCGCCCTTCAAATTGGCGACTTCAGAAGGCGAGCAAGCGAGCCCTTGCGACTGCATGAAGCTGTCAAGCGCCTGCACTGCGGCTTCGAGCTTTTGAATCACCACCGGGGCCTTGTCCACCAGCCAGATTTCGCGCGCCTCTTCCACGGTTTGTTTGCCGGAAAAAAGCTCAATGGCATCATCCACGGCCTCTTTTTGCTGGCGAAAATCGAGAATGTTGCCATACGGTTTGGCCGCGTTCAACACGCGGTTGGTGCGGGAAAAGGCTTGAATCAGGCCGTGGTACTGAAGCTTTTTATCCACGTAGAGCGTATTGAGAAACTTGGAATCGAAACCGGTGAGCAGCATGTCCACCACGATGGTGATGTCAATGCGCTGCGCGGCGGGGAAGTCGGCCTTTGGCCATTGCTGGTCTTTGATGCGCTTTTGCACGTCCTGGTAGTAGAGATCGAACTCCCCCAGCCGGTGATTGGTGCCATAGCGCGCGTTGTAATCGGCCAAAATGGCGACCAGCGCGGCTTTTTTGCCTTCCGGATCGACCTGATTGTCGGCCTGTTCTTGCAGCAAGTCGGCCTGAATCTGTTTCACATCCGGGTCGTCCTCGGCGGGCGGGGAAAAAACGCAGGCAATGTTGAGCGGGCGGAAGTCGGGTTCCGCCGCTGCCTTCTTTTTTTGCATGGCCTTGAACAAACCATGGTATTCAATCGCATCATTAATCGACGCGGTGGCCAAAATCGCATTAAAACGGCGGTTGCCAGTCGCGGCATCATGCTTGGTGAGAATCGCCTCAATCACGGCTTTTTTGGCAATGGCTTCGCCGGGCTTGGGCAGTTTCTTGCCTTCCGGCTTGAAATAATCAATGTGAAAGCGCAGCACGTTCTTGTCGCCGATGGCATCGGTGATGGTGTAGGCGTGCAATTGCGTTTGAAACAAGTCCTCCGTGGTGTGCATGGAGGCGGTGTCATCCTCAATTTTTTGCAAGGAAGCATTTTCGACAAAAATCGGCGTGCCGGTAAAGCCGAATAGTTGTGCCTTGGGGAAGAAGGACTTGATGGCCTTGTGGTTTTCCCCGAACTGCGAGCGGTGGCATTCATCGAAAATGAAGACGATGCGCTTGTCCTTCAGGCTTGCTAGCTGTTCTTTGAAGGTGGCTTGGCCGTGTTTGCTGCGCTGCTTGTTGCGGCGGCTGTTTTCATCGAGTGCCAAGCCAAGTTTTTGAATCGTAGTCACAATCACCTTGTCGGCATAATTGTCAGACAGCAGCCGGTACACCAGCGCGGCGGTGTTGGTGTTTTCTTCGACGCAACCTTCCTGAAAGCGGTTGAATTCTTCACGGGTCTGGCGGTCAAGGTCTTTGCGGTCAACCACAAACACGCATTTGTGGATGTGTGCGTTTTCCTTTAGCAAGGTGGCGGCTTTGAACGAAGTCAGCGTCTTGCCACTGCCAGTGGTGTGCCAGATATAGCCATTGCCGCCGCTCTCATCAACGCACTGGACAATATTTTGCACCGCATACACTTGATAGGGCCGCATGACCATCAGCTTTTGCTCGCCAGCCAGCAGCACCATATAGCGGCTGATGGTGCGGCCCAAATCACATTTTTTCAAAAAATGGTCGGCGAATTCGTCGAGGTGGGCAATTTTGCGGTTGTCTTTTTCATCCGCAAACTCATAAATCGGCAAAAAGCGCTCATCCGCATCAAAGGCGAAGTGACGTGCGTTGTTGTTGGCAAAGTAATACGTCCGGTCGCGGTTGCTGACGATGAAAAGCTGCATGAAGCACAGCAAGGTCTTGCTGTAACCGTTGCCGGGGTCGCGTTTGTATTCGACGATCTGTTCCATCGCCCGGCGCGGATTTACTCCCAGGGTTTTCAGTTCGACCTGCACGCAGGGCACGCCGTTGATGAGCAAAATTACATCGTAGCGGTGGTGGCTGTTGGCTGTGTCGATGCGCAATTGGCTGATGACTTCAAAATGGTTTTTGCACCAGTCGCGCAGGTTGACCAAGGTGTAGTTGAGGGGCGTGCCATCGTCGCGGGTGAAGGCGTTGATGCTGCGCAGTGTTTTGGCGGCGGTAAACACATCCGGCGTGACAATTTCATCCAACAATCTGGCGAATTCGCTGTCAGTCAGGCGCACGCGATTCAGTGCATCGAACTTCGCGCGGAAGTTCTGCTCCAGCGTAGCGCGGTCAGTAATGTCCGGGCGATATTCGTATTTAAGCCCCGTCAGTTTGGCGATGAAGCTTTGTTCGATTTGTTGTTCAATCATTATTGGTGCTCTGCAATTTTTGGTGCTGCCCCCTGGCAACGCCTGCCCTGGGTCAATCTTGACAATTAGCCACCTGTCTCAACGGTCGCACATTATGACGCATTTCTATCGCCCCGAGATAACCGGGACAAAATAAACGCAAATTTGAATGATTTTACTCCAGTTTCATTTGGCTGGCGAATACCGCCACTGCGCGTTTGTGGGATTTGTGAACCATGGGCGGGCAAATAGCGGCACCAGGCGCACCTTGGCCGAACCGCCCATACTGAACCGCCCATACTGGACACCACGGTTTCGATGCTATTGCCATGGTCAACTTCTTTCTCTGACCAGTCATAAAGATAATCAGATGATGGCGCGTACCAAGTGGTGCCGTTGGCGCAAAAGGTGGGGTTGTGGGTGGGCGCATTTACCTTTACTTCCCGGCAGGCTTCATCGCGCGTCCGCGCTTGAATTCTTTTAATTCTTCTTCGCTTGGCAAGGCCGAGTCGGGGTCATTTTTCGCCGCTTCAATAATTTCTTCATCCGTCAGGTAGAACAAACTCTACACCAAACGAAAGTATTTTCCAATCCAGGTATGAGCCTGAAGCGGTAGTGATTCGGTTGCTGTGGTCGTGCGCGTTGATCGGGTTAAAAATGGAAGGGTAATGCTTAATTGCCGTTGCGTGTTCGAAGCATTGCTGCGTATTGTGGTGATTGTGCCCTAAGCGCAGCAGACGATGTTACACGGTTGAATTATAACGCCA
>JBKJLF010000328.1:0-8646 GCA_046597185.1 Burkholderiaceae bacterium | reverse complement strand
CTGCGCCTCAGTTGCCATCAGCGCAGAGGTGGAAGGCATTGGTGGGTTAGTTCGTCGAAAAAATCCTTGCCGTGAGCACCGAAAATCCCAAAAAAAACGACCTCGCCGCCAGCTTTGGCGGCGGGTTAACAGAGGAATTTAGGATGATTGACCATCGCCGTCGAAGGCACCAGCCAAGGGTAGGGCGCCCCGCTGGGTGTTTTCCGGCATTCGGTGCGCAATACGGGGGATTTTTCTTGTGCCTTGCCGATATACAGCACACCTTCCGTACCCTCAAAAGATTTTATATACTCTGCCGTCACGTCATCCTTGCGCATCCCCTTGCAAAACGGCACGATGTCCACGTCTTCCTTTTCGGCAAAGTGTTTGATGCCTTCGACGAACCGTTTGCTGATCGGGTCCATCAATACACTAGACGCGCAGCGATGCCCCAGGTGAAACCGGAAGAAGCTCGCGACACCCTCAGCTCGTTGTAATTGGGGAACGTACACATTGAGGTACATTCGATCTATGCATTCCAGTTCGAGACTGACATGATTTTTGATCACTTCTGCTGCCGTCAGTGGTATAGTCATGATTGGCTCCGGTTGTCATCGGCCCTTTGGGGCCATTTACCGCTTGCGGTCTACATATATCAGGAGAGTCGCTTCGCCGACGCCTTTGCTCAACCGGAGCCACCTCACTTTTAATTCAGTATAGCCGCACTAATGGCGATGGTTGTATATACCTTGTCGGTCTGAGGTGAAACCTCGTTAGGAATTGATGTAGAACATTTCCATTCCGGGCCATGGGCAGATACTAAAACTGCTACCGAATTAATTGTTCCGGCCCAATGCAAATTTGATGCCTTTTGTTACGACCCGAGCAAATTTAGACCCAACATCCCACCCTATTCCAGGGTAAATATTGAAGTCTGGCCCACGAAATTTGAGGCGGCCTGATCTTCATTTTCTTGAATTGATGCAACCTTCCATAATTGTCTGGCCGTTACGTGCAAAAGGCTTTCGGTCGGGTAGGTTGCGCCCGGACGAAAGCCCTCCATTCATACCAATGTAACTTTGATTGTCGCAGTTTCATTTTCTGACGGCCCTTCAATGGTGACAGCCACTACCCCTGAGACTGGGGACAGAAGTTGTAAGCAAAGGCGTGCCGCCCACAGGTAGTGAAATTGATCCCCATCGCGGGAGGGGCGGACTTTTCCGTCTGGGGAGAGAGGGTTGGGCGGTATTTTATGCTTGGCAGTCATCGACATGAATGATTTAGAAGGTTTTGGTGGGAGGTTACCATGGACTATACCGCAATTCCGCCTAAAGAATCGACTAGCTTCAATAGTAGCGATCCCTGTCAAGCACACCTTACAAGCCTAGCTATTCAACCTTTTACAATCAGCGCGCTGGGCCGGACAATAGCTAACGGAAATTGATCCGCAACCCTGCCGCTTAATCGTTTCAGTGCCAGAAAAATACACGAATCCCAATACATAACCTCAGTGCCAGCCATCGACTAACTTTCGAACCAGCGCTACTGAAGACTGGGTAGTGTCACCACCGGATGCGATACCCACCAAGCTTGTCAGGGTGGGCAATTCAGAATCCATGGGTAGGATATTGATTTGATAAACATCAATCTCAAAGGGCAGGAATTGCCCTTCACGGTAGCGCAGGCACCCGCCGACTTCGACCATATGCTTGTCCGCTTGCATTACCGTGTCACGCAAATGGGCGTGAAATAAACATTTCACTTCGCCACCCAAAACAGGATGCAGGTAAAAATAGCCGTCATTTGGCTGTGCCAACACCACTTTCCCTTTCAGCGAGCCAAATGCCTGTGTTACCCCTGGGGCAGTCGATTCGGTGGTGGTATCGGGGAAATGGCTGCGCTCTATTGCCTCAGTCCATTCCATTGCGATTTTTTCGAAAGCACTCATGGCAAGCCAGGTTGTTTGATGAAGGGGATTGATGAATGAGTTTGATTTTGCACGGAAAGTCATCCGTGGTCAAGCATAAGTGTATGCCTGCCGTGATGTACTGAGGTGTGCCTGGATGTGAAAAGTGGGAAAGAAACGCTGCCCGTTCTCTCCCACCTGACAATCAATAATCGCGATGATGACGGTCATAATCACGGTATTCATATACCACATGGCCGCAGTGTCGATCATGATGATGCTTGTGATGGCGGTGGTGGCGGTATTCTTCACGCTCTTCCACATACACCACATTGCGTACTGGTTGCACTACGGTGGTGGCCACTGGCACCCGCACCTGGTCATACACGGTGCGGCAGCGCTGCACATTTTGGTAGCCTGTGCTGTGGTTATTGGATAAACGCTCACCCACAATCGCACCCGTCACCGCACCCGCAGCGGTAGCCACCAAGCGGCCATTGCCGCGCCCAACCTGGTTGCCTAAAATACCGCCGGCAATGCCGCCAATGATCGCGCTTTCATTATTGCCATAATTGACCGCTACCCGTTCATTCCAGCATTCTTGCCGTGGCTGGCTGACGGTGGTGTATTGCACATAGTCATTTGCGCTGGCGACCAAAGGCAGGCTCAGTAAAAGGGCTGCGGCGCTGATAATTTTCTTTAACATGGTAAGCTCCTGAATCAAATCCGATATCGGACAAAGGTAATGTCTATACTAACGGGTAGTTTAGCCATTAAGAGGACAGCCAATCGTTACAGCCCGGATAGCCGCGTAACAAGATATGTCTAAAACCCACTTTTCTCCACAATTTCTCTGCATTCTCTCTGCATTCACCTTAAATTGAGTGCTTGTTGGCAAAGTTTTCGTTTCCCGCTTACAATGCGCCATCTCCATTCATTGTACAAGGAAATACAACATGGTTTTATCGAATAAAGTTATCTCACTGGCCTTAGTTGCCGGTTGGGTATTGTTTTGTGGCGCTGCGCAGGCCGATGGTCTGGCCGATTTGAAATCCGCACTCACCCGCCTGCAAGGGCAAACCCCACTCAAGGCCGTGCTGGAAATTAACCGTAAAAGCCGCCAGGGTGACGGTAAAGACCTAGAAGAAAACAACGGCAAAGCCAGCATTACGCTGGAAGATGGCACGCGCGGTCTGCAAGTTTTGTACGGCAAAGATTTATTGCAGCGCGCCGAGGCGGAAGAAAATGCCAAGGAAAAAGACGCCAAAGCGAAAACGCCCACACTCTCTGCCATGCGTGATATCAGCGCAGGCGAATTGCGCCCGATGATTTCGGCTGCGGGCCATTTGCTGCGCAAGATGGAAAAAGCCGTATTTAAATCGGAAAAGGCGCAAGACTACAACGGCAAACCCGCCAGATTGCTGTCGTTTGATATTCCACTTGAAAGCGTCCCCGAAAAAGATCGGAAATATATCAAGAAATACGAAGGCAGCCTGGATATTTGGATCAGCGCCGATGGCACGCCCTTGGCCAGCCACGCCAAAGACAATGCCTCTGGCCGCGCTTTTGTGGTGATCAGCTTTGAAACCAAAAGCGAAGATCAAAGCGTCTACAGCGTGACCGGCGAGCGCTTGATTACCATCCGCAAGGAAAGCAAATCGTCCGGCTCGGGTGCGGGTGAAAAAGGTGAATCCCACATCACCAAAACCCTGGCGCTGCAATCGTAGGCGTGGCTTGCCAGACTTACCTGGCTTAGCTGGCTTACTCGGTTTTGGGTGTGTCGTGCGCCGCTTTCGGGCAGGATGGCACGACCTCCCATTGCGAGAGTTGCATTTGCTGATCCAGATTTTGATAGACCTTGGCCGCCACCCGCAGCGTTTGGCTTGGCTTGGTTTGCTTGACCTTCAAACAGAGTTGAAAATTCAAGCCAGCCACCACCTGGGTTTGCGCGTGCTCAATCTTTTGTAATGCCAGTTTGTTGCCCGTTTGCTGCTTGCGCTGGGCAATGGCAAACCTGGCCGCTTTGATGACATCGGCGTGCTGGGTGTTGGCTTGCGAAAAGCCGCCCGTCACCGGGGCGGCGCTGGCAAGAAGCGGGAGCGGCAGGCACAGCGCCACGGCAAAAAACAGGCCGATGCCTTGATGTGGACAGCATAAGCTGGGGGTGGGCATGATATTTTCCTGTAATGAGCGCTTGGTTTGAATGGTAGCAGATTGCTTTGGGTTTTTAGTCAATCAGCTTGTAAATAGGTTTTGGTACTGGCCAAGAGCCAGCTTCGAAACGCCGCCAACACCGCCAAACTGGCATTTTCTTGTGGGTAGACCAGGTAATAGGCGGTTTGCCCCGGCAAACTATTGGCCAGCGCCTGTACCAGCGTGCCCGCCGCCAATTGCGTATGCACCATGTATTTGGGCACCAATGCCAGGCCCAGGCCAGCGCTGGCGGCTTCAATCAACATGGTGAATAATTCATAGCGCACACCTTTGACGGCGCAAATATCATTCGGGCTGCCGTGTAGTTCAAACCAGTGCCGCCAGTCTTCCAGTCGGCTGGTTAAATGCATCAGCGGTAATTGGGCGATGTCGGCGATGCTGCTCGCCCCAGGGCCAAGCGTTTGCAGTAAGGCCGGGCTGCATACCGGGATGGCGTCATCTTCCGGAATCAAATAATCCCCCACCGTACCGGGCCAGGGCGCTTTGCCGGAATGAATCGCCGCATGGTAGCGCGAATCAGAAAATAAAAATGCACTGGTTTTGGCCGATAAGTTGATGCTGATGTCGGGCCTTAATTGTTGAAACTGCGCCAGACGCGGAATTAACCATTGGGTGGCAAAGGTGGGAATGGCAGCCAATTCCAATACCCCGGCACCGTCTTTATTGCCCATCAACTCCAAGGTGTCACGCTCGATTTGATCCAGGTGCAGGCGCATTTTGAGCGCATATTCGCGCCCGGCGGGGGTCAGGATCACGCGCTTTTTAACTCGTGCAAATAGCGCCAGCCCCAACCACTGCTCCAAATTGGCAATTTGGCGGCACACCGCGCTTTGGGTTAGCGCGAGTTCATCGGCGGCGCGGGTAAAGCTTTGCTGGCGCGCGGCGGCTTCAAAGATCAGCAAAGCATTCAAACTCGGGATTTTTCGGCGCATTGTTCCATTTCCTCACTAAGTCGTGATTTTATTTCGTTTGTGCAAAACCTTTATTCAGGGCAAAATACGCTCCATCGAACTATTTTAGCAGATTCACTTAATACATCGGGAGCCTTATGAACGCCAATATCCAAGCCTTGATCAGACAACACTGCGGTAGCAGCCAAGCCGCTGAGTTATTGAGTTTAATGCATATGTCGGCCAGATTCCGGGTTTGGGAAGAAGGCCGTGTTTCACGTGCCGAATTGGCGCAGGCCTTGAATATGGTGTTGTTTGCTGGCGTGCTTGAGCGCGTACCCAGTGGGCGCGCGTATACCCGTGATGTGGCGGCGCGCGGCGGCAAGGTGATGCTCGATCATGGCGCGCTACGCACCGTGCGCTGGTTTGGCATTGGCGAATTGCCGCCGGGTGAGGCCGCCTTCACCCGTATTCTGAAGCCGCTGGGGTTTGCTTTGAATGGGGTGTTCCCGCTGGATAAATTAAATATGACCGGGCGTTCTTATGCGCATCTGGATGATCCTGAAAACATTTCGCAATTTTTTGTCAGTGAATTGCACCCCGAGCGTTTTAGCAAGGGTTTTCAGGAAGCCATCGCTCGGGTATTGGGCGCATCGCTTGATCCGCTCACGCCGGCGGCGGTATCGCTGCTCAATGAATTGGAGCGCGATGGCAGCTTGCCGCTGGCTTTGGCGCATCAATTGTTGCCCGTGTTGGTCAGTTGCTTTGCGCGCCACCATGCGCCCCCCCATTTGGCGGATTATGAATTACTATTGCAAGAATCGGCAGAAATGGCGTGGATTGCGACCGAGGGCAATGTGTTTAATCACGCCACCGATCGGGTCGAGGATGTGTTTGCCCTGAGCGACGAGCAAAAGAAGTTGGGCCGCCCGATCAAACCTGCGGTGGAAGTATCCGGTTCTGGCCGGGTCAGGCAAACCGCGTTTAAGGCTGATATGGTGCAGCGCCAGTTTATCTGTGCGACGGGTGCCCAGGTTGAGCGTAGCGTGCCGGGTTCGTTTTATGAATTTATTACACGCGATTGCCTGCCTGAAGCCGATAAGTTGACCGGCAAGACGGTGCTTGATTTAAGCTTTGATACCGGGAATGCGCAAGGGATTTTCAAGATGACTGTTAACGCGGCCAATTAATACGATTCGATTAGTCAAGGGTAATTAAAAAAGGGGGAAGGGCATGGAGCAACATATCAGTGCAGCACAAGCGGATTTGCTGACGCAACTGGCGGCCATGCTGGGGGAGCGCGCGTATTTGTCCGATCAGCACGACTGCGTGCGCTTCGTGCATGGCGCACGCTACGGCAATGGTAAAACGCTGGCGGTGTTGCGGCCAGACAGCCATGCACAGGTACAGCAAATCGTCGCCCTGTGCGCACAAGCGGGCCAAGCTTTGGTGTTGCAGGGGGCGAATACCGGTTTGGTGGCCGCCAGTACGCCCGATGACAGCGGCCGCTTTTTGGTACTGAGTCTTGAGCGCTTGCGCCAGCATATCGAAATCGATGTCGATAACCGCTCGGTGGTGGTGGATGCGGGTGTTAGCTTGCAAGAGTTAAACGACGCTTTGGCTCCGCACGGCTTGTTCTTCCCGATTGATTTGGGAGCCAATCCCTCGATAGGCGGCATGATTGCAGCCAATACCGGCGGTGCGCGCCTGATCAAATATGGCGATGTGCGCCACAACTTGCTGGGTTTGCGCGCGGTTTTGATTGATCCACCGGGGCAAGAACTGGATTTGTTGTTGGCTTTGCGCAAAAACAATACCGGGCCGGATTTGAAACAATTGTTTGTCGGCAGTAGCGGCGCTTATGGCATCATCACAAGGGCGGTGTTGCAGGTACACCGCTTGCCGCAACAAACTGCCACCGCGCTGGTGGTGCCGCGCGATCAAGCGGCGGTGCTGCAATTGTTGCAGGTATTGGAGCGCGATTGCAGTGAGTTTTTAAGCGCCTTTGAAGGTATTTCCGGTGCCGCCATGGGCGCGGTGCTGGGCCATGTGCCGGATATGGCCAACCCGTTTGCACCGGAAGCGGTGCCCGATTACGCCGTGTTGATTGAGCTAAGTTGTGCCGCCAGTGTGGAAGTGAGCGGCGTTGATCTGGATGCGATGTTGATGCGTTGCCTTGAAGCTTTGTTCGGTGATGTGATTGAAAACGCCGTCGTTGGCCGGGGCAAGGATTTGTGGCGCATTCGCCATGGTATCAGCGAAGCCTTGCGCCATGAAGGCAAAATGATCGCCTTTGATATTTCGATGCCGCGTTCTGGCCTGGTCGGGTTTCGGGCCGATGCGCTGGCGCTGATGGCTACGCGCTTCCCCTGGATCAAGGTCATGGATTTTGGCCATTGGGCCGATGGTGGTTGCCACTTTAATATGATTTGGCCGAACGATGTCGGGGAGTCTTACGATGTGGCTACCGTGCAAGCAATCAGAACGCTGATTTATGATTTGGTGGTGCGGCGTTACAACGGTAGTTTCAGTGCCGAACATGGCATCGGGCCGTATAACCTGGCGTATTATCAGCGCTACACGCCCATTGTCGCGCAACAATTGGCTGGACGCATACAAACCGTGCTTGATCCGCAACGCTTGCTCGGCTTGACCTGGTTTGGCGCGGTGTAAGGGTTGCCCGGAACCGGATTTTCAGTGCTAAACTTCCTGTGCGATTCAATTCATACGACATCCATTCGCTGCAAGTCGTAGAAAATTACATTTTTTTGAGGGCGCATGATGAATAACAATTCGATATTTGGCAAAGACACGCCAATGGGCTGTCCTGAAGTGAACGATAGAGCGGGGGTCTTTGTTCCTGCGGCAGGGCGTGAAAAAGACCTCCCTCCCAATATTAAAAACGGTGCCGGTATCGCCGGTTATGGCAATAACGATGGCACTTTGTCGATTTATTTTGAGAGTAATCGGTTTGGTGAGGATAAATTGCAAACCTGGGTCAGTAAAGTACGCATGTCCTACGACCGGATGGTGAACCATGCGCCGACCACATCGCATATGACGATGGTGCCGGATGCGCTCGAACAAGTTGGCCTGATTGATGGCTCTGGTATTCAAATTACCAAGCCTGAAAGCTTAAAAAGGTGGCTTAAGCTTTGTAATGCCATGGCTTCGGCCCCTGAAAAAGATGCTTATTCATGGCCGCGTTAGACAAGGCATGAGGCGCAACAACCAAAAGCCTGCATCAAGCGCCAATGCCTGATGCGGGTTTTTTAACCAGCGTGCTGCTGGTTATTATGTATAGGACTTACGCAAAAACATCATAAATGTAACAGTTTGCAAGCATGAAAATCTAAAGGAGTTTGGCTTTGGGTAAAGTACGGGCATGAAAATACGCCCAACCCATAGACCCATGCACATTTAAAAATTGTGGCAAAAAAGAAGCAATAATTAAGGACAAGTAAGCGTGTGTTCCATTTTGCTACAAAGCCATATAAAAGTGCATAAATAAGCGAATTTTGCTTGTCAACTTTCAAAAAAGGGCGTTTACTCTCAATTTTTGAGGGTTCAAAATGACAGCGGAAATAAGCACATGCGCAAAGAAGAACTTGCTGGACTCGAACTGCCCGGCAAATTGTTTGGTGACTGCCAAGCGTA
>JBKJLF010000142.1:0-5367 GCA_046597185.1 Burkholderiaceae bacterium | reverse complement strand
CAAACCGCTTTAAAATCAAACGTGGCGCGTTGCATTTTCTTGTTGATATAGGCCATGCCGTCAAGGCTTAATATGATAAATGTGGGCCTGCGCCATGACCCGGCACTGCCGGGCAGCCTGGTACTGGATACGCTCAAACCGTTGCTGCTGGATCGGGCCGGCTGGTTGTGGTTGGGCACCTGGGGCGCAGGTTTGCAACGCATGAACGCCAACAACACCCTGTCAACTGGTGCAACAGGAAAAAATGGCCTCGCTGGGCGGCCTGGTGGCGGGCATTGCACATGAAATCAACACCCCGCTGGGCACCGCACTGGTGGCGATATCCGGCGTGGAAAAGGCATTGCAAACCCTGCAAATGGCCCTTGCCTGTGCCCGAAGCCCTGATCGAAGCCTTGAGCCGGATTCTGGTGAATGCGCTGGATCACGGCTTTGCCAATGGCCGCAGCGGCACCTTGCGCCTGGCTGCGCGAGTGGACGCGGGCGAGGGCGGAGAATTCGTTGTCATTACCATCAGCGACAACGGCCACGGCATTGCCCCGGAAGATTTGCCCAAAGTGTTTGACCCGTTCTTCACCACCAAAAGTGGCATGCACGGGCATGTGGGGCTAGGGCTGCATGTGGCGTACAACCATGTCACGCAAAGGCTAAAAGGGCAGATTCATATCACCAGCACCCTGGGTGAAGGCACTTGTGTGGAGATACGGCTGAAAAAATAACCATCTGGTGAAATCTGGATGGCGACACTTTACATTGCTGCCGATCGCCTATTTTCTGTAGGGAAAAAATTCGACGGTGGTATTTTACGGTGTAGAATTATCTTCAAAGATGGGCTCCGGCAGGGTGATGGAATCTGCATGGTGATTTGATTTGAAGCACACAACTTTCCTCACCAAGAATGATGACATATGAATAAAAGTTTGAGATTTTGGCAATGGTTGTTTTTTTTGCTTGGTGTCTTTTTTCCGTTTGTTGTCATGGTAGCCCACGCTGCCACAGCGATGGATGTCGTAGTTTCCGACCCGGATTTTCTCTACACCGAACCGCAATTTGAAACTCTACACGATGCAGAATCGATTGACAACCAGCCAGTTACCGCCTTGGCGCAGGATACGCGCGGTTTGATCTGGATCGGCACACAACAAGGCCTGGTTCGTTATGACGGCTACCGTTTCCGAAAATTTACTCACAAAGCCAGCAACCCGTTCTCGATTGCGGGAAATTATGTCAATTCTTTATCGGTGGGTAAAGTATGAGAGCGAATCGAAAATTAGTGCAATGGTTAGTTTTGGTGCTTGGAACCTGTTTATCATTTACGATAATGGCAAGCGTGCTTGCCGCGCCGGATTTTCTCTTTGCGGAGCCCGAGTTTGAAACCCTGTTCGATGCGGAAAGCATCGACAACAAGGCCATCACCGCGCTGGCACAGGATGCGCGCGGCCTGATCTGGATCGGTACACAATCGGGGCTGGTTCGCTATGATGGCTACCGCTTCCGTAGGTTTGCCCACAAGGTAGGCGATCCTTTCTCGCTGGCCGACGATTTTGTCATGGTATTATTGGTTGCAAACGATGGGCGGATTTGGGTTGGCACCCGCAATGCAGGCATCTCGGTATTTGACCCGGCCAGCGAGCGCTTTCAAAATTTTCGCCATGATCAGAGCAAACCGGATACCCTGAGTGGCGACACCATTTTTGGCCTAGCCAGTGACGCACAAGGCGGGATGTGGATTGCCACCAATTACGGGCTGGATCATTTGCCGATTAGCGGCAGGGGCATTCACCATTTCCGACACAGCACCGATCCGCACAGCCTTTTGGATAACCGGGTACGCGGCCTGTTGTTGGACAAGGCAGGCACGCTGTGGGTGGGTAGTAACAGTGGCTTGCAACGACTTGCCCCGGATCAAAAAAACTTTGAAACGGTCATGGAAGGTCGGAGTGTGGCCAACCTGTTTCAGGCTCAGGATGGCAAACTCTGGTTGGGCAGCCATGAACACGGTGCCGCCTGGCTGATGCCAGCAAGCGCGCCGGGCGATGTAGTGCCGCAGCTACACTGGCTGCATTTGGTGCAACTGAGCCACCTCTGGATTGACGGGATTGCACAAGTGGGGGCAGATCAAATCTGGCTGACAAGCAACGGAGGAGGGATTGTTGTGGTTGCCGCCAGTGATGGACAAGTGCTGCAAATCTTGCGCCATGACCGGGAACTGCCTGGCAGCCTGAAATTTGATCAAATAAAACCGCTGCTGCTGGATCGGGCTGGTTGGCTGTGGGTGGGCACCTGGGGGGAAGGCTTGCAACGCACGAATGCCAACAACACCATGCTGCGCATGATACGGCACAGCGTAAAACGGCCCAATGGATTGAGTCATCCCGATGTCAGGAGTGTGCTGGGATTGGCCGATGGCCGCTTAGCTTTTGGCACCAAAGGCAACGGGATTGATATTTTTGACCGACAACGCGGGCTGATCGGCGGCTATCGAACCGACCCGGGTCAGTCAGGTGCGTTGCCTGATGCATTCATTTTGACAATGGCCCAAACCGCTGATGGATCAATCTGGGCTGGTACACATCAGGCCGGGGTGGTGCGCCAATTTCCTGGCACCAGCAACTGGGTGCCAGTGGCTGGTTTTCCCGAGAAGCAGGTGAACAAGTTCCTAGTTACTCGCGACGGCAGCCTGTGGGCTGGAACCGGCCGTGGTGTAGCACGCTGGCAAGCGGTTACGCCGTCTTCAAAGGCTGCCAGTCGGGCGGCAAACCCGATGCGCTTTGAGGTACTCACGGACGAACAGGGCAAGCCAATTGAAGCACCCGTCTTTTCTCTTGCGGAAGACGATCAGGGTCAAGTCTGGATAGGTACCCAAAACGGCTTGTGGCTGCATGAAGCGCATGGCCATAGCCTGATTCGTGTATCCACCGAGCCAAACCGCAAAGGCGAATTGGTTTTTGATGCAGTTGGCGGCCTGTTGTTTGATAGCCGTGGCAACCTGTGGGCCTCGACCAACAAGGGACTGGGACGATTGAAAAGTCGGAACGGCAAGCTGATACGGTTCGAGGATGTCAGCGCATTGTTTGGCCAGGCGGGCAAACCCTTCGGGCGCAACTTGCTGGAAGACCGCCAGGGCCGCATTTGGACCGGAGACGAGGTCATTGATTGGGGCGCAATGCGTATGAGTCAGTTATCCCCTGCCGATGGCATTAAATTGGGCTCACCCTGGGTTGGTTCGTATGGACAAACCCGTGATGGTTGGCTGTTCTATGGTGATTCGGATGGGGTGGCGGTCATTGATCCGGCGCGCTTCAAGCCGTATGATTACAACCCGCCACTGGTCGTTAGCGAGCTGAAAATCAATGGTGAATCGGTGCCTGCTGGAGCGTTGGTAAGCCCGGCGGCACAAGTCGCAACCAACGGCGTCACCAGCCTGACTCTTGATTCCGCACAGCGCAATTTTGCCATCGAATTTGCCGCTCTCGACTATTCTGAGCCCAAGAAAAACCGCTACCAATACCGCCTGCAAGGCTACGACAAAGCTTGGATCAACACCGATTCCGACCACCGCAGCGCCGCCTACGGCAATTTGTGGCCGGGTTCCTACATGCTACAAGTGCGTGGCAGCAACCGCCTAGGTGAGTGGAGCACGCATGAGTTGAGTATCCCGATCCGAGTCTTGCCCGCATGGTGGCAAACCTGGTGGTTTGGGTTGGTATTGCTGCTGCTACTGAGCAGTTTGCTTGCTGCGCTGGTACAGGTGCGCACCCGCTACCTGCGCCAGCGTCAGCACGAACTGGAGCAACTGGTGGAAGCGCGCACTGGCGAATTGCGCCAAAAGCAGGCCGAACTGGTCAATGCGAATCATGAATTAAACGACGCCAACGCCGATCTGGCATTGTCGGTAGAAACCCTGCGCCAATTGGGCGATATTGGGCGCGAGATTACTGCTAATCTGGATGCCGACATCGTATTCCGGGCGCTCTACCTGTACGTGGGCGGCTTGCTTGATGCACCAACCATGACGATCTACCGCATGAATGCTGCCACCAGGACACTTGATGCGGTGTTTGGGCGTGATGACGACCAAGTGTTGGTGATGCGCAATATTGCAATCGATTCGCCCACTTCGAGTGTGGCGCAGGCGGTGCGCGAGCGGCAGGAATTGTTGTTCCATTACGATTCGCAAGACGATTCAAACCATATCCCCGGTACGCGCCAAATGCTCACTGCCCTGTTTGCCCCGTTAATTGTGGATGCCAAGGTGCTGGGTGTGATGTCGATTCAGTCGGACAAGCAAAATGCCTGGGGCGAGCGCGAACGCTTGATCTTTCGCAACCTCACCGCCTACGGAGCCATAGCACTGGCCAATGCCGCTGCCGTGGCCGCCCTGCGCCAGGCGCAGGGACAACTGGTGCAGCAAGAAAAAATGGCTTCACTTGGCGGTTTGGTGGCTGGCATTGCGCATGAAATCAACACGCCGCTGGGCACCACGCTGATGGCTATCTCCGGCGCAGAAGGCGCATGGCAAACCCTGCAAGATGCCGTTGCCAGTGGCCGTTTGAGCAAATCGGTACTCGATTCCAGCACTGTCGAAGGGATGGAGTATACTGCGCTGGCGCTGAAAACCGCCACCCGCGCTGCCGAACTGATTGCCTTATTCAAAACCATTTCAGTCAATGCCGACAGCGACCGCGTGGTCGAGATTGAACTGGCTGACTATTTGCCCGAGGTGGCCACCCTATTACACACTCAATTGGTACAAAATGGTAGCAAGCTGGAAGTGACCGTGCCTGCCAGTTTGCGCATGCAAGTGGTGCCGGATGCGCTGACCGAAGCCTTGAGCCGGATTCTGGTAAACGTGCTAAACCATGCTTTCACCGATGGCCGCACCGGCACTTTGCGCATAAGCGCACAGGTTAGCGCAGCCGATGGCGGCGACGATGAAGTGGTGCTCACCATTAGCGATAATGGCCACGGCATTGCCCCGGAAGACTTACCTAAGGTGTTTGACCCGTTCTTCACCACCAAAAGTGGCATTCAAGGGCATGTGGGGTTGGGCCTGCACGTGGCGTACAACCATGTCACACAAAGGTTAAAAGGGCAGATTCATATCACCAGCACCCTAGGTGAAGGCACTTGTGTGGAGATACGCTTGAAAAAATAGCCATGCTCTAAAATGCCTGAGGCAACAGCATAAAGCTACCGCGTATTTATGGATACACATGGTTTTGCCAATGTATTTGGCAGTGGTGCCCGTAATGCCCAGGCCAGAATTATTGGCGCAAGCTGTGCGCCAGCCTAACTCAAACAATTCATGGGCAGAACTGTTCGCATGCCTGATGAAACAAACTGCTATCATGGCTGCATGCAACTTGC
>JBKJLF010000770.1:0-30744 GCA_046597185.1 Burkholderiaceae bacterium | reverse complement strand
TTCCTTTGGTTCGAATAATAGGGAAATAAAAAACAGTGAAATAAAATGCTGGGCGCATTGTACGCCTTGTACGCCGGGTTAATCAGAAATCTTGTATCCGCCTTGCAATCACTTGGTCGAAAAGTTATGCATCTGCATCGAGGTTTCGATTCGTTTTAATTGTGCCGGGTCGGCCGACAAGGTTTTTAAAAATCGCACAATTAATTCTTTGTCTACCAAAGGCGCGCTGCGCCCAAGCTGATATTTAAACATCACATCCACCGCGTCATTCAAGGTGGCGGCACTGCCATCATGAAAATAAGGGGCGGTGTATTCAACATTGCGCAAACTGGGCACTTTGAAGACGTGTTTGTCCGCCGGATCATTGCTCACATTAAAGCGCCCCATGTCAGCCTTGCCCACATTACCTCGATCTTTAAAATAATCGCCCAGAACACCAAATCTTTGAAACATATTGCCACCGACGCCCATGCCTTGATGGCAGGCCACGCAGCCATAGCTTTTAAACCGTTCATAGCCGCGTTTTTCGTCAATGCTGATCGCATTCACATCGCCCAGCAAGAACTGGTCAAAGCGCGATGGCGTGCGCAACGAGCGCTCAAATTCCGCAATCGCATCGGCCAGATTTTTCTCCGTCATGCCATCTTTATAACTTAGCGCAAAGGCAACCTTGATGCTGTCATCTTTTTCCAGCTTCTGGGCAATATGCTTCCAATCCGTATTAAACACCAGCGGATTTTTGATGATGCGGGAAACCAGGGCTTCCAGCGAAGGTGCCCCACCGCTCCACTGCTGAAAACTGTTTAAATCCGAATTGAGCACGGTCGGCGAATTAATCGGCCCTTTGGCACCGCCCGTGCCGATTGAACGTATTCGGGGGTCGGCACCACCCGCCTGAGTAAAGCCATGACAGGAAAAACACGATACGTCATTATTTTTCGATAGTCGCACGTCACCAAACAAACGTGCGCCAAGCGCCACTTTGTTTTGATCCAACTTTACGTCCAAACGCAGTGGCCTAATTGGTTCAATTATCGCTTCATTACTTTGCCCCCACGCCAGCCCAGCAAGCAAACAGGTCAGCAACAAACAGGTCAGCAACAAACAGGCCAGCGTCCCTGTCCAAGCGAAGCCCCACTTAAAATCCATCATGTGCAACACTCTCCAAATAAATCAAAATCCACTTGCCTGCAAAACTGTTTGGATGTACAGTACACAGTATTGCAATCGTGCGCAATTCTGCGGCCATTCCAAGGAATCCATCATGTCCACCCCAAGCAACATCAACCCAAATGGGCTTTGCCCATGGCAAGCCGCCATTGAAGCCTATTTTTGCGAATTCATGCAATTTTACTACCCGCTCGCCCATTCAGAAATTAACTGGCATCAGCCCGTGCTATTTCTTGCCGATGCCACCACGCAACTCCAGCAACAAATCCCGATGGCGCAGGCACCGTTACAATCCTTAGTCCAAGCCACACTCAACACGGGGCAATTATGCCATGCCTACGTCTTTATTGGTTGGCAGCCTGAACCCAACCTCGCCGAGCATATGGCCCAGGTGCAAAGCCGGGCCAATATCGGCCAATTTTCGCCTGTCGCTTGCTTTGCCTTGCTCAGCCAATTCCCGGCCAGTCCCGAGGCCAGCGGCTTTACCTGGAATTGTTTGGGTAGCCAATTAGCCTATCATTTTACCTGCTATTCGCTAAACGACTATTTAGGGCAAGAGTCCGAGCTCATTCGCAATGACAACGCCTTCGCCTTATTAACCCTGACCCACCTGGTCAAACAGGCCACCTACAACGATATGGCCGCACGCTATGCGCAAAAATGGGATTTAATTCAATCGCTATTCCAGCGTGGCTGGACGCGGCAACGAATCATTAATCTGTTTCTTGCAATCGACTGGAGCTTGCCTTTGCCACTGCGTTGGTCACAACAACTTTGGCGCAATATTGAACAATTTGAGGAGCAACAAATCATGCGTTACGTCAGTTCAGTGGAACGATTCGTTCGCGAGAACGAACGCCAGCAAGGCTATATTCAAGGCCAATCAAATATGCTACAGCACCTGCTCTCGCAGCGCTTCGGCGAGCTACCGCTTTGGGTTGGCATGCAATTACAGGATGGCAACAGTCAGCAATTTGGTCTTTGGCTGGAGCGCGCCTTGTCGGTCACCTCGCTGGAAGAAGTCTTTCACGAGGATGCCTAATTGCGTGCATGCGAGAGCTGAAAACTCTCAACCCCCTCCAGTGCCGCCAAATTCTGGCCGATTTCGGGTAAGGGGCGGCCACTCGATTTGGCCAGCGCAATCACCACAAAATGCCAGCGTATCATCCCGTCTTCGCCACTGATCGCCATCGATCCGGTCGCCAGTTGATAACCATGCGCCAGAACAAATTGCTTGACTTGATTTAAATCCGGTGAAAAAGCGTGCTTGAATCGCACCATGACGGCCACCGCATGGCGGGATGGCAACCAACTTTCAACCTTGGAAATCCAAATCATGGATGCCGCCGATAACATCGACAGCAAAATCGCAGCGACATAAAATCCAACCCCCACCATCACACCAATCACCGAGGCCGCCCATAACGAGGCAGCGGTGGTCAAGCCGCTGATGTTAAAGCCCTCTTTCATGATCACCCCGGCCCCCAAAAAACCAATGCCGGTAACAATACCCTGAATAATCCGGGTTGGGTCGGTTGGCCCGATGATCATGACATGGCCGCCAAACCAGGCTGCCGGGTAGCCGCCAATCACAGTTAAGGCCGCAGAGGCCATACACACCAAACCGTAAGTGCGCATGCCCGCCGCGCGTCCGTGGTAGGAACGCTCGTACCCGACCAACAAACCGAGCAGCATGGCTCCAGCCAGATTAAAGAAGATGATAACATTCGTGCCCACCAAGGCTTTGGACCAATAGGCGGCCAGCCATTCCATTTCCAACATCGCCATCCTCCTTTGCAGAAGGTGCTGGCATTAAATGGCTTGGGTACGCAGTTCCAGCCAGTCTTTTGCCGCACCTGTGACGTGGGGTGCCAATCTTGCCCGAACCTGGGCATGGTAGTCATTTAACCAAACCCGTTCATCGGCACGTAAAAAGCTTTGATCCAGGCAACGTGTATCAATCGGGCACAGGGTCAGGGTTTCAAAACGCAGATATTCACCAAATTCCGTGGTCTGCGCAATCTGGTTATACACCAAATTTTCAATTCTCACGCCCCAACGTCCGGGCCGATAAATGCCAGGTTCAATAGAACTGATCATACCCGGTTCCATTGCCGTGTGCGCATCCGGCATGACAGAAGCCGCAATCGATTGCGGTCCTTCATGCACATTCATGAAATACCCCACACCGTGGCCTGTGCCATGGCCATAATCGACACCCGCCGCCCAAATCGGTGCACGCGCAATCGAATCCAATAAAGGCGATTTGGTGCCACGCGGAAATTGCGTGGACGACAATGCGATCACGCCCTTGAGTACCAGAGTAAAGTCGCGTTGTTGCGCCGCGCTGACCCGGCCAATGGCGACCACCCGGGTGATGTCGGTGGTGCCGCCAAGGTACTGGCCGCCCGAATCGATCAATAACAAACCATCGCCTTCAATCACGGCATGCGAATTTTCGGAGGCGCGGTAGTGCGGCAAGGCACCATTAGCATTAAAGCCGGCAATGGTGCCAAAACTGGGCGAGACAAAACCGGGGCGGCGTGCGCGGGCGGCACAAATTTGCTCATCAATCGTCAGTTCAGTAATCCGTTGCTTACCCAAATTGGCTTCCAACCATGCGAAAAATTCACACAGAGCGGCACCATCTTGCTCCATGGTTTGGCGCACAAATTGCAATTCATCAGCGTTTTTGCGCGATTTTGCCAGGGTCGTCGGGTTAATCGCTTCCAACACCGTCACCTGCGCCGCAATCGCCTGACGCAAGCCCAAGGTAATGCGGCGCGGATCGATCAAAATTCGGCTCTGGGCAGGCAAGGCGTTCAAGGCGCTGGCGGCATCCTGATAGGGCAACACATCAACTTTGTCAGCCGCCAAAATCGCCATCAAATCAGAACTGATTTTGCCTTGCGCCACGAACAGGCTGCTACGTTCCAGACCAATCAAGGCATGCGCCACAAAGACCGGGTTATAACTCACGTCGGCCCCACGCAAATTCAACAAATACGCGATATCATCCACCGTTGAAATAACGTGATATTGCGCCCCCACTTCACGCAAGGTATTTTGCAAGCTTGCCAATTTTTCAGCCCGGCTGATGGTGGCATGCGGTGGCAGATGTTGATAAATCGGCGGCGTGGGCAAGCTGGGCCTGTCATCCCAAATATTATTTAACAAATCAATTTCGGTACGCAATCTAATCGATTTGCTATCCATGGCCTGTTGCAAGGCGCGCGCGGTTGACAAGCCCAGCACCGCGCCATCCACCGCGACGGTTTGCCCGGCCGCCAAACTGAGCGCCAGCCAGTCAATATGCTGGATACTCACGCCCGACGTTATTTTCATCAAAACAATGCCGCTGCCAGCCAGCTCAGTTTCAGCTTGGGTCCAATAGCGGCTATCGGCCCACACCCCGGCGAAATCCTGGGTCACAATCAAGGTGCCAACCGAGCCATTAAAGCCGGATAACCAAGCGCGCCCCTGCCACCGCCCGGGTAAATACTCCGACAAATGCGGGTCGGACGAAGGAATAATATAAGCATCAATCGCCTCACGCTGCATTGCTACGCGCAAACTCTGCAAACGCTGCAAACGTGCCGTGACTGGGCCGGGATGAATCAATTTGGTGTTGTGGATGTCCATGATTTTCTTTAATTCTCGTTAATTCTCGTTAATTTTCGTCAATTGACAGATTTGGCTATGATAGCAAGAAGTGAAGCCGAATAGAAATCGAATTTCTGCCAATTGCCCAGCTTTTATGTGTATTTGAGGCCGCCAGGATGAAGCTAATTTGCTTGCCTGAGCTTGACGGAGCTGGATTAGCGTTGCCTGGCGTTGCTTGCCTGTAGTGCTTTCCCCACCATCGGGCCAATTGCGCTGCCGACTTTGCGAAAAGCTGGTATTTTGCTCGTGGTTTGTGGTAACTTCTTGAGACACCGACCAGATTTTTAGACTGACCCATTTCGAGGTACACAATGCCGGACGCAACAACATTAAGTTTCCCTCGTCTCTTATTACATCATGCCAAAGTTCGCCCACAACATGTGGCATTTCGAGAAAAAGATTTAGGCATTTGGCAAACCTGGAATTGGCGACAAGTCTATAAAGAAGTGCAAGCCTTGGCCTGTGGTTTGGCGACGCAAGGGTTTGCGCGCGGGATGCAAGTGGCGATTGTTGGCGATAACCGCCCCCAGTTATATTGGGCCATGATGGCGGCGCAATGCTTGGGTGGCGTACCCGTCCCACTGTATCAGGAAGCCCCCGCGCGCGATATGGCGTTTGTACTGCGCGATGCCAAGATTCGCTACGTGATTGTGGAAGACCAGGAGCAAGTCGATAAAATGCTCGAAATTCAGCAAGAATATCCCGATTTAAGCTTCATCTGCTACGAAAATGATCGTGGCATGCGCAATTACCAGCAAGCCGGCATTATTGCACTGAGTAAATTACAAGAGATGGGGCGCGAGTTTAACCGGGCCAATCGGTCTTTTTTCAAGGCACAAATCGAAGCGGGCAAACCGGACGATGTTGCCATTATCTTATATACCTCCGGCACCACGGGCAACCCCAAAGGCGTTTGCCAAACCCACACTTCCTTTATTTCCGCAGCGCAAGGCGGTATCGAATTTGATCAATTAACTGATCAGGAAAACATTCTTTCTTACTTGCCGATGGCATGGGTGGGCGATTACCTGTTTTCCTTCGCGCAAGCCATGGTGGCGGGCTTCACCGTGAATTGCCCTGAATCGAGTGAAACCGTGATGGTCGATTTGCGTGAAATCGGCCCTACCTATTATTTCGCCCCGCCCAGGGTATTTGAAAACCTACGCACCACCTTAATGATACGGATGGAAGATGCGGGCTTTTTAAAACGCAAGCTGTTCCACCACTATATGCGAGTGGCAGAAAAAGTGGGCGTTGCCATTTTGGATGGCGAACTCGTCTCAACCTCTGACCGCATCGCCTATGCCTTGGGCCGCATCCTGATTTACCAACCGCTGAAAGACGTGTTGGGTCTGGCCAAAGTGCGGGTTGCCTACACCGCCGGGGCCGCCATCGGGCCAGAATTATTCCAGTTTTATCGCTCGCTGGGCATCAATTTAAAGCAATTATATGGTTCCACCGAAACCTGCGCCTATGTTTGCTTGCAAGCCAATGGCCAAATCCGGGCCGATCGGGTGGGCGCGCCGGCACCGGGCGTCCAGGTCAAAATTTCAGATTCGGGCGAAGTCCTGGTGAAATCGCCCGCCATGCTAAAAGAATATTATTGTCGGCCCGAGGCAACAGCGGAGGCGATTGATGGCGACGGTTATTTCCATACCGGCGATGCAGGCTGGTTTGATGAAGAGGGCAGCTTAAAAATCATCGACCGTGCGGCGGACGTGGGCAAACTCAATAACGGTGCCATGTTTGCCCCCAACTATATTGAAAACAAACTCAAGTTTATTCCGTTTATTAAAGAAGCGGTATCGTTTGGCAATGGGCGCGATAGCGTGTGCGCCTTCATTAATATTGACCTTGGCGCGGTGGGCAATTGGGTGGAGCGCAATGGTTTGGCGTACTCGGGTTATACCGATTTGGCCGCAAACCCGGCAGTTGGGCAATTAATTGCCGAACATATTGAGCAAATTAACCGCAGCCTGGCCGATGAAAGCGGCTTGGCTTCCTGCCAAATCCAGCGCTTTTTGATTTTGCACAAAGAGCTGGACCCCGATGATGAAGAATTGACCCGTACCCGAAAAGTGCGACGCAAATTTATCGCGCAAAAATACGGCGTGTTAATTGAGGCGCTGTACAGCGACAAAACCAGCCAATATATCGAAACCCAGGTTAAATTCGAAGATGGCCGGGTCGGTATGGTGAGCGCGGATTTGGTGATCCGTGATTTAAAAACCTTTAGCGCCAGTCTGGCTGCCTGAACGAGGAAACACTATGAATGCAGCAGCAGCGTCGGACCGAAAGATCGGCGAGGTGATTTTAGACTTACAAAACATCTCGCTCGCCTTTGGCGGGGTACGCGCCTTGACCGATATTTCATTTGATGTGCGGGAACACGAAATTCGCGCCATTATCGGCCCCAATGGCGCGGGCAAAAGTTCGATGTTAAATGTGATCAACGGCGTCTACCGCCCACAACAGGGCGACATCGTCTACCGTGGCACGCATCGCAAAAATATGGATACCTATGCCGCCGCCCGTTCCGGCATTGCGCGCACCTTTCAAAACATCGCGCTATTTAAAGGCATGACGGTGTTGGACAACATCATGACCGGGCGCAACTTAAAAATCAAATCCAACTTCTTGCTGCAAGCCTTGTATTGGGGGCCAGCCCAAAAAGAAGAAATTGAACACCGCGCCAAGGTGGAAGAAGTGATCGATTTTCTGGAAATTCAGGCGATTCGGAAAACCCCGGTCGGGCGCTTACCCTACGGTTTGCAAAAAAGGGTGGAATTGGGGCGTGCCTTAGCGGCCGAACCGGAAATCCTCTTGCTTGACGAGCCGATGGCGGGTATGAATGTGGAAGAAAAACAAGATATGTGTCGCTTTATTCTGGATGTCAACGACCAATTTGGCACCACGATAGTATTAATCGAACACGATATGGGCGTGGTGATGGATATTTCCGACCGCGTGGTGGTACTCGATTACGGTAAAAAAATCGGTGACGGCACACCACACGAGGTGCGCAATAATCAGGATGTCATCAATGCCTATTTAGGCGTTGCCCATTAAAATTGACCCGAACAGAGGACGATATGGATTTCGGTTTCTTTATTGAAGTATTGGTGGCGGGCTTGCTTTCGGGTGTGATGTACACCTTGGTCGCGCTGGGTTTCGTTTTAATTTACAAAGCCTCGGGCGTGTTTAATTTTGCCCAGGGTGCGATGGTGTTTTTTGCCGCCATGACCTGCGTTGGCCTGATGGAAAAGTTTCATCTTTCGTTATGGGTCGCGATTCCGCTATCGATTGTGGTGATGGTGGTATTAGGTTTGGTGATTGAAAAGTTTGTGCTGCGGCGTTTGGTCAATCAACCGGAAATCAGCTTGTTTATGGCAACCATCGGCTTGGGTTATTTTCTCGAAGGCTTGGCCCAACTGATTTTTGGATCGGGCACGCACAAATTGGAATTACCGATCGAAGACGTGCCCATTTCTTATCTGTTGGAACGATTCAACATCAATATTTCACAATTTGACGTAGCGGCGGCGGCGATTTGCGCGATTCTGGTGGTGAGTTTGGCCTTGATGTTTTCCAAAACCAAAGTAGGCCGCGCCTTGCGCGCGGTGGCGGATGACCATCAGGCGGCCTTGGCAGTGGGCATTCCCTTGCAACAGATTTGGGGGATTGTGTGGGCGGTGGCTGGCTTGGTAGCGCTGGTGGCCGGTTTGTTGTGGGGTGCCAGAAATGGCGTACAGTTTTCCCTGACCTTTGTTGCGCTGAAGGCCTTGCCGGTACTGATACTGGGTGGTTTTACCTCCATGCCCGGCGCGATTGTGGGCGGCTTGATCATTGGCGCTTCTGAAAAACTGGCTGAAGTTTATCTGGGGCCGATGGTTAACGGCGGCATTGAAGGCTGGTTTCCGTATGTATTGGCGCTGCTGTTTTTACTGGTGCGGCCTGAAGGTTTGTTTGGTGAGAAGATAATTCGGCGTATTTGAATGTGCCTGCGTCATCATTCAGGGTTTTCATCAAATGGTACGAATCTGGCCCAACCTTCAAAACCCCGGCTTTTAAAATATACTTGATAGCTGGCCATCTTGGTATAGCCAATCGCTTCAGATTTACTCGAATTAATAGCATTTATGGGAATTTTCATAATTTTAGAAAAAGATTACAACCCTAAACGTGCTTCAATATATTGGCCAATGTGCATCTGGCGAATTGGCTGGAACCACATTACCAAAAATATCCGTAGAACTACCCTGGCCCCCACGGCCAATCCCCGTACCTGGCAAGTGTCCGTGACCATGTGGTTGCAGGCTTTCCGCTGAACACACGCTTGGTGGTGCTGGTGTACAAGGGCTGCTTGATCCTGAGACACCGGATGATGATTGAGCAGCACCAGCAAGGCGGCCGCAAAAGCCTAAAAACACCCCCTTACAACTTGAAAGCCACCGGAACGCCGGCCGCCGCATCCGGCGCAGCCGGATGCGGCCCAGCCGGATGGGAGTGGCTTTTTTTGTTTTTAAAGAAGAACGCTACTTGCGCCACCCATAAAAACAAATACCCCAAAGAGTGCAAATGGCGCATGTGATGGATATAGCGCTTCTGCCAACTTGGCGCAGCCTTTGGCATCAGATTCATTCAAAAACAAGTCTTTGACTGGCAGCGTTGGGTTTTCGCTATCAATACCAAACACGGAGAAAAAACCATTCACATCGGCAACATCAATACCTTTGAACGCCCAATTTCTGGCAATCAAATCATGAATACCCGATGAATTCGCCAGCACTGGCCAAACGAATGTTGCCTTGACAAGTTCCAGTGATGACGGAGACACCGCGATGGCAATCGCAACGGCGGCGTTTTTGCTCGCCTTCTCAATGGTCACTACCGGGCAATCCAGTAACTGAACAATATTTTCAGAATATCCTTGCGCTAAAACATTTTGATAGGCATCGTCGGCTTGTTCCCAGAGACATGCATCAGTTGTATAGATTGTAGTGCTTGGCACACGTAAATCGTATCCAAGCAAAACATAATCATTCAAAGAATCCATTGTCATTGCCTTAAAAACCGTAAATGCTACAGGATGGAATACCGGGTAGTTCGATCCCAAAAGTATCTGCGGCTGCCCGCCGCTTGTTCCATATGCAAGCGCAGGTTGATGGATTTTGGTTCATTTGGTAAAGTAAAGGTGGAAGTGCGGATCAAGCCCTTTATGCGGATGCCCAACGTCCTTTACCCAGCAAACAGTTCCTGCTGGTGGGTTGCACGCAGGACACGCCCGCTCCCCTGTACAAGCATCTTTTACTATTTTGACAAGGCGATTGACTGAATGCACAAAGTCATTATTGGCTTGTGTGCCTGGTTGGAGGATATCAAACGGCGTTGGTATTGGTCTAGGTGTTGTTGGCCCTGTTTCGCCTGGCCCGGCTTGTAATCCAAGCGGATCAGTATTACTTACTGGATTGCCCAGCACATACCCGTATGTATTCACCCCGCCTTTCAAGCCAATAGGATCAGATTGTAAGTACCTCCCTGTTCATAGAGCGCATTCCGCAAAAACGCTAATTTGCATTATATTTTTTGAGTGCAATGGTTGCTTTTTTCTCGCCAGAAAAACGAGCTATTTTCAACCAAATAACCCCTAACTCTTTTTTATTTTCACCATACAAACCATCTGTTGCTGCAATGCCAAGGTAATAGGCCTGTTCCGCAACAGTGTCTTTTTTGGACATTATGCCATTTTTCTTTTGCATCCAATAAAATGCCTTGCCAAAATCGACAGGTTGTCCCAATCCCAATCCACTCATATAACTTAATAATTGTTGAGCATTTTGATCACCAAGTTGCCCAATGAAAAGTAAGTGTTCCTGAGCCGCTTGGTACTCTTTTGCATTAAAGGCAATGTAGCCATTCTCCAATCGCTGGCACCACATCGCACGCGAAATAAATAAAAGTGTTAATAAGAAAACAAATATGATGAATTTTAACCTTACTTGGATACGCATATTATGTTATCTCCATCTTCTTTATTTAATAAATCATCAATCCTTTTGTAGTCATCCATAGTGCTTGAAGAAGCTGTAATACATCCCCATGACACACTACCAGGGTGAAGCATAAAACCACCTCGTTTTCCACCAATTCCCCAATCGTTTTGCAGCCGGTAAAGCGCTGAATCAACCTTACTCCATCCTTCTGTTGGACTAAGCCGCCAAAATCGCGACCGTGATTCATGTCGGGTAGCCTTATAGCAACCAGGTGGGATTGGTCCTTCCCTCGGCGTCTCAACGCATTGTTGAGATGAATCGTTTCTGCACTGTTTATCACCAGAAAATACGGAATTTATTGGCAACCCATAACCAGCGTCATTGAATTCAGGGTAATTTGGTAGGCAAACCAATCCAGGTGAATTAATAGAGTATCTACACCTTGCTAGCCCTTTGATATCCACATAACTGAGTGGATTACCTTCCACATAAGCATACGTATTAATCCCGCCTTTTAGCCCAATCGGATCAGATTGCAAGTAACGACCAGTCTGCGGATTATAATCCCGAAAGTAGTTATAATGAAACCCCGATTCAGCATCAAACACCTGCCCCGGAAAGCGCAGGTTATAACTGAACCTCGCAGCCCCCGCCGGGTTTTCATTGGGCAGGGCAACCCCAAACGGATCAGCATGATCCCAACGCCAAACCATTACATTGTCACTGGCCCGCGTAATCACCCGCGCTGTGTTGATATGATCTGCATAAACATAATACGGCACAGCATTACCTTGTTCCTGCTTCAACACCACAACGGGCATGCCATCCAAATATATGGTCTCCTGAATCACACCACCATTGCTGTCATATTCCCCCAAAATCTGCCCTTGGTTGTCATACACATAGTAAGTGTTATCTTCTCCGGCAATGCCGCTTGGCCCAGCCTTTTTTACGCGCTGGCCGATTGCGTTATACCAGTAGCTGGTCGTGCCCGTTGGCCCGGTTACACTGCGCATGCGCCCGGTGAGGGCAAATTTAAAGCTCAAGTTACCATCACTCTTGATATTGCCTTCAGCATCATAGCTAAAAATCCGCCCGGTACCTGGGCCGGTGGCGCGCTGTAGTTTGTTGCTGGCCGGGTCAATGTCATGCGCGTAACTGGCGGCCCCTTGCTGCACTTGCGTGCGGTTGCCAGTGGCGTCATAGCGAAAACCCTGAGTGAGCTGGCTGCTGCTAAATTGCGTTAGCCGGTTCAAATTATCATACTCAAAGGTTTGGTCAAAAAGGGCGGGAGCTTGCGCGCCCGTGCCATTACCTGTGTGCGTCATGGCGCGGATGCGCCCGGCTGCGTCGTACACAACTGTGCGCACCAGGCCGCCAGTGTTGGCATCGCCCAGCGGATAATAGGTAACGCGTCCATCCAGATCAAAGCTGCGCGCATATACGCTACCATTGCCCCATTGCCAGCCGTTGACATTAATAAAGTCGTTGTAGCTGATGTTGCTGAGCAAATTGGTCGCAACCCGATTAACGTCATGCAGCGTGGCACTTTGCACTCGCCCTGCGGCATCGTAAGTAAACTGGATGCGGTTGCCACTGGGGTAAGTAAGGCTCGTCATTTTCCCGGTTTCGCTGCCCGTTGTACCGTAGCTCCAGGCCACCGTAAATGACTTGGGGGTGCTGGCCAAAACCGTTTGCACCTTGCTCAGCATGCGGCCACGAATATCGTAAGCAAAATTGGTTTGGCCAGTTTCATCAATCATGCTGGTTAAATGGCCAATGCCAAATTCACCCTGGTCGTAAATGTATTGATTCGGTACTACCGGCTGGGCCGTTTTGCTCACGCCGAACCAAACCCGTTTGGTCATGCGATTCAACGAATCGTAAGTGTAGAAAGAAGTGACGCCACGCGCATCGACATTTTGGATCATATTGCCCGCAACATCAAACTGCGCACTACGGTTACCCGTATCCGGGCTGCTTAAGCTGGTTTGGTCGCCCAGGCTATCCACGCCATATTGGGTGCCAAGGTTACGCGGATCGATGATCTGGCGAATTTGATCCAGTGCATCGTAGCTGGTTTTGGTGACGCCGGCATAGGGATCGGTTGAGCGAATCGGGCGGTTTAGCGCGTCATAACCAAGCGTGGTGCTTTGGCGCAGTGGATCGGTAACGGTTTTGAGATTGCCTTGTGCATCATAGCCAAAAGTGGTGGTGGTGTTTTGCGTTTCCCCCATCACCATGCTGGCGCACAGGCCCAAAATGCCGAATGCGAGGCTTTTTAAAATAAATGCTTGGCTCATTGTGTTGCTCCGGTAACTTGGGTGAGGCGATTCAGAGTGTCATAAATGCGTGCAATTTGGCGTTTGATGTTGCCCGTAGAGTCTTTTACCACTTCACTGGTGCGGTTACCCATGTTGTCCAGCACGTAGCTCACTTTATTGCCCAGGTTGTCGGTAACACTTGCCAGGCGCTGCGCATCGTCATAGTGATAAGTCAGGGTGGCGTTATTGGGTAGCGTTACTTTTTTCATCAATCCCACACCATCGTATTCATAACGGGTTGTTTCATCGCCGACCGTCGTGGCAGTGAGCCAACCCCGTGAAGTGTAAGTCATTTCGGTGAGCAAACCATTGGGGTTACGAATGGCTGTTGCGCGGCCATGGGCGTCATACATTTCATAGTGGGTGGTTTGGTTCGCCGTGTTGGTCACCGTTTTGATCTTACCACGGCAGCCTTTATCCTGCCCAATGCCACTGCCGGTGCAAGTGGCGTCAAAAGGCCAGTAGCTGATTATGCTGGTATCGGGCACATCAGTACGTGGGCCAATGATCTTCAGTTCTTCCACATGCCAGGGCATGGTGCTGGAAAATTGCCATTGAAATCGATAAGGCTGGCGATATTGCCATTGGCATCGTAACTCATCGTGGTGGTGCCCTGTGAGCCGCGCGTCATGGATACCAAGCGCGAAAGACCGTTGACGGTGGCATAGTTGTAGACCGTGTCCACACCGAGTGGCTCGGTCACGACGACAGTTCCGCCGCCATTTCCTTGGCGATTATCATAAACTGTAAAGGCATCCACATCGCCCAGATGCTTGGTGCTGGTAGTGTTAAACCGGTAGCCAAATTCGGCGTAACGCTTGCCATTTTCATCGGTAATGCCAGTCAGCCTGGTCGCGTCATAGTCATAGGCACGCAAATAATTCTCACGAATAACATGAACAAACATCCCTGTCAGTACATTACTTTGGAATTCAAATTGGGCACCATCGGGCAAGAATGCTTTCCGCAAATAGAGTTCTTCCCCGCTGTTCAGGGCTTCATAGCGTAAAGCCAGCTTGCGGCCATACGCATCTGTCACCGTCAACACGCCAGCGATGTCAGTTTCCAAAACGCGCTCAATGCTGACCGTTTTGCCATCGCGGTACACCAGCGCAGTCAAAAAACCAGCCCCGTTATAGATTTCTTTCACATCGGTATCGGTGGTAAAAGTAAAGCCGTTTGGGTTCAGCGCGAGCGTTGCCTTCGTGGGTTGTATGCTTTTAAAGGTGCGACCATTAAACTCAAAAAATAATCGGGAGCCGTCAGGGCGCACAACCGCAGCATAGGATTGCCCAAACTGCACCCGTGTATCAAAACGAGTGGTCCAGCCGGGTTCCGGGTAGCGACTACTGGAATAGGTGCGCATCAATTCCAACATGCCATCGGCACTGCGGTAATCAAGCTCGGGTTGAATTTTTTCGCTGGCATGGGTGATGGGGTTACCGCATACGCACGGTTCGTGAACCAAGGGGCGGCGGCACATCAACGCGCCATCAGTATCGGTGCCCGCTGGTGTATAGCCATGTGGGCAACTGTAGTCCCAACTGATGGTGCTATCCACCAAGTCCACAGGAAACTGATATAGATTAGACTCTACACACCCGGAAAAATAATCTCGCTTCAATAGAACGAAAGAGTCGGCCGAATAGATTTGGTATCCGCCAGCCCCATAGCGCTGTCCACGCATAAAAATTCACTTTTCTTAAAAACAACTTCGATCATGCAGGGTATGAATGCGCACTTGCAAAAGTCAAATGGCTTGCTTTTGACTATGACATATTATGTAGTTATGCGAATTAGCTATGGATTGTACCGAAAGTTGGATTTACAATCAAGGAATTTGTATCATCAGGTGAAATATAAGGAGGTTGACAATGATGAGCGATGAGCTGTGCCGCGAGCTACGCTGGCAGTGTACCAGTCAGCTTGAAGCCAGCGCGCAACAACGATATTCACAAACAAAATATCAGACATTGCAACAATAAATTGGACGAATAAAGGTGAACAAGGCATCATGCTGCCTGTCTCCTCTATTCTTCCTCAAAGAAAATAGATTTCAGCCCGCCAACCCGGCGGGCTTTTTTTTGGCTGCCCCGTTTGCAGACTGGTCAATAGGTATACACATTAATCACGTTGAAGGTTGAATCAGGCACATAGATGTATTTTTCATCCGCATGAATGAAAAATGGCATCCATAAGCCGCCATGCTCCGGGCGCAAATTGAAAAACTGCTTGCCGTGTAGATACTGCAATCGAATCTTGGCCCCGTCTTCGATGATTCTGAAAATTTTAATCGCCCGGTTCACCAAGTCATTGACGAATAATAAATCTTCATGAATGCATAAACTGGTCGGCAAACAAAAATGGTCGGCTTCTTTTTCGCTGCCATCCCAGTAACCCTCATAGCCAAAATGGCACAGGGTATGGCCGCTGTTATCAAATACCCGTATCGTGGAATTGCCTTGATCACAGACGAATAAATGATTTTTTTGACTGATCGCCACCGAGGTCGGCAAAAACTCCACCACCTTGCGTAATTCGTCCGCAGCTTGATTGGCGTCCGGCGGCAATTCCAGTGCGGTGAATGAATCCACCATCACCACCATGCCATTTTGCAAGATGCGCCATTTCCAGACCCGGTTCGCTACCGGGTCGGCGATATAGACTTCGCCATCATCGGTCACCGCAATGCCCTGCGGCCCCTTCATTTGGTACAAACCAAAGGGCAAACCGTATTGCTCCAGACGATTCATTTCATCAAATTGCATGATCGTGACAATGCCAAAACAGGTATTGACCGTCAGCAGCAAGGGTTTATCGGCACACAATTGCCCCAGCAAAGGTTTGCGCGGGTAATACACGGCGACGCAAATAAGGCCCGCAAACGGGAAGCGTTTATAGCGTGTGAAATGTTCATCATGGAATGACTTGAGCTTCCAATTGCCCATATCGACACAAAATAACTGTCGTTCGTTCAAATCGAATTTTTTCAGCTTGCGCACATAAGGCTGCTTCATCTGCGCAGTATTGATCCATTTGTAGTGCATATCCATCAGGGCGGTCCAGCCACTGAGCCAATGGTTCATTTGATGCACGGCGAAATCGAAGGGCTGCTTTGGCCGGAAAATATCCTCGCGATGTTGATGCCGGGGTTCAATCGCAAAAACGCACGACGCGACATTAAACTTGTCATCACGCCGATCACGCCGACTGTCCAGGCTTTTGATGATTTTGGCGCTCGTCACAAAGTCATAGCTGTCCATGGTCAGGCCCTGCGCGCGAAACACTTGGGCCGCCTGGCCGCGCAAACTTGGGTCATGGCGCATCTCAATTTTGATCTTGACGACTTTTGACAGGAATGGTTCGGTCAAATAATACACATCCGGCTCGGCACTTTTACAAATCTCGTAAGGACAAGACAGCACCAAACTACCCACCGATTGAAACGCAATGTCGGTTAATGATCCGCCCAACTGCATGGCTTGCAGGGTTGAAAATTCACCCAAAATCAAGCCGCGCGTATTGTTTTTACGGTCGTAGACGGTAATGGTATTGCTGGCAGAAATAAACACCTTGTCATCGATCACCGAGACACTGCGCATCGATGTGGTGTAGTGATTGCCTTTGTCATGGTGCAAAGCATGGAACTGGGTGCGCGCTATATCGTCTTGCAAGATCAGGTTTTCATCCCCATCCATGGGGCTGGTTGGGTCGCATTTGATAATTTCATCTTTACCCGTATTGGCAACATACAAGTTACCCTGGCTATCGGTACACAAACCTTGTGGCCACAATAAGTTATGTATGCGCGATCCATCCGCCACCTGCACGCCACGAAAGTGCGAGAGGTAATCACCATGATCGGTAAACCGCACCACCCGGCTACGGTCCAGCCGAATGTGCAAAGAACTGGCAGAACCCGGTGCCTGATCGGCATGAATCACCGGTTGATAAAATTCATCAGCCGCATACACACACCACCCGGTTGGCGATCTGGCATCGCGGATTATCGTAATACCGTTATAGCAATTCTTCTTGGTTCCGCCCAACACTTTGTCGCGGCCCACTTCCCATAAACGATCCAGATTGGCTGCACTGATGTCATCGACCACAATTTCATCATCAAAGGCGCGCACACAATGCGCGTAATGCCCGCTGCTCTCCAACTGATCCATGCCATATTCAAACACCAAAATGCGCTGATTGCCAATTTCAGTGACATACATCCATTTTTTCTCAGGATGCGGACAAACGTGAAACGGCATAATCAATTGATGGATGTCCGATTCGTCATCCGCAGCAATCGACTCCAGCGGGCACTTGATCACGCCCAGCAGCACATCCAGATCCGGCGATAAAATCACAATCCGGTTATTACCTACATCGCAAACCCAAACATTGTGGTGGTGATCCATCACCACACCAACCGGGGAATTCAAGCTAAACTGATCCGTAACCGCTTGCGGAAACTCTTCCTTCACTTCTATGGCAGGAACGCCATAACTTTTCACGAATTGGATCTTTCTCAAGTTAGTCATGCAAAACTCCCGATAGCATAATGATCCATTGCAAATATAACAATCAAATTTAACATAATTACACTGTTATTTCTTTCAACCTTCCTTTGCGGCACAACCCTGTGCCAGTGAATCACTCGCCACCCAACAAGGACTACTGAAAAAAACTGTGTTAGACAATAGTACGAAGATATCACCAATATTGCTTCGATACGCTTGAAATTGAAAAGGATCAGCATCAGTACCACACTTAATCCGGATATGCATTGACCTTGGGATTAAATCATAAGTTAAATCATCGATTTTTCAAAGACAATATGTTGCTATACAACGAATTTTTATCATGCACCGATGAACGCTTCACGTTGTGTTAGCGGGGGTCGTAGTACTATTACCCCATATCTTGAACCGCACCGGGAAATACACCATGTTCTATCGTGAAACTGGACAGTTTAAATCAACTTATGAAGCAGACAATCAAATCTTTCCAATTCTGCAGGATCGTATCGGCATCGCCTGTTTGCTTTTTGTCGGCTTCCTGGTGTTGCCATTTTGCGCCAGTGAGTATGCGTTTACGGGCATTCTGATTCCTTCCCTGATCCTGGCCCTGGCGGCCTTGGGCTTAAATATTTTAACAGGGTATGCAGGCCAAGTTTCCCTGGGCAGCGCGGCATTTATGGCCGTGGGCGCTTTTTCTGCCTACAATTTTATGGCCCGCGTACCCGGCATGCCCTTGCTTGTCGCCTTTGTATTGGGCGGTTTATGCGCAGCCGCAGTGGGTATTGCATTTGGTTTGCCCTCACTGCGCATTCGCGGCTTTTATTTGGCCGCCGCCACCCTCGCCACCCAATTTTTCGTTTTATGGTGTCTAACCAAAGTGCCGTATTTTACCAATGGCAGCAAAACTGGCGTCATCACGGTACAAAAAATGAGTATTTTAGGCTATGAGTTTAATTCTGCCAGTAGCAAATACGTACTCGTTTTAAGCATTGTTTGTATCCTGGCATTATTGGCGAAAAACATGCTGCGCTCCAATACCGGGCGTTCCTGGATGGCGGTGCGGGATATGGATGTCGCCGCCGAAGTGATCGGCTTTCGCCTGATGCGCACCAAGCTACTCGCCTTCGCAGTCAGTTCGTTTTACTGCGGGATTGCTGGCGCATTGTATGCCTATGCGATTTTGGGCACGGTCGAGCCAGAAACCTATAGCCTGGATTTATCGTTTAAAATTTTGTTCATGATTATTATCGGCGGGGTGGGTTCGATTCTCGGTTCATTTCTGGGGGCCGCCTTTATCACCTTACTGCCAATTACACTCAATACGCTGACGCACGGGTGGAACAATTTCTCACCCAACTGGGCTATTTCAACGAGCGTCGCATCCAATCTGGAATTAATGATATTTGGCGCGTTAATTATTTTTTTCTTAATCGTGGAACCGCATGGTTTGGCGCGCTTATGGCAAATTGCCAAGGAAAAGTTGCGTCTGTGGCCATTCCCGTATTAAGACCATTTAAGAACATTTAAGACCATTTTAAGGAGAGTTTGTTATGAAATTAGTTAAGTCGATATTGATGGGCAGCGCTTTTCTGGCTGCCTGTGTTAGCTTGCACGCAAGCGCTGCTGATCAATTCGTGCCGATTTTATCGTATCGGGTCGGCCCCTATGCCGCAGGCGGCTCGGGCTTTTTTGGCGGTGCCATTGATTACTTTAATTTGATTAACGCCAATGGCGGTGTAAATGGCATCAAAATGGCTTGGGAAGAATGCGAAACTGAATACGTGCCCTCACGCGGGATCGAATGCTATGAGCGCCTGAAAACCAAAAACAGTGGCGCATCCTTGGTCGAACCCTTATCAACTGGTATTGCCTATGGCATTTTGGATCGGGTTGGGCAAGACAAAATTCCGTTAACCACGCTCGGCTATGGCCGTTCCGACGCCGCCAATGGCAAGGTTTTCCCCTACGTTTTCCCCTTGATCACCACGTATTGGAATCAGGCGGCGGGCATGATTGCCTATCTGGGCCAAAAAGCGGGCGGCATGGATAAATTAAAAGGCTTGAAAATCGTCGATCTGTATCACGATTCTGCCTACGGCAAAGAACCCTTCCCGGTGTTCGAAGCCATGGCCAAGCAATATGGCTTTGAATTGGTCAAAATCCCGGTCGCACACCCCGGCAACGAACAACAATCTCAATGGCTGCAAATCCGCCAGGCCAAGCCCGATTTCGTCATCTTATGGGGTTGGGGCGTGATGAATGCGGTGGCCATTAAAACCGCGCAGCGCAATGGCTTTCCGCGCGAGAAAATGCTGGGCGTATGGTGGGCAGGCTCGGAAGAAGATACCATTCCGGCGGGCGATGCCGCCAAAAACTATACCACCATGACCTTTAACACACCGGGCAATTATCCGGTGCTGGATGAAATTCGCAAAAAAGTCTATGCAGCAGGCAAAGGCAGCCTGGATGATAAAACCCGGATTGGCTCGGTCTACCACATGCGCGGCGTGACCGCAGCAATTCTCTGGACTGAAGCCATGCGCCGCGCCCAGGAAAAATTTGGCAAAGGCAAAGTACTCACGGGTGAGCAAGTGCGCTGGGGCCTGGAAAACCTGAATGTGGATGAAGCGCGCCAAAAAGCCCTGGGTGCCTTGGGCATGTTCCCAACCCTAAAAACCTCCTGCGATGACCATGAAGGCTCGGGTGCCGTTAAGGTGCAACAATGGAATGGCAGCAAGTGGACGGCGGTAACGCCCAACTGGATTGTGGGCGACAAAGCATTGACCCGTAAATTATTGGAAGAATCGTCGGCCAAATATGCGGCAGACAAGAAACTAACCCCCGCGTGCGCCGGGTAGTGCAGGATAGTGCCGGGTAGAGTCACATTGTGCAGGATCACGCCTGGCTTGCAGCGTTTCACCGTTGTTAAGCCAGGCTTATTGTCAACCCATTGTCAACCCATTCATGTGAGTCATGATGAGCGAAACCTCTTCTGCCGCGTATTTATCGGTGAATAACATCGAAGTCATTTACGATCACGTCGTACTCGTGCTCAAAGGGGTTTCGCTGGAAGTGCCAAAAGGCAAAATCGTCGCCTTATTGGGTGCTAACGGGGCGGGTAAATCCACCACCTTGAAAACCATCTCCACCTTATTGCGTAACGAGCGCGGTGATGTGACCAAAGGCGATGTCCACTTTCAGGGCCAGCGCATCGATCAACTCACGCCCAATGAATTGGTCAAGCGCGGCTTATCGCAAGTGATGGAAGGACGTCATTGTTTTGGCCATTTGACGATTGAAGAAAATCTGTTGACCGGGGCCTACACACGCCAAATTTCACGCGCTGAACTCAAGCAGGATTTGGAACGGGTGTACCACTACTTCCCAAGGTTAAAAGAAAGGCGCAACAGCCAGGCCGGGTACACTTCTGGCGGGGAACAACAAATGTGTGCAATTGGCCGCTCACTAATGGCCAAACCGAGCATGATTTTGCTGGATGAACCCTCCATGGGGATTGCGCCGCAAATTGTCGATGAAATCTTTCACATCGTCAAAGATTTAAACAGCAAAGAACAGGTATCATTCCTGTTGGCCGAACAAAACACCATGGTCGCGTTGCGTTATGCCGATTTCGGCTATATTCTCGAAAATGGCCGGGTGGTAATGGAAGGCCTGGCGCAAGATTTGGCGAATAACCAGGATGTGAAAGAATTTTATTTGGGCATTTCTGGTGAAGGTCGCAAGAGTTTTCGCGACATGAAATTTTATCGCCGCCGCAAACGCTGGCTGGCTTGACACTGAAACGACCTGACACAATACAACTGGCCTGGTGCCAGTAACGAAAGGGATTATGCCATACCTGGATTCTTTGGAAACCCGTGATCCAGCGCAACGGGAAGCGGAGCTTATCGCACGCTTGCCGCAATTGATCGCACATGCACAGCAAACAACGGGTTGGAACACCATTTTGCATGGCGTCAATGCAGCCGACATTCATAGCCGCGCGGCCTTGGCGCAGCTTCCGGTGACGCGCAAATCCAATCTGAAACAAATTCAAGCCACATCCTTACCTTTTGGCGGCTTAAACATGACGCCTGCCCGTGAATTAGCCCGTATCTTTATGTCACCCGGCCCGATTTTCGATCCGCAAGCGCGCAGTGCCAATTGGGGTGGTTTCGCTCGCGTCTTAAATGCGCTGGGGGTGCGCCAGGGCCAATTGCTGCAAAACTGTTTCTCTTATCACTTTACCCCCGCCGCCTTCATGATTGAAGCCGCTTGCGCGAGTTTGGGTTGCACCGTAATCCCGGCGGGCACAGGTCAAACCGATATGCAGTTGCAGGCGATTCAAAACTTACGCCCGGAAATCTACGCTGGCGCGCCTTCCTTTCTAAAAATCATTCTGGAATTGGCGCACGCCAAGGGGGTGGATATCAGCAGCTTGCGCTACGCGCTGGTGAGTGGCGAAGCCCTGCCAGAATCACTACGCAAGCACCTGCGCGCGCTGGGTGTGCCCCAGGTATTGCAAGCCTATGGCATTGCCGATGTGGGTTGCGTTGCCTATGAAACCAGCAATGAAAATATTGTCCATCCGGGCATGATACTGGAAGAACAATTGCTCCTTGAAATTGTGAAACCGGGTAGCGGCGAGCTGGTTGACGAGGGCGATATTGGCGAAGTCCTGATCACCAGCTTTCATCCGGAATACCCGTTAATTCGTTTTGCGACCGGCGATTTATCGGCGGTTTTACCCGGTATTTCACCTTGTGGCCGCACCAATACCCGCATTCGCGGCTGGTTGGGGCGGGCTGATCAGAGTACCAAGGTGCGGGCGATGTTTGTACACCCGGCGCAAGTCGGTGAAATTATGCAACGCCATGTGCAAATTCACAAGGCGCGTTTGGTGATTTCCAGCGACAACGGCAACGATAACATGGTATTGTTTTGTGAAGTCAACGACCCGTTGACTGTTGACCAGGTGGCACAAATTCAAGCCACCGTGCGCGACATTACCAAGTTGCGTGGTGAAGTAAAAGGGCTGTCACCCGGTAGCTTACCGAGTGACGGAAAAGTCATTGAAGATGCTCGAAGTTACAAATAAAAAACCCCAACTAAGACGCACCTTCGGGTGCGTTTTTTATGGCACCAGCACTTCGGGCTAGCACAAAGCCAGGCGCGCCCTTGCGGCTACATATTCAGCATGCAAGCGTGCCACAATTTCTGCCGTACCCGGCGCATCATGCATCAGCCCCACGCCCTGCCCCGCACCCCAAATATCACGCCAGGCTTTGGCAGCGCCGGACGAACCAAAATTCATCTTGGTTTTATCGGCCACAGGTAAATCGTCCGGGTCCAGCCCTGCCGCCACAATCGACTTGCGCAAATAATTGCCATGGACACCGGTAAACAAATTGGTATAAATCACATCGGCGGCGGTTGATTCAATAATGCCATTGCGATAATCATCGCTCACATTACTTTCTTTGGTGGCCAAAAAGCGCGAACCGATATAGGCGAAATCTGCGCCCATGGCTTGCGCCGCCAAAATGGCATCACCAGTGGCAATGGAGCCGGACAAGGCGATGGGGCCGGCGTAAATTTTGCGCACTTCACCCACCAAAGCAAACGGCGACAAGCCACCCGCATGCCCACCCGCGCCTGCGCAAACCAAAATCAAACCATCGACCCCGGCTTCGAGTGCTTTTTCGGCATGGCGAATCGAAATCACATCATGCAAGACGATACCGCCATAGGAATGTATCGCATCCAGCATCTCGGTTGAGGGGGCGCGCAGAGAGGTAATCGTAATCGGAATCTGATGTTTCACCACCACTTCCACGTCATGTTGTAAACGGTCGTTGGAATGGTGCACAATTTGGTTGACCGCAATCGGCCCCACGCGACAATCGGGGTTGGCGGCTTGAAAGGCGGCCAATTCGGCCTGGATATCGGTAAGCCAGGTATCGAGCAATTCAGCCGGGCGCGCATTGAGTGCCGGGAAGGAGCCGACAATACCCGCCTTACATTGCTCGGCCACCAAACGCGGCCCGCTGGCAATAAACAGTGGAGCCGCGATCACAGGCAAACTTAAATTTTGCAACACAGCAGGCAATGCCATACAAACCTCGCGCGAAAGAAGGATGAAAGAAGGATAAAAACAAGAAGGGGAAAATCAAACCTGAACCTGGATTTTACCGCGTAAGCAGAACGGGCGTGCTAGATTACAGCTTATAACAAAATTTCATATTAATGCCATTTCAGCGAGGACAATAATGAGCCACCAATGTTTCACCTTAAGCATAGAAGACAAAGTTGCGCATCTCACCATGTCGCGCCCTGACAACTTCAATACCATGCAGCCGATTTTTTGGCGCGAATTAACCGAAATACTGAATGATCTGCAACAAAGCGCCAAGGCGCGCGCGCTGGTGATTTCATCGACGGGCAAGCATTTTACTGCGGGCATGGCGCTGGATGTATTTAGCAATGGCGCGGTGAAAATGGATGATAGCAGCGCGGTAGGCCGTGCCAATATGGCCCCGATGTTACTGGATATGCAGCACACCTTCAATTTACTGGAACAATTGCGCATGCCGGTGATTGTGGCGATTCATGGCGGTTGCATCGGTGGCGGGGTGGATATGGTGTGTGCCTGTGACATCAGGCTGGCCAGTGCCGATGCGTATTTTGCGATACAAGAAATCAATATTGGCATGGTGGCCGATGTGGGCACCTTACAACGCTTGCCAAAATTAATTCCGGAAGGGATTGTGCATGAATTGGCTTACACCGGGCGGCGTTTATCGGCGCAGCGGGCGCAGGCGGTGGGTTTGGTGAATGACGTGTTTGTCTCGCATGCGGAAATGGTGGAAGCAGCCTTGCAAATGGCGCGCGAGATTGCACAAAAACCACCGGTGGCAGTATGGGGCAGCAAGCAAGCCATTCACTACGCGCGCGACCACAGCACTGGCGACGCGCTGCAACAAATGGGGTGGCTGCAATCGGGGATATGGCAAAGCAGTAATTTGATGGAAGCATTTTTTGCCAAACAGCAGGGGAGGCCTACCAATTATGCGGATTTGGAACCTTTACAGTCGTTTGCCAAGGCGGCGTATGAGTTGAAATAAAATTCGACAAGGTAACGGCGAAGGGTGGCTGGACTCCAAGCGCAGCCGAATCAAGCCGCCCTGGCCTTACGCCACACGGCCCACCCCAGCCCCAGCAAGCCCACCACCAGCATCGCATAAGTTTCTGGCTCCGGCACCGCATTCACTACAACCGAATTCGCATTGCCAAAAAAATTGGCATGGTTTTGCCCCGTGATCACAAATTCCGACCAAGTTGTCAAACCCGAACCCGCATGTGAAATGGACTGATTGAAGTCAAGGCCGGGAACGAATGGCGTGTTATAGCTGTAAGTATATTGAAACGCCCGCAGCGTTAATATCAAGCGAAGTCAATAAAGTCAAACGCAATTTATGAAGATTATCAAAACAACCTTGGTGCTAACGGTGTGGGATCGTTGTGTTTGCTCAGGGAAGAACCTGCACCTATTTGGGAAAGCGCCTCAGCCGCGCTCCGGCAGCAACATGCTGGCCGTGACGATGCCGTTCTCCCCACCACGAAACACATCCAGAGCACGCCGCACCGGTTCCAGCGATTGGTCAGGGTAATAAATCAATCCCGCGCCGCTCGGGATACCAATCCCGGTGCAAGCCTGACCCAGCAAACCGATGGTCGCTTGCAAACGCTGCCAGTCATTGCGCTTGTCATGCGCGTCGATTAGATACGGCACCAAATTCAAAGTATCAAACACCTCACGTCTGAGGCCTGTTTCACCCATTTCGCGCCAGCCATAACGCCCCAGTTGCACCGCCCCCGCCGAAATGCCAACAAGCACCGCCCCTTCGGCATAGCGGCGGCGTAGCAAGGTTGGCAAGTCGTGCGCTACAAAAGCCTGCCAGCCTTGCGCCACATCGCCACCCGCCAGTAAAATCAAATCCGCTTGTTCCAGATATTGCCTGTCCTGATTGCTCAATTGCGTCGCAATCATGCGGCAGTCGCTAATGCCGGCGCAAGCCATTGCTTCCTGGAACAAGCCATAATATTCAGGTAAATCGCCATTCGATGCGCCCAAATAGGCGGCTTTGGCGGGTGTGTTGGTGATTTGAGCGGCAACCGATTCCATAAAATAGTGGCCGTGTTCTTGCCAGAACAGGAGTTGGCTGTCGGCGAACAGGTAGAGCGGCTTAGGCGAGACAGTCATTGCTTATTGGCGGTCAATTCATCACGCAGTGTGTGATGAATTCCCATTTCCTAAAAACAGGCACATCATGCATAATTAGGCAACTGCAAAATCGCCTCCGCATTGGATGGCGAAAAACAACGATCCGCTGCCTCACGATACGGCAACCATTGATACGCGACATGCTCACGCGGCGCAAGCCTGACCGTAATCTCGCGCGGCACCAGCAAACCAAATACATACTCGGTATTTTGCGTCACACCCGGCCCATAGCGGTGCTGCCAGATCGGGTAAATTTCATACACATTGGAGAGCTGCCAGTCGCGCAAGGCCCCTTCGGGAACCTCGGGCACCCCGGGCGAACCGACCATAATCCCGGTCTCCTCCGCCACCTCACGCCGCGCCGTCTCGCGCGCGGCCTCGTCCAAACTGTCTTTGGAACCCGTTACCGACTGCCAATAACCCGCATGATCAGTCCGCTCAATCAAAAACACCTCCAATTGCGCCGTGTAAATCACGACCAATACAGATTGCGGTATCTTGAACGGGCGCTGCATACTGCCTCCTTACGCCACAGGCTGGGTGGTGCGCAAACGGATATGCAGTTCGCGCAATTGCTTTTCATCCACGCCCGACGGCGCTTGCGTCAGCAAACATTGCGCACGCTGGGTTTTGGGGAAGGCAATCACGTCGCGGATCGAATCCGAATGAGTCAACATGGTTACCAAACGATCCAGACCAAAGGCCAAACCACCATGCGGTGGCGCGCCGTATTGCAGCGCGTCCAGCAAGAAACCAAACTTCAATTGCGCATCTTCGGCATTGATCTTCAAGGCGCGGAATACCTTGCTCTGCACCTCGGCACGGTGAATCCTGATTGAGCCGCCACCCATTTCCCAACCATTCAAAACCATGTCATACGCTTTGGCGATACATTTGCCGGGGTCGGTCTCCAACATGTCTTCATGCCCGTCTTGCGGCGCGGTAAAGGGGTGATGCGTGGCGCTCCAGCGGTCACCGTCTTCATCGTATTCAAACATCGGGAAGTCAATCACCCACAGCGGCTTCCAGGTGTCTTCAAACAAACGGTTTTTACGGCCAAATTCGCTATGCCCGATTTTCACACGCAAAGCACCAATCGCATCATTCACCACCTTGGCTTTGTCGGCACCAAAGAAAATCAAATCGCCATCTTGCGCACCCGTTAAGGCCAGGATTTTTTCCAGCGCGGCATCGTGCAGGTTTTTGACGATGGGCGACTGCAAACCGTCACGCCCTTTGGCCTTGTCATTGACCTTGATATAGGCCAAACCGCGTGCGCCGTAAATGGCCACAAATTGGGTGTAGGCGTCGATTTCGGAGCGCGGCATGCCCGTATTTTCACGCGCGCCACCGGGCACCAGCAAGCCCACCACGCGGCCATTGGCCATGGTGGCCGCTGCCGCAAAGACTTTGAAATCGACATCTTTCATAACTTCGGTCAAGTCGGTAAATTGCAACTTGACGCGCATGTCGGGCTTGTCCGAACCATATAACCCCATGGCGGTGGCGTAATCCATCACCGGGAAAGGATTCGGTAAATCAATGTCGCAGGCGTTTTTAAAGACAATGCGAATCATGCCTTCAAACAAATCACGAATTTCCTGCTCATTCATGAACGAGGTTTCGCAATCGATTTGGGTAAATTCAGGCTGACGGTCGGCGCGCAAATCTTCATCGCGGAAGCATTTCACGATTTGGTAGTAACGATCAAAATTGGCCACCATCAATAATTGCTTGAATAATTGCGGCGATTGCGGCAAGGCAAAGAAATGGCCGTCATGCACGCGCGATGGCACCAGATAGTCGCGCGCACCTTCGGGCGTGGATTTGGTCAGCATCGGGGTTTCGATATCGATAAAGCCGTTGGCGTCGAGGAACTTGCGCACTTCCATCGACACCTTATAGCGCAAACGCAAATTGGTTTGCATTTGCGGACGGCGCAAATCGAGTACGCGATGGGTTAAACGCGTGGTTTCAGAGAGGTTGTCGTCATCCAACTGGAACGGTGGCGTGACGGAGGGGTTCAATACTTCCAGTTGATCGCAATAAACTTCAATTTTGCCCGAAGTTAATTTCGGGTTGATCGCACCATCAATACGTTCACGCACCCGACCTGTGATACGCAGACAAAATTCATTGCGCACCGCTTCAGCCGCCTTGAAGCTGTCGCCCATTAAATCCGGGTCGCAAACGATTTGCACCAAACCTTCGCGGTCGCGCAAATCGATAAAAATGACCTTGCCATGATCGCGCCGCCGATGCACCCAGCCGCACAGGCTGACAGTTTGCCCCAACAAGGCTTCGGTGGTGAGGCCGCAATAGTGAGTTCGCATTGACATAAATATTCTCTTTAGTAGGAAAAACCCTGCTTGCGCAATGTGTGCACCAGGCGAGGATCAAGTTAAACGATTAATAAGCGATTAATAAACCAATAAGCAATAAATCAACGATAAATCAGCGGAAAGCAATCAATAGCCGATAGTTCAGTTTTGATTTGCCCCGGACGATGACGTAAAATCGGGCGCAACCACGCCCATTGAAACGATATATTTCAGGGCCGCATCCACGCTCATATCCAGTTCCACCACGTCTTCACGACGGAACATCAGAAAAAAACCCGAGGTCGGGTTAGGCGTGGTAGGCACATACACGCTGATAAAGTCACCTTGTAAGTGATTTTTAACATCGCCGCCCGGAACTCCGGTAAGAAAGGCGATAGTCCAGGCGCGCGGGTGCGGATAGGGCACCAACACGGCTTTGCGAAATGCGTTACCCGACGAGCTAAACAAGGTTTCTGAGACTTGTTTGACGCTGGAATAGAGCGAATTGACCAGCGGGATGTGGTTGAGCACCCGTTCCCATTTGTTGAGAACATAATCACCGACAAAATTGCGCGTCAACAAACCGGTGACCAAGACAATCAACAAAGTCATGATGGTGCCCAGCACGGGAACGTCATACCCGAGCAATTTTTTGGGTCGCCAATCCACTGGCAGTAATAACAAGGATTGATCCAGGGTGCTAATGATCAAATTCAACACCCACAGGGTGATGATCAGGGGCACCAACACCAACAGGCCTGAAATAAAATATTTACGTATCACATTGTCTATGGTGTGGCATATTCACACCATCCTTAAGTAAATTAACTGGAACCAGCGGGCTTGGATTCGGATTTAGATTCGGATTTGGTTTCGGACTTGGCTTCGGATTTGCTTTCCGATTTGCTTTCCGTTTTTGCTGCGCCCCCCGCATCACTACTGGCCGCAGGCTTGCTCTCACCACTCTCGCTCGCGGGGGCCACCGCCGCCGTGCCGCCTGAGCCACCGCGAAAATCGGTGACGTACCAACCGGTTCCCTTGAGTTGAAATCCGGCTGCAGTCACTTGTTTTTTAAAGGTTTCTTTGCCACAGGACAGGCAAACCGTCAACTGCGGGTCAGATAATTTTTGCAATACATCTTTGGCAAAACCACACGCTTCACAGCGATACGCATAAATCGGCATACGAATACTCCGGGGAAAATCATCCAAAACCCTGAATTATAACGGCTTTTCTGATTTTTTTTAAGTCAATGTCGCGTCTGACGCATTTCTGCCATGACGTTGCCAAATTTGCCAGTTAAAATTCCGCTTACGTGCAATTATGCCCGATAAATCCGGGTACTTGCGTCCTCATTGGCTTCCTCATTGGCTTCCTCATTGGCTTCCTCGTTGGATTCCTCATTGGCTTCATTAAAGCCCCCAACGCACCCAAGCCAGCCAACCCAGCCCACCCAGTAACGCCACGCCAACACTGGAAAATAAGATGCTGAGCAAGAAATTGGTGCGCCGCTGCTCTGACAACAAAGCTTCCAGCAAAGGCCCATTGCGCTCGCTACTGGCCCGGCTTAAAGCCTGGTGCACCAAACGCGGCAATTGCGGCAAAAAATGCGAAAAACGTGGCGCTTCCGACTTTAAGCGATCCAACATGCCTTGCCAACCGACTTGCTCGGCCATCCAGCGCTCCAAATAGGGCTTGGCGGTTTTCCATAAGTCGAGTTCGGGATCAAGCTGCCGCCCCAAGCCTTCAATATTTAACAATGTCTTTTGCAATAACACCAGTTGCGGTTGCACTTCGACATTAAAACGGCGCGAGGTTTGAAACAGGCGCAGCAACACCTGGCCAAACGAAATATCTTTTAAGGGACGGTCAAAAATCGGCTCGCAACAGGCGCGCACGGCGGACTCCAATTCATCCACCCGGGTATCCTTGGGTGCCCAACCGGATTCGATATGCGCTTCGGCCACGCGTTTATAGTCGCGCCGGAAAAAGGCGATAAAGTTTTGCGACAGGTAGTCTTTATCAAAATCATTCAGGGTGCCCACGATGCCAAAATCGAGCGCGATATAGCGCCCCAGGGTTTCCGGCTCAATCGACACCAAAATATTTCCGGGGTGCATATCGGCATGAAAAAAACCGTCGCGAAACATTTGGGTGAAAAAAATCTCCACACCATCACTGGCCAGTTTTTTCAAATCCACGCCTGCCGCCACCAGACGCTCAGTTTGCGAAATCGGCACGCCATCCATGCGCTGCATCACAATCACGTTGGATGAACAATAATCCCAATACATTTCGGGTATGAGTAACAGATCGGATGTCATGAAGTTACGCCGCAACTGGCTACCGTTGGCCGCTTCGCGCATTAAATCGAGTTCATCGTTCAGATAGGTATTAAACTCGGCCACCACTTCTTTGGGCTTCAGGCGTTTGCCCTGATCCCACACCCGCTCCACCAGGTCGGCACCGATT
>JBKJLF010000744.1:0-13914 GCA_046597185.1 Burkholderiaceae bacterium | reverse complement strand
GGGAAACCTCACCATCCCATCGCATTCTTTCTATTTTCCCTCGGCACTACAGCAAAACAGAACACGGCCCACTGATCGCTGAAGCCATTGGCTTGGAAAAGATTCGCCAATGCTGTCCGCAGTTTCACCAGTGGGTGGCAATGTTGGAGGCATGGGGCAACCCAGGCTAATCCGGTTTTGCAATACCCTTTTGCGCGCCAACCTGACTATTTTCTTTCACATGATGATCAATTATCCTGACACTGGCATCGCCACTCCGCGCCTCCACTTGCGCGTTGCAAGCAACACCGATGCCCCGGCATTGTTGCATTACCATCTCACCAACCGTGCCAACTTTAAGCCGTGGGTGCCGCTACGCGACGAAAGTTTTTATACCTTGGCAGCGATGCAACAGCGCTTGGCAGAAATGACGCGCCAAATGGCCGCTGGCAATGCGCTGCATTTACTGCTGTATCAGCCTGAAACCGGGGCCATGCTGGGCGACTGCAATTTCACCAATATTGTGCGCGGCCCGTTTCAGGCCTGTCATTTGGGCTTTTCGATTGATCAGGCAGCACAGGGCCAGGGCTTGATGTTTGAAGCGCTGGGCAGCGCCATCGACTTCGTTTTTCTTCATGGTCAATTACATCGTGTTATGGCCAATTATCGGCCTGAGAACCTGCGCAGTGGCCAGTTACTGCGGCGTTTAAACTTTGAAGAAGAAGGCCGCGCCCGCGCCTATTTGAAAATTGACGGCGAGTGGCGCGACCATTTATTGACTTCTCGCATCAATGAGGCGTTGGGCTAAAGCGTCACTTTCACCCTGTAAACAAACTGAGATAGCGCGCAAACACATACACCCGGCTGCGTTGCTGCCCGGTGGTCTCAAGCAAAATATTCAGCCCAATCAGACTTTTGATCAGCGCATTGGCCGTTGGCGAACTGATGCCCAATCCGGCCATCAGGTCGCTGGCGCTGAGCATGGGGTTGCGGTACAACAACTTGAGCGCAGTGCTTGCCATCGGTGCGCGCTTGCCCAGGCTCTGGACGGCTTGTTCCACGTCGGTGCGCAGCAGTAAAATCTGGCGAAATACATCGCGGCCTTTACCCGCCGTTTCCGCAACCCCTTTCAGAAAAAACCGCACCCAATGAATAATGTTATTGGATACCCGCACGCTCATCAGGGCATCGTAATAGCTGGCGCGGTTGCGCTCAAAAAAATCGGACAAGTACAGCGATGGCTTGGAGAGTGCGCCACAATTGACCAGATACAAGGGAATCAGCAAACGACCAATGCGACCATTGCCATCCAAAAACGGATGGATGGTCTCGAACTGGTAATGGCTGATGGCGATGCGTATCAGGTGCGGCACGGTAATTTCTTCGTTATGCCAGAACTGTTCCAAGTCACTCATCAAATCAAGCACGGAACTTGGGTGGGGCGGCACGAAGGCGGCATCTTGCAGGCTGGAGCCGCCAATCCAGTTTTGGCTGGTGCGAAATTCGCCCGGATGCTTGCGCTCGCCACGCACGCCCTGCAACAAGGTGGCATGGGTTTGTTTGAGCAAGCGATTCGATAATGGCAGGGTGGCGAGTGCCGCAATTGCGGTATTGACGGCATCAATATAGTTACGCACTTCGCGCCAGTCATCGCGCTTTTCAGGCTGGATTTGCTCTTCCGGTAACAATACCTCATTCATTTCGGTTTGCGTGCCTTCGATCCGGCTCGATTTTTCCGCCTCTTTGACAACGTGCATTTGGATAAAAAGATCGATATCGGGCACAATCAGCGAAAACCCATTCAATTCACCCAGCGCGCGATTGGCTTGTTCCAGTAATACGCCAATAGCGGCATCTTCCCAAATCCAGTTGTGATTGACCGGCACGGGCTCAAAGCTTTTGTATTGATAACGCGACACCCATTGGCCGGAGGTGAAGGTTTCAAATTTCATGGACGGGTTCATTTTGTCAATTTCACAAATAAATTTCAGATTTTATTCCAATGAAGGGCGACTATCTTTACCTTGCCGATTGCGTTAAGTAAAGAAAACGCATTTCCCTTACCTTAGCATCTTCGTTAAGTAAAGAAAAGCCGTTTTCCTTACCTTAGCATCTTCGTTAAGTAAAGAAAAGGCGTTTTCTTTACCTTAGACTCGGCATTAGGTAAAGGATGGGTGCGCTCCTTGCCTTGCCGAAGGAAGTTGCTGATGCAGGCTCCGGTGCTGTGGAAATGGGTTTGTATTGCCCGCGCTGTAACAATGATATGGTCGATTTGTGTCGTGCCCGCTTCCGTCGGCAGCGTAATATTCTTCAACACCCGATACACGTTTTTGTCCGACATGATGCGAGCGATGAGATTGACCATCATCTCGCCGACCATGCCCTTTCCGACAGCAGACCCGAGAAACGTACCAATCAGCAATAGTGGCGCGAACGGAATTACCCACCAAAAAGCGTCGTAAAAGGGAAAAGTCATATCATTGGGAAGTGCATTTTGATGTGACACGACAAGTTAGCCTGTGACAGGCAAAATAACACCGAAGGGCAGTTTGAAATTTACTCCTGTGGCTCGGCATAAAGACCATTACGTGCCATTGCTTGCCCCTCTTCTGTGGTAAAGTCAAACCCCTCAAACTCTTCAACATCACCAGAATCAAACACGATGTTAGTCCCTGTGATTTCTTTTTTGGAAACCGTTTTTCCATCTAACGCGCAAAAAGAACCAACCACCGTAAGAGCAACAAGGGGTAAAATCCCCTGGCCAATAACACCAGCAGTTGCAACAACTGACACAGTGCCCGGTGGCAAGCTTTTGTCATGTGTCAGCTCACCCACGCTGTCAAACTTGTCTATTATTACACTCATGATATTTCTCCTACTTGATATTTCGGGGGGATGGTTGTGCAAATCGAGCCGAACAATACCTTGCTTCACTAAAAAATCCGGTATTCACACAATCCGTTGCGGCAATCCGAATTTCCTACAAGCTTGTTTTTCGCCCCTCAGAAACATCATCAACAACAGCGATGAGTTCCTTCCCGCCACCAGGGTATATCAAATCGCCAAGCTCCTTAAGCGTTTTCGCGTTTGGTTTGGTCGCGCTAGCTTTGATTAACTTCATTAAGTCCGACTGATCGACGGGCTTATCATCACCGCTACGATAGGGTGAAATACAGGCAGCAAACTTGAGTGCAATAGCTGCCTCAATTGTGGGTACTTTTATACTTTCACCGCTTGCCGTCAAAGTAATCGAAAAGCAATTTACAATCGCCTTGAAAAGAGGAAAAGTGTCTTTAACCAAGTCTATACGCTCTTTATCGATGGTCTTTGAAGCCTTGGAATCGTATGTAATGTGCTGCACCTTATCGTTTTCGGCTAACTGGGCGTAATGCCTTTTGATAAGTTTTGTCGCTCTCAGAAAATCCTTGCCCCCAACAATAAAATCAACGTCAACAGTCGCTCTTGCAATACCAGTGTAGAAGCCCATCAAATGGCCACCAATTAAAACGTAAGCCAATTTCTCCTTTTCAAAAACCGCCGCAATTTCAAGCGGATCAATTGCATCACCAACCTGTTGCGAAGAAAGCTCAAACGACCTTTTTAAGCTGTGAATATTTTCTTTCATAATTTTATGAATCCTATTTGATTTATCCCAAGTTGCCTTAATTCGACCAATGAATTGTTGGCGATATTCAGCGACTCCTTAATTATTTCACGTGCCGCATCTTTCGCGTCTGACAACGTCTCAAAGGCATTCTCCGTGACAACAGGGACTTCTCGAATCAATGGCGCTCTGGGATCGAGAACAACAACAATGTACTTGCAATCCGATGGTTCCGATGGATCAGCCACAATATTCAATACGGGTGTCGATTGTTCTACAAGTCTTGCCAGTTCATTTGCCGAACTATTTGATGAATCAAAAAGCATATTTAACCTCCCATCGATTACCACCGTGAATTTCACACCACCTTGTCCCGCTCCAAACCGGCAATCTGCGCCTCATCATAACCCAGCGCGCGCAAAATCTCATGATTATGCTGCCCCAGGCGCGGCCCCAGCCATGCGGTTTTGCCGGGTGTGGCCGACATTTTGGGCACAATCGCAGGCAGCTTGATCGGGCTGCCATCGGCAAACTGATGCTGCTCAAACATATCGCGCGCCAAAAACTGCGGGTCGCTCATCATATCGCGCACCGAATAGATTTTACTCACCGGCACATCCGCCGCCTTCAGGCAAGTCAAGGCCGTATCAATGGTCTGGCCCGCACACCAGTGCCCAATGGCCGCATCAATCTCCTGTGTGCGCGGCACGCGCCCGTCGTTGCGCGCCAATTGCGCATCATTGGCCATATCGGCGCGCCCAATGGCCAGCATCAAACGCTTGAAAATCGCATCGCCATTGCCCGCAATCACAATATTCTCGCCATCGCCCGTGGTATAGGTATTGGACGGCACAATGCCCGGCAACGCGCCGCCCGTGCGCTCGCGTACCACACCAGCAACGTCGTACTCGGGCACGAGCGACTCCATCATGTTAAACACCGCTTCATACAAGGCCACATCCACCATTTGCCCCTGCCCTTGCTCGCGCCCGCCGGTGGCGTCCCGATGCCGCAGCGCCATCATCGCGCCAATCACGCCATGCAAGGCGGCCACCGAATCACCAATCGAAATGCCCACCCGCACCGGGGGCCGATCCGGGTGGCCCGACACATAGCGCAAGCCGCCCATCGATTCCCCCACCGCACCAAAACCCGGCAAATCCTTCATCGGCCCGGTTTGCCCATAGCCCGACAGGCGCACCATAATCGTCGATGGTTTGAGCGCCGCCAATTGCTCATACCCTATGCCCCACTTTTCCAACACGCCAGGGCGATAATTTTCGATGATGATGTCCGCTTCCAGCGCCAACTGGCGCGCTATGGCCTGGCCTTGCTCGCTTTTCATGTTTAAAGTGAGACTCTTTTTGTTGCGCGCCTGCACCGCCCACCACAGCGAGGTGCCGTCTTTCAACACGCGCCACTGGCGCAGCGGGTCGCCGCCTTCCGGGCTTTCGACCTTGATCACGTCGGCACCAAATTCCGCCAATACGCGCGCACAAAATGGGCCAGCGATCAGCGTACCCAACTCCAACACCTTGATTCCATTCAACGCACCTGCTTGCATCATGATTTTATCCTCTCAATTTCTTCGCACCAACTTTACAAAACTTTACCTGCCGCACACACGCCAGCAAAACACGCCCGGTATAGTAACACCATGCATTCAACAAATCCGAATGCAGATCAAATCCAAATCAAATCCAAATTGAATCGAAACCACACAAAGGAAATCATCATGAAATTTGTTAACTTGCGCAAACACTGGATCATCGGCACGGCCAGCCTGGCTTTAATCGGCGGCTTGGGGGTGGCCGGCATCAGCATGGCAGAGGACAATCATCACCCGCAATTTCAGCGCCACCATCACGGCATGTCGGTGGACAGCTTCTTGAACGACAGCGTGATCATGAATCGCGTCATCGAAAAAGTGGTGGACCATGTGGTGCCCGACGGCAGCGCGCAACAAAAAACCAGTTTGAACACGATTGTGAAAGCGGCGGTGCAAGATTTACGCCCCATCCACGAGCAAAACAAGGTGCTCAAAGGGCAAATCAAAACTTTATTGCAACAACCCACGCTTGACCGCAATGCCATGGAGCAATGGCGGCAAGAAGAAATGCGCCTGGCCGATACCGCCTCCAAACGAATTTTACAGGCCGTGGCCGACTGCGCCGACATCCTCACGCCCGAACAACGTGTAAAATTGGCAGAACAATTGGAAAAACGGCGCAGCTAAGTGCCAAAACGACGAAACGACTAAACGACGAAACGACGATGAAACCCCATTTGCTCATGATAGAAGACGACCAACGCCTGGCCAACATGGTCGCCACTTGGCTTGGGCAAAATGGCTTTCAGGTCAGCCTGGCAGAAAACGCGCAACAGGGTTTGGCGCTGTTGCGCCAAATTGAACCGGCCCTGGTCTTACTCGACTTAATGCTGCCCGATGCCGATGGGCTGGATGTCTGCCGCCAAATCCGCAGCATGGGGCCAGTGCTGGGGCAAACCCCTATCGTGATGCTGACCGCCAAAGGCGACCCGATGGACCGGGTGCTGGGGCTGGAACTGGGCGCGGATGACTACCTGCCCAAGCCGTTTGAACCACGTGAACTGCTGGCGCGCCTGCGCGCGGTACTGCGCCGCCCGCCCATGGGCAGCCATACAACAGCGGCAACCACGGCAACATCACAAACATCGCCAACCTCACCAAGCTCACCAACAAGCGCACCAAACTCCGCCGAGGCCGCCCCACTGCGCTTTGGCAGGCTGGAAATTGACAGCGCGGCACGCAGCGTCAAGCTGGACGGGATAGATCGCACCCTCACGGCCTATCAATTCGATTTATTGCTGGCCATGGCCGAACGCGCAGGGCGCGTACTCTCGCGCGAGGCCTTGTTTGAAGCAGTCAATGCCGCCAAGGGCGGCACGCTCGACGCCTTTGATCGCTCGATTGATGTGCATATCGGGCGTTTGCGCGCCAACCTGGAAGACGACCCGAAAAACCCGAAACGCATCATCACCGTGCGCGGCGCGGGTTATGTTTTTACGAAAGTGCAAGATGCCTGATTTCGCGCCCCAAACGCCCGCTGCGCCATCCAATCCCCAAGCCAGCCAGGCCAGCAACACACTGCGCTGGAATAACCGCCTGTATTTGCGCATTTTCTTGGCCATGCTGGGCAGCCTGTTGATTGCCGCCCTGCTGTTTGCGATTGCCGCCCATATCACCGCCGACAGCGAACCCATCAAAGAAAGTTTGATGGTACTCAACGAATTCGTGGCCGAAGCCTTGCCACCATCCAAGCAACCCGCCAGCGAGCACCGCGCCACTCTGCTGCGCTGGCATCAAAGGCTCAAAGTCGATCTTAGCCTGTATAACCCGCAAGGCCAACTTATCACCAGCGTGGGCAATACGGTGCTGCCCCTCCCCCCGGAGGCGCAAGAAGGCAGCACGGTATTACTCCACCATGCCAGCTTGACCTTAAAACTCACGGACGGACGTTGGCTGGTGGCCAAAAACAGCCACCGACCTCGTCGCATCCACTTTCCATTGGGTTGGACCTTGCTGTTGATCACACTCGCCATTGCCCTGGCGGCCTACCCCATCGTGCGCAGGCTAACCCGTCGCCTGGAACAGCTCCAGCACACGGTAGACAACTTTGGCCGTGGCCAGTTGGCCAGCCGCATCCAAATCGAAGGCAAAGATGAAATTGCCAGCCTGGGCGCAAGCTTTAACCACGCCGCGCAGCGCATTGAAAGCCTGGTGGCCGCGCAAAAAACCTTGCTGGCCAATGCGTCCCACGAATTGCGCTCGCCGCTGGCACGCATCCGCATGGCGGTGGAATTGCTCGATACCCAGGGCCAGACACCCATAGCGGATGAACTCAAGCAAAACATCGTCGAACTGGATCAATTGATCGATGAAATTTTGCTGTCCAGCCGGTTGGATGCAGGCAGCAACAGCGCGCTCGATATCAAGCCCATTGATTTTACCGCCCTTTTGGCTGAAGAATGTGCACGCGTACAAGCGAGCCTCTATGCACCCGCGCAAACCCTGGCATGCGATACAAAATTGATGCGCCGACTGGTGCGCAACTTACTGGAAAACGCCAAGCGCTACGGGGCGGGTAGCCCGATTGAAGTGAAACTGAGCCAAACCAACAACCCTGGCGTGCCGAACAACTCCGGCACCCCTGCCATCGGCACGCAACTGCAACTGGACGTGTGCGACCATGGCCCCGGCATCCCGGAATCACAACGTGAAGCCATCTTCGATGCCTTTTACCGCCTGCCCGGCAGCAGCGAACGCGCAGGCGGCGTGGGCCTGGGTTTGAGTTTGGTGCGCCAAATTGCGCAGCAACATGGCGGTAGCGTACACTGCCTGGCCAGCGCACAGGGTGGAAGTTGTTTCCGGGTGGTGCTACCATCATGCCGCACGGTGTAGCTGAAAATTGTCCAGGTCAAGCGATAATCGGCAATTGAATGAAAAACAACGCCCCTTGATTGACCACACTCTCAAAACCAATCTTGCCCTGCATTTGTTCAATAATTTGCTTGCTAATCGCCAAACCCAGCCCCGTGCCGCCATGTTGCCGCGTATCGGCACCATCGGCCTGGGCAAATTTTTCAAACATGCGCCCATAAAACTCGGGCGGCACACCTTGGCCATGGTCTTGCACTTCCACCCTGACCATGCTCTCTTGCCGCAGCACGCGCACTTCAACCTGGCTATTGGGCGGTGAAAATTTGGCCGCATTCGACAGCAAGTTCGACAGCACCTGTTGCAAGCGCACCCCATCCACCAACACTTGCACCTCGTCAGCCCGCGCAATCAGGCATAAGCGCACCTGGTGCGTTTGTGCATAAGCCTGGTTGCTCTCCAGCGTCGCATCGAGCAAGGGCATCAGCGCCTGCTGCTGCAATTTCATTTCCATTTTCCCAGCCGCCAATTTTTCCATATCCAGCAAATCATTGATCAACACCGCCAGGCGCAAGCTGTTGGAATGGGCAATATTCAGGATTCTCATCGCAGGCGCAGGCAAGCTCCCGAGCGCGCCACCCACCAACAAACCCAAACCACCACAAATCGATGTCAGCGGGGTGCGCAGTTCGTGGCTCACGGTGGAAACAAACTCGCTCTTCATTTGCTCAATGCGCTTGCGCTCGGTAATGTCGGTGAAATTGATGATGGTATAGGCCAACGCCCCTTCTTCATCCAACAAACTGGCGCGGGTATGCAAAACCGGAAACGAACTGCCATTTTTGCGCAAACACAGCAATTCTTCCGGCAATGAAAGCGAACCGGGCTTGCCGCCGGGACCTTGCCCGGCTGGATACAACAAATCGCGCAGCGGTCGCTCCAGAATTTGAGGCAGGCTGTAGCCCGTCAGCCGGGTATAGGCATGGTTTACTTCCAAAATACGCTCCTGCTGGTCCAACAGCAAAATCGCTTCGCCACTGCTTTCAAAAATCCGCGCCAACAAGCGCACACGGGTTTGATTTTGCGCCAAATCGCGCAAGGTGGCAATTTCACTTTCCTGGCTGCGTGCATAACGACGCAATAACACCAGTAACACCAGAAACATGCTCAAACTAACGAAGCCTGTCAGCAGTGATTGTCTGCGCCAGTTGGCCAACACATCATTCACGTCATACGCCACCGTAACAAAAAAGGGAAATTGTTCCAGCCGGGCATTGCCAAAAATGCGCACCACGCCATTGGTTTGCGCTTTCATTTTTACGGTGAACTGTTTTTCGCCACGCGCAATACTCCGCGCGATTAAATTGGCTGGCAACAAGGGTTGATTGACTTCTGCAGGAAAATGCGGCCAACGCACCACCAAGGCCAAATTATCGGCACGACGCAAGGCAATACTGCCGTTCGCGCCTACATTCAATTTGCGAAACTGATTTTGAAAATGTTCGATTGAAATACCCGCCGTCACCACGCCCAAAAATTCTCCTTTGGCATTATGCATGGCACGCGACACCACCATGGTTTGCTTACCTGACACCCGACTGCTAATGATGCCGGAAAAAAACAGATGGGGTGTGGCGTTGCTTCGGGGTTCGGTAAAAAAGTCCCGATCTGCCGAATTGACGCCACGTTTATTGCTAAAGGGCGAAGAATAACGCACATCACCGCTGGCATCCAGCACCCGGATTGCCATCACCTCGGCAAAATCACTCATGCTGTCATCCAGCAGGGCTTGCACCGCTTTGCCATGGTTTTGTTCACCCGTGCCAGACAAGGCTTGCTCAGGAATTTGCTTGGCCAAGCCATTCAAAATGGCACCCAGCCGACGCAGGCTGGCATCCCATTGCACTTGCAATACCCTGGCATGATTTTGCGTCGAAACTTCCGCCGCCGCCAAATCGTCGGTATAGTCAGACCAAATGGTATAGCCGGCTACGCTCAAAATGGCGATAAAAATGAGCAACGTAACCCGGCGCAAGATTTGTATCGCGCCACGTTTGGCCTTAATTGAAGTCGATAATTTCATGAATTGGCTACCGCATTCATCACCGAAAATCTAACCATAGCACGCATTGGCGCACAGTGAACACGACCATCCTTTTAACGCCTTTTTAATTTCGACATGCTGCAACACCTGGCGTCAAGCTGACAAAACAGTCTGACGCCAGAATGCTAAAAGATTACGTTACAGGGATTGGACAGCATTCCGGCTTTGGCAACTAAGTTTGGCAACTAAGTTTGGCAACTAAGTTTGGCAACTTAGTTACGATAGACCGGTTGCACCTCCACCGCACCATTGTTTTGCCGAACAAAACAAACTTCTTTGGTCATGAGACCGGGTTCGTGAATGGCCATATACTGCATACCATCACGCCAAAAGAAATGAACTTCGATACCCACGGGAACAGTATCCGCCACGGCGATTAAGGCTCGGGTGATGGATTGAGGGTTTTCTGGCATTTGCATACGATTCTCCTCATAATTAATTGTAAAATTAACATACTATCAATAGAATTCATGCAAAAACACATGCTATGAAGCAAAACACAAAACCGAGCTATAAGAAACCAGTTGTAACGTCGTGGCAGGTTAAAAGGAGGAAGACAGGCCATCATACTCTAAACTGTGCGAAAGTTCGCGTAGTTGAAATACAGAAAAATTGTAACATTGTTTGCGAAGTGAAGCAACGCTATCGTCGGTATTAACTTTTGCATTCACTTTGTATTAATTTTTATCAATCATCCTGATTCGGGTCCATATCAGGAAATAGCACTTCGGTATAGCCAAAGCGGCTGAAATCGGTAATGCGCATCGGGTACAAAATACCATTCAAATGGTCGCATTCATGCTGTACCACGCGCGCGTGAAAGCCATCCACTTCGCGCACAATCGGCTTGCCAAATTGATCGACTCCCTGATAGCGCAAACGGCTGTGGCGCGCCACCACGCCGCGCAAACCTGGCACCGACAAACAACCTTCCCAACCCTCTTCCATATCGCCGGACAAGGGGGTCAGCATCGGGTTGAGCAACACCGTTTGGGGCACAGCAGGTGCGTCCGGGTAGCGCTGATTGTTTTGAAAGCCGAAAATCACCAATTGTAAATTAATGCCGATTTGCGGGGCCGCCAAACCTGCGCCATTGGCAGCATGCATGGTGGCAAACATATCGTCAATCAAGGCCAATAAGGTGGGGCTGCCGAACGCGGTGACGGGTTCGGCTTGCCGTAACAGGCGGGGATCACCCATTTTCAGGATCGGTCGGATTGCCATGGCAGACTCTTTCTGTAAGTAAGGTTAGCGTTGGCCGGACACGGTTTTTATGCTGCCGGGTTTTGTAATAAATGCTGGACATATTCGGTGAAGCCGGGGCCGGTTTCTGCATGTTTTAAACCCATGGCCACGGTGGCTTTCAAATAACCGAGCTTGGAACCGCAATCAAAGCGCGTGCCGGCATAGCGGTAAGCCAAAACGCGCTCGGCTTTCATTAAAGCGGCAATGCCATCGGTGAGTTGAATTTCACCACCTGCCCCCTTACCCAAGCCTTCCAGGTAATTAAAGATATTGCCACTCAAAATATAGCGCCCAACCACCGCCAAGGTACTGGGGGCCACGTCGGGGTGCGGTTTTTCGACGATGCCATTGACCAACTCCAGATCGGGCCGATAGGCGGTGGCACTGACGATACCATATGATTTGGTATCGGCTCTTGGCACATCATGCACCGCCAAAATACTGCAGCCTTCATAGGCATAGGTTTGCGTCATCTGCGCCAGCACCGGGCTATGCTCGGCGGACACGTCCATAAAATCGTCGGCCAATAAGACGGCAAACGGTTCATTACCCACCACCGGGCGCGCGCACAGCACTGCATGGCCCAAACCCAGCGGGGCGGACTGACGAATGTAAATGCAGGTGATATTTTTCGGAATCACATTGCGCACCATTTCGAGCAGTGCCACTTTGTTGGCCGCTTCCAATTCTTTTTCCAGCTCGAAGGCGGTATCGAAATGGTCTTCAATGGCACGCTTATTACGCCCGGTGATGAAAACCATTTCGGTAATGCCAGCCGCAACCGCCTCTTCTACCGCATATTGAATCAAGGGCTTATCGACAATTGGCAACATTTCTTTCGGCTGCGCCTTGGTTGCTGGCAAAAAACGGCTGCCCAGGCCTGCGACAGGGAATACGGCTTTTGTGATCTTTTTCATGTCCACCCTTTTGTGTTGGTTTTGATTAAACTACGCTCTTAGTTGTTCTTACTTGTTCTTACTTGTTCTTACTTGTTCTCACTTGCTCTCACTTGTCACCACTTGCTCCAATAAAGCCAGCAATGCCTCTTCATCCAAAATCGTAATGCCCAACTCTTGCGCTTTGGCCAGCTTACTGCCCGCATCCGCACCCGCCACCACATAATGGGTTTTCTTGGACACCGAACCCGAAACCTTACCGCCCAGGGCTTCGATTTTATCGCCCGCCTGATCCCGGCTCAAGTTGGGCAAGGTGCCAGTGAGCACAAAGATTTGCCCGGCCAGCGGTTTGGCGTGTTGGCTGGTTGCCTGTTCGATCCAGGTGATGCCGGCCGCGCGCAATTGCTGGATCAATTCCTGATTGAGCGGATCATCCAGATATTGCCGTATCGATTTGGCCACGATGGGGCCGACATCATCCACTTGCACCAATTGTTCTTCGCTGGCGGCCAATAAGGCATCCAGATTGCCAAAATGTTTGGCCAGCGCTTTGGCGGTGGATTCGCCGGCATGGCGAATACCGAGCGCATAAATAAAGCGCGCCATGGTGGTTTGTTTGGATTTATTCAGCGCCTGCAACACGTTTTGCGCCGATTTTTCTGCCATCCGCTCCAATGTCGCCAGGTTGGCCACACCCAGCTTATACAAATCAGCGGGCGTGGTAATCACCATTTTATCCACCAATTGCTCAATCAATTGTTCGCCCAGGCCTTCCACATCCATGGCGCGGCGCGAGGCGAAATGCATAATGCTGCCCTTACGTTGGGCCGCGCATTTTTGCCAACCGCCGGAACAACGCGCCACCGCTTCATCTTCCAGGCGCACAATGGCGGAACCACACACCGGGCAAACCAGAGGCATAACGAATTCACGCGCATCCAGCGGCCTGCGCTCAGGCACGAAGGACACCACTTCGGGAATGACATCACCCGCGCGCCGCACGATGACGGTATCGCCAATCCGAATATCTTTGCGCCGCACTTCATCTTCATTGTGCAAGGTGGCATTAGTAACGGTAACGCCGCCCACAAACACTGGCTGCAAACGCGCCACCGGGGTAATGGCACCAGTGCGCCCCACCTGTACTTCAATTTCTTGCACAAGGGTGATGGCTTCTTCAGCCGGAAATTTATGCGCCAGCGCAAAGCGCGGCGCGCGCGAGACAAAGCCCAGCGTTTCCTGATCACGCAAGCGATTGACCTTATACACCACGCCATCAATGTCATAGGGCAGGTTCGGGCGTTTTTTGCCGACGCTGGCGAAAAAATCAAGCAAACCAGCGGCACCATACACCACGGCCCGCTCGCCACACACGGGCAAACCCAGGCTGGCATACCAATCCAATAATGCCTGGTGCGACACCGACATCGCGGCACCTTGCAAGGCACCAATGCCATAGGCGAAAAAGCGCAAGGGGCGCTGCGCCGTCACACGCGACTCCAGTTGGCGCAAACTGCCCGCCGCTGCATTACGCGGATTGGCAAATTCTTTTTGTCCGGCAGCGCGCTGGCGCGCGTTGAGTTTTTCAAAGTCGGCTTTAAACATCAATACTTCACCGCGCACATCCAGCACTTCTGGCAGCTTACCCTGGGCTGGTGCCGTCAGGCGT
>JBKJLF010000657.1:0-3970 GCA_046597185.1 Burkholderiaceae bacterium | reverse complement strand
CCAATGCGATGTGATTGTATTGGGCGATGCCTACGCGCCGGGTGGCCGTGCAGTTGCCAAATTCTCCACCCATTTACAGGTGCGAGCGGGGTCGAACCCAGGTAACGAGCATGCGCCGCTTTTGATTGATAAACATCTGCATATCTATGGCCCACGCCAATTTCACTACCGCCGTTGGAATTGGGCGCTCACCTCAGCCCAGCCGATCACGCAGTGTACGATCCGCTATGAAGCGGCTGCTGGCGGCGAGTGCCGGATTAACGCTGGCGACGCGGGTGCCAGCCGGGTGCCAGCCGGGGTTCGTTTGAATGCGACGGCACAAGCTTCAGATAACGCCGCTGCCATTGCGCATCAGGTAGCCGAAACCAATCCAGTGGGCGCGGGTTTTTGCCGCCATTGGTATCGGCGTGCAACGGGGTTCGACCAAATCGCCGCGCCGCAGATCGAGTATGCCAGCCAAGCTTACACTATCAGACAATTTAAAGCTGTGTTGAATGGTGGCGACATGCCTGCACCCGCTGGCTTTGGTTGCATTGGCCGTGCATGGCTGCCGCGCCGCAATTTAATCGGCCACTTTCAAGACAAAGCCCATTGGGATGCAGAAGAAGTGCCACGTTTGCCCATCGACTTTGACTTTGCCTACTGGAATGCTGCACCAAGCGATCAACAATGCCGCTATTTGCAGGGCGGTGACAGTATACGGTTGGTGAATTTGTGTCCACCAACCGACCCTGCCTGCCACCTTGACCAGCATCGCAATCAAGTGATTGACATCGTATTGCCGCAACAAGCGCTGTTTTTACTGGCGCAGGATGCCGATCAAAAAATCAGCGTCATCAATCTGGTGATCGATACCGTGATACTCATTCTGCCGCTGCACCAGTTGCAACTGGTTTGGCGCGCACGCTGGCCGTGTGACGACACACTGCAAACGCTGCGCCTGTTGTACGTATCCGAAGCTGAACAATTGGCGCGCCTGGCGGCGTTGCAGGCGGAATAAGCAATGGCCAAAGAAACCGTTACCCAATCCAGCCGTTTTTACTGCGTCAGCGTGACGCCAGACTTTTGCAAAACGCCCGTTGGTTCAGCCACACCACCCGTGCCCTATCAGATAAAAGGCGAATTTAAAGAAGCCAAAGGCGTTTCACCGAATGTCAAGGCACACAGCGAGCCACTGATTATTCACGACAAAAGTTACATCCCCACTGTTACCGGAGATGAGCCCGGCAGCGCCACAGGCGTCAAGAGTGGCACCGTGGGCAAAAAAGCTGAAACCAAAGAACATAGCCCAAGCTTCGGCAGCAATCAAATGCGAACGGTGGAAGTGGGCCATATCGTCTGGATGAATGATCGCAATACCACTGGCCAGATTATGGAACATGGTGGCAAAACCATGGTTGACATGTTAAAAGCCGCCGTGGGTGAGGCGAAAGAAGCGCTAAAACCCATTGCTAAAGTATACCTCGACAAGGTCTCACCCTATGCCAATGAGGTTGCAGATAAAGCGTTAACTACCAGCGCTACCCTCGGCACGGCCAGCCTCGCCACCGCTGGAGCGGGCCTGGTGGCAGGCGCAACGGTGGTCGGCGCACCCGCTGCGGTTGTGTTAGAGGCCACCGCTGCCGCAGGTGGTGCGGTAAGTACGGGTGTTGGCGCATTTGGTATTGCAACAAAATCAGCAGCCAGTGGGCTTGATCAAGTCGCTAATTGGATTGTCCACGACAAAACACCGGACGTGGTGAGTGCCGGGATGGAACTGGCTGGTAGCATTGTTGCATCGCGACTTCGCGTCCCGGCGTTTTTAAAGCCATGGTTGAAGAAAGGCGAAAATTTGTTGGAGTCTGGCTTGGCCAAGGCCAAGACCTTGGCCCAACCTGCCATCGATAAAGCTGAAAAGTATATTGGCGAAAAAGGCGGCAAGATCCTGCAACTCATCAATGAAAAACTGGGCAAGCCTGCCGATTGCTGCCCGAAAAATAGTGGTGCCAAAAGCAATAATCCGGTGCATTTTGGCACAGGCGAAGAAATACTGTATCAAACCGATTTTAGTTTGGCAGGCAGCTTGCCGCTCAGTTGGCAACGCTGTTATCGCTCAGGTTCAGAAACCGAAGACTGGAGCATGCTCGGTGCGCGCTGGGCCTGTGAATTCACTACCAGCCTATCGAGCTGCAAGCGCGGCATGGTGTACCACGACGCCACTGGCCGACCAGTAATCTTACCCCTGCTCGCGATTGGCGCATCCCACGACAGCGTGGAAGAAAACTTTATTCTCACCCGCAATAGCGACAGCCAGTTCACCTTGGTATGGCGCAATGGCCAGCGTGAAGTGTTTGAACGTGGCGAAAACGGCTGGCTACCGCATGGCTATCGCGGCGTGAATGCCATGCGCGCGCCCCAAGCGCCGGTGGCAGTGCGGCGTTATCACTTGCGCCGCAGTCAAGCCGCCGATGGGCGCGGCTACACGGTCGAACGCAGACCACAGGCCGAGGCGGGGTATGCCTTACTGCGCATCGTGCTCGATAATGGTATCGTGCTGGAAGCCTTGCGCGGGCCCGATCCGCAAGAAGGCGGTATGCCACTAATCGGCCAGATTGACCAAGTATTTGCCGATCGCAGCCGGGTTTGCCATGTGCGATACACCTATGCGCCAGAGGTGGCGCAAGCGATTGTACCCAAGCACGGTCAGGCACAGCCTGATGCCAGCTTTCTCGCCTTGCCAGCGCGCCTTAACCTGATCGCGCAAAGCAATGCGCTGGCGCAAACCCGCACTTACCAATATCAGCATCACTTATTGCAGCGCTACACCACCTATGCCGGCTTCGCGCATGAACTGGACTGGATAAGTTTGGATGGCTTACGCGCCGCATGGCAGGGCTATGCGGCCGACTTGGCTGACGCCAGCGTAGAAGAGCAAGAAAAAGCGCTGATTGCACGCTACCCGATTAATCTGAACAACAGCTATCAAGCACGTGCCATTGCAACCCGCTGCGCCGACGGCCGGGACGCATGCAAAATCACCTATTTGGACAACGACACCACCTTGGTTACCCAAGCCGATGGCAGCGTGCTTGAATACCAATTCAATGCGCAATGGCTGCTCACGGGCATCAAGCGTCAAGCACCCGGCGAAACCCAGCCACAGTCATTGGGGCGACGACGCTGGAGTAGCACTGGCCAATTATTGGAAGACACGGATTCCGCGCAACGCACCACCCGCTATACCTATGACGCTGCCGGCAATTTGGCCACCCAAACCGACCCGGCAGGCCATACTACACGCTATGAATATGATGCCCAAAACCAGGTCATCTGCACCATCAACGCACTTGGTCACGCCACCCATCTTGAATATGATGCCAATGGCCATGTCATCGGCCAAACCGACGCATTACAGCGCCAAACCCGCTACCAATACAATGCCGCTGGCGAACTATGTATTGTTCAAGACGCCAAGGGTGGGCAAAGCCAGTTGCAATACAACGCACAGGGGCAACTGAGCAGCTATATCGATTGTTCGCAGCGCCGCAGCGAATATCGTTATGACACGCGTGGCAATTTGATCGCCCAAAGCGATGCGCTCGGCCAAACCACCTATTATCAATATGATGCCTGCAACCGTTTGCGCGCCATCGCCCATGCCGACGGCAGCCAGGAACAATTCACCCACGATGGTGAAGGCAATCTGCTCTCTCACTGTGACGCCAAAGGGCAAACCACCCATTACCAGTACAACGGCCACAATTTACCCATTTTGCGCCTGGACGCCAAAGGGCAGCGCATGCAATATAGTTATGACGATGCATTGCGCTTGGTGGAACTGATCAATGGCAATGGCGAAAGCTATTATTTTGCTTATCACCCGCAAGGCTGGCTCGCTTCCGAAACCGGGTTTGACGGCAAAGTGACGCAATACACTTACGACGAGGTGGGCCAACTGATCAGCCAAACCTGCGGTGGCCAAACCACGGCG
>JBKJLF010000577.1:0-6709 GCA_046597185.1 Burkholderiaceae bacterium | reverse complement strand
CTCGCCCGCGCCATGCCGGCCAATAAAGGTATCCATGTAAATCCAATTCCACGAGACGCCATACACAATCCATTGGCGCTTGTACATGGTTACCGTGCCAGTAGCGTGGCCGCCATTCCATAGGTTTTGGTGATTCACTTGGCCCATTGGGTTCTCATACTTGACCTTCAGCATCTTGCTCTTGGGATTGGCGAAATCGAGCACGAATTTATAATCCCAATTCCACGCTTCCACATGCCATTTGATATCGGTACTGGTTTCAGTAACCGTCCAATCCAACTGTTCCTTATCCAACAGCTTGGTGAAGTTGAACTCATGCAGTTTGCCTTCCACATAAAAGGCCATCAAAGCTTTATCGCCCAGGTTGACGCCGGCAATTTTGGGATTTCCGCCACCGATATCGAGCGAGGTATTGGCCATCGGCAGTCCGGTACTCTTCTTCGTGAAATCATTGCAGGACAACCACACCCAGGGGTTGGTAAAATCTTTGCCAAAGTTTTTGTCCTGATAACCAAAGGAAGTGGCCGGGACCACATCATAAATTTCACCGTTGAAGGTGATGGTGCCGCTGTATTTGGACTGCATGCCCTGTACATGCCAGAACATATCAAACAGTTCCAGTTGCTGGAATAACTTGGAACCCGCGTAACCCACATCGTAACTCAAAGGTTTGGTGACCGACAGATTCCAACTGATCGTGCCAGCGTTGGACATATATTCCGGATGGGCCGCAACTTGTGCTGCAGTGAGCGATACTGAACCTCTCAGAGCGGTTTCTGTGGCGGTGTTGCTGCCGATGGTGATGTTCTCATTCTCCTTGGATGCGCTCATTTGGGTAATGCCATAATAGTTCTTGATTTGAACCGCATCAGTGCCCCAGGTGCCCGCCATCACCATGGCATAAGATGGTTTTTTGCCGGCGGCTTTGTTGGTCGGCAATTGCCCCAGCACAGGGGTTGCACCACCCAGCGCCGGATTGATAACGAAGTACTCGAAGAAAAATGGTCTTTCCAGACCCGTGCTACGGCTCTTGGCCGTCAAGTTATGCCACCACCAATCATAACCGTGGTCACTGTAGGCGCGATCCAACACATAACCATTTCTGCCGCCGGAACTGAAGGCATCAAAAATAGTCCCGGCCACACATTCTTGACCCAATAACAACGAACAAAAACCTAAAATAAAATTTCTTTTTGAAGCCGAAAACATGCTATCTCCTTGATTTTAGAATGAAAATCAGATGAGCTGACCAGACGCTAGCTGGTCTTTGGCTCATATAATTCGTAAATGCGACATTAGAAACGAGATGGGGCGCTACAGGGGTATTGAGTTATCTATAATTTTTGCCTCTGATGGGCATCTTGCGCGACAATATAACATATAAGTTTGCATAAGTGCAACCCTAAATAAATTAACCGCATCCCTCGACCATTTTGGGTGGTGGCATATTGCTGGCAAGTAGGACAAGTGGCATGAGATGGTATCGGTATAGAACAACGGGACAGCCACACCAGAGTGGATGCCCCTTGCTTTGCTGGTTAAGCCCACTGCGCCAGCACCACCTTGCCTATGGTTGTGCCGGATTCAATCAGCGCATGCGCCTTACGTAAATTGGCCGCATTAATTGGCCCCAGTTGCTGCCCCAGCGTGGTTTTCAGGCTACCCGCATCCACCAGGTGCGCCACTTCCTGCAGCAATTTGCCTTGCTCGGCCATATCCGCCGTTTGAAACATCGAACGGGTAAACATCATTTCCCAATGCAGCGAAATACTCTTGCCCTTCAGGCGCATAATGGGCAAATTTTCGGCTTCATCAATCAAGGCCAGCTTGCCTTGCGGGGCCAGTGCTTCCACTATTTGTTCAAAATGCTGGAGCGTTTGACTAAGCGAGGCCACCATCGAAACCGCTTTAATATCCAAAGCCGCCAATTGTGGCCCCCAGGGTTGATGGTGATCAATCACATGGTGCGCCCCCAGTTGCTTGACCCATTCCGCGCTTTCCGGGCGCGAGGCGCTGGCAATCACGGTTAATTGGGTCAGGCGGCGCGCCAGTTGAATCAAAATCGAGCCTACCCCGCCCGCTGCGGCAGTAATCAACAAGGTTTGCCCGGCTCCGCCATGTTTAGCCACGCCCAGCCGCTCAAACAAAATTTCCCATGCGGTAATAGCGGTCAGCGGCAAGGCGGCGGCATGCGCGTCATCCAGGCTGGTGGGGGCGTGCGCGGCGATGCGCGCATCCACCGCGTGCAATTCGCTGTTGGCACCGGGGCGGTTGATGGCACCGGCATAATACACCCTGTCCCCCGGTTTAAAGCCCGTTACCTTGGCCCCCAGCGCTTCTACCACGCCCACGGCATCCCAGCCCAGCACTTCCGGGCTGGCACCGGGTGTGCGGTTTTTGCGGATTTTGGTATCCACCGGGTTCACCGAAATCGCATTCACCCGCACCAATAAATCGTGCTCGCCATAGGTGGGGGTGTCCAGCGTCAGGTCGATCAGGGCCTTGTCATCGGTGATCGGTAAAGATTGGATGTAGCCAATTGCTTGCATAATGTTTGCTCCGTCTAAAGTGGTTGAACAGGTAGTTGAATAAAAGGGTGGAAATCACTAAGTCAGCAGTGTATATTATGTTGATTGGAATGATAATCCCCATCATTTTACTAACATCTTCAAATGAAAATTGAAAATCTCGAAGAATTGCAAGTCTTGATCGAAACCCACCGGGGCGGTAGCCTGACGGCGGCGGCGCAAGCCTTGAATTGTACGCCCTCGGCGGCCAGCGCCGCCCTGAAGCGGCTGGAGGCGCGCCTGCATGTGCGCCTGTTTGAGCGCTCCACCCGTAGCATGCGCCTAACCCAGCAGGGCGAAACCCTGCTCAGTTATGCCGAGCGGGCGCTGGCCTTGCTGGATGAAGCGGCGACGGTGGTGTCGGAAGAAAACCAGGGCTTGCGCGGGCCGATTCGGCTGACCGCACCTTCTTCCATGGTGCGGCGCGTGCTGCTCGGCTGGTTCGACCAGTTCCTGCAATTGCACCCGGAAGTGGAACTGGAACTGAACGTCAGCGATAGCCAGCACGATTTATTGCGCGGCCACCTGGATTTGGCGATACGCTACGGTAAATTGGCCGATTCTGGCCTGGTGGCCCGCGCGCTCAGCGCCACCCGCCGCATTACCGTGGCTGCGCCAAGCTACCTGGCCCAACATGGGGTACCGCAGCAGCCGCAAGATTTGCAGGCGCACCAATGCCTGACCTACCAATTATTGGGCAAACGCCATGTGGATTGGCAGTTTACCGATGCCACCGGCGCGCCGCTCACCGTCATGGTCAATGGCCGCCGCCATGCCGACGATGCCGATATCGTCCATCATTGGTGCCTGCAGGGCCAGGGCATCATGTACAAAAGCCATATTGAACTGCAGGGCGATTTAATCAGCGGCAATCTGGTGCAATTGCTGGCCGGGTTTGCGCCGGAGACCATCCCTTTGAACGCCGTCTTGCCCAGCAACCGCTTTATTCCACAGCGGGTGCGGGTGCTGGTGGACTATTTGCAGCAGCAATTTCAGTTGCTCGAAACCATGATCAAGCATGATTAATGTGGCAAACTTCTGGTCTCCGGGAGTAAAAAAGGCATACCAATATTTGTGTGTTGTATAATGGCGTGTTTAATTTTGGGTTTTCCGGATTGGAAACCCGGCTATTGAAAAGGATGCCATGTTGCCTTACGTTCGCAAACCATCCCCGTTGGCGGGAGTGTTCAGTTGTGCCATTTTATTGGCCCCGGTCAGTGTCTATGCGGCAGATCCGCCCGAGCGCGGCAAAGCGCCACTGGCTCCGGCGCAAGTGGCGACGCCGCCCAGCGTGGCCAGCCCTGCCCCGGCTGCGGCCGCCGCCGGGGCTACTGGCGGCGCTGCCAAAGTGGTGGTGCGCCAAGTCAATATCAAAAGTAATACGCTATTTCCTGAGAGTGTGTTGTTGGCCAAAACGGGTTGGGTAGCGAATCAAGAGCTTGATTTGGCGCAATTGCAACAAATGGCGCAGCAGATTCAAGAGTTTTACCACAAGCAAGGGTTTTTCCTGGCGCGTGCTTATTTGCCGCCGCAAAATAATTCGGACGGTAGCGTCACCATCGAGGTGTTGGAAGCGCACTATGGCAAGATTGTGCTGAATAACCCGCAACAACTGGCCAACCGCCAGGTAGCGTATTTAACTGGCCCGCTGCATGCGGGTGACCAGCCACAATTGGCACAGCTTGAGAGTGTGATTTTGCGCCTTAACGATGTGCCGGGTTTGTTGGTCAAATCCACCATCGCGCCCGGTGCCAGCACGGGTTTGGCGGATTTAACTTTAAGTGTGGAAGCAGGTAAGCGCTGGGCAGGTAGCGTTGATTTTGACATCAACGGCAGCCGCGCTACAGGGCGCGAGCGCTTGGGTGCGGGCTTGGTCGGTAGCAACCTTGCCGGGTGGGGTGATCAATTGAGTTTGCGCGCCTTAAGCTCGTTCCAGGGCTTGAATAATGGCCGTATCGCGTACCAAGTGCCATTGCAGGCGGTGACGGCTGGCGTGGCCTATAGCATTACCGATTACAGCCTGGGCGGTGATTTTGCCAATTTGCGCGCCAATGGCACGGCCAAAGATTTGAACCTGAGCTTATCCAGTGCGCTGCTGCGCTCACGGCAAAAAAATCTGTATGTGAGCGTGAATTTTGACGACAAAAAATTGCGTGATCGGGTCGATAGCACCAATAGCGTAAGCGATAAAAGCGCTACGTTGGTGAGTGTGGGTGTCAATGGCGAGCGCTTTGATGATGTGGCCGGGGCGGGCCTCAGTAGCTTTAATTTGACTTGGGTGAGTGGTGATTTACACCTTGACAGTTTGGCGGCGCGCCAGCAAGACGCGGCCAGCGTGCGCACCGAAGGGCGTTTCAATAAAATCAGCTATGGTGTGAATCGCTTGCACAGCATCAACCAAAGCACCAGCTTGAATGCCAGTTTTAGCGGGCAGTGGGCATCCAAAAATCTCGATTCATCGGAAAAATTTGTCGTCGGCGGCCCCGCAGCCGTGCGCGCCTATGGGCAGGACGATGGCAGCGGCGACGTGGGCAATTTAATCAGTCTGGAATTGCGCCATGTTTTGCCGGAAAACAAAGCGTGGCCCGGCACTTGGCAGGTTGCGGGCTTTATTGATGCCGGCCAAAGCCGCGCCAATAAAGATGGCGCGGGTAGCGTGCAACGCAATTATGCGGGTATCGGCATGGGGTTGCAGTGGATACGGCCGAATCAATATTCAATTAAAGTCGATCTCGCCTTCAAACTGGGCCATGAAAAATCCGCCGCCGAAACGCGCAATGGGCGCGTCTGGCTGCAGGGCGCAAAATACTTCTAAAATAAATTATTAAAATAATTGTCGCAAGGAAAGCAATATGAATCACATTTATCGCCTGGTTTGGAGTAAGCGTTTGGGTAGTTTGGTGGTGGTTGCCGAGACCACAACCGGCTGTGGCAAGAGTGCCGCTGGTAGTGATGGTGCAGTCGCCGCGGGTGTCTCGCGTCGCTGGCGCGCTTTCTTGCGTCCGCTGGTGCTGGCTTTGCTCAGTGCGCAAGTGTTGGCGGGGCCGCAAAACGGGGTGGTGGTGGCGGGCAAGGGCAGTATTGCCACCAGCGCCAACACCACCACCATTAGCCAAACCACGCCCAATTTAACGCTGAACTGGAATAGTTTCAATATTGCGGCAGGCGAGCGGGTGGTGTTTCAACAGCCAAACAGCAGTGCGATTGCGCTGAACCGGGTGTTGGGGCTGGATGGCAGCCAGATTTTGGGCCAGTTGCAAGCCAATGGGCAAGTGTTTTTGATTAATCCGAACGGGATTTTGTTTGGCCGCAATTCGCAGGTGAATGTGGGCGGCTTGGTGGCCTCCACGCTGAACCTAAGCGATGCCGATTTTGCAGCGCGGCGCTTCAGGTTTGCGGGAAACGCGGGCAGCGGCAAAATCGAAAATCAGGGTAGCTTGACGGCAGGTAGCGGCGGCTATATCAGTTTGCTGGGGCAGCAGGTGAGCAACGACGGCATCATCAGCGCGCAACTGGGCAAGGTGGCGCTGGCGGGTGGGCAAGCGGTAACGCTGGATATTGCGGGCGATGGCTTGATCAGTGCGGTGGTGGATCAGGCGGCGGTGAATGCGCTGGTGAGTAACCAGGGCATGATTCATGCGGATGGCGGGCAAGTGTTACTGAGCGCAAAAAGCGCCTCGGCCTTGCTGGATACGGTGGTGAATAATTCGGGCGTGGTGCTAGCCAATACGCTGTCTGGCCATGGTGGAGAGATTCGGCTGGAGGGTGGCGCGCAAGGGGTGGTGGCGGTGAGCGGTAGTTTGCTGGCCAAGGGCGAGCAAGCGGGTGAGCGCGGTGGTGCAGTGCGGGTGCTGGGCGACAAGGTAGGCTTGTTTGCGCATGCCAGGGTGGATGCTTCGGGCCAGAATGGTGGCGGCACCGTGCTGGTGGGGGGAAATTACCAGGGCAAGGGGGTGGAAGCGAATGCCAGCTTTACCCATGTGTCGGAAAACGTGAGTATCAAGGCCGATGCGTTGGGTAAGGGGGATGGCGGTAAGGTGATTTTGTGGGCCGATAACCAAACCAATTTCTTTGGGAATATTTCGGCCAAGGGCGGGGCTTTGGGTGGTAATGGTGGTTTTGTTGAGACTTCGGGCAAGCAG
>JBKJLF010000551.1:0-11637 GCA_046597185.1 Burkholderiaceae bacterium | reverse complement strand
GCCAAGGTGCGGAGCACATCGGCAGTTGCCACGGCTTTACGGTCACCAGTTGCTTGCCCTGCCAACACTTGCACCAAGAGCGTTACTGTTTCCTCGGGGTGAACGCGTAAGCTGACTTGATTTCGGCTTGGATCGGCCTTGGGTGAAAACAGTGTGCGGGCGATACTCGATGGCTGCGCCTTGACTTGTCCATCAAATTCAAACGTGACTGGCGGCGTGCAGATTTGATGCCCTGCTGGGCTAAATAGGCGCATCCGCACGCTGACTTCACCTTCCACTTTATCAGCCAATCCGAGCCGCCCCAATTCGCCCCGTTGGGCTGGTGCGCCAGGGAAGCCATAGGCGTAAGAAAACGTGGGACTGGCCCACTGCACTGGGTGAAAATCGAAGCATACCGGGAAGTCTGGGTAGCTGCAATATGCCAAATCTGCTGGAGAAACCGGGTTGCCCGGCCAAAAATGGGGGTGGTAAGGATCTACTGTTGGCCTTGGGTCTTGATGGCGCGGGCCTTGATACCAATCTTTGGTGCCTACTATAGGCACACTAATCGGACTAAAAACCTTCCATTGGCTTGGATTGGCCCCTTTACCATATTCCAGCGCATAGGACACCGGACCTACACTAGCGATATTGCCTTGCACTTTCACCACATTAATCATTTTGTTCGGGTCAAAGAAATCGCGCACCTTCGTGCCACACAGTTTTTGACCCGGATGTGGATAAGTAATGTCTGCCTGCGGTGCCTGATGCACAATATCAAGTTCAATTGGCACCGTAACTTTCTGACCGTCTTCGTTTACCAATCGCGCAAAATACCTTTTTTTACCCACCGGCGATTGTTGCGCATTGATCGCAAACACATTGTCCTTATAGGCGACAACATCATTCCAGTTATTCAAAATATCTTCACGCCCATCACCCAAAATCTGCCCAAACAGCAATTGTGTCAGGCGGCGATTATCTAGCGCGTAAGGCTTGAGCGTAATCTTAATTTTTTCACTTGGGTCAGTATTGCAGTCTAGAACCGTTTCCGGTTGCGCCACCCATTCGATTCCCAAACACGGCGATGGTGCAGTAAAGGGTTCCGAAAAAACAATCAACCCCGATGCTAAATGCGCCCTTAACCGTAGGACATAATTGGTACAGGGCCGAAGATCTAAGTCAAGCCACGGCTGCCCATAGACAACGTGGCCATATGCGCCATTGGGGTTAAAGACGGTATCTGCTACCCGTTCAGTAGTAAAGCGTGAATCTTCATTGCTGCCAATAAGCAAATCAATTTTATTAATTGGTTCATTCCAAAATGCACGTGCATCAACTGTGAAGGCATGAAATGTGAAATCATCCCCATCTTTCGAGAAAACTTGAACTTGCTGGCTGGGATATTCATACTCGAGAATTCCCAACTGATTCTCCAACTTAAATACATACGGTGAAATAGCAAAAAATTCGCTATCGGTCTCATCGATTACTTTAAGTCGCACCATGTAATCAATTCCCGGCTTAAGACCCTTTAAATCCCATAGGAAGGATACCAAGTGTTGAGGAAGTTTGCTTAGATTTACCCACATCGCTGGATTGGTTACTGACGCTGGCACGTACTCAATAAAGTTAGTTATTGGAAGTTCCGTCCAGGTTAAACTATCTAAATTCGACACGGGTAAACTAAGATCATCATGTGCAACTTCACGGTATTGCAAAATAACCTTGACAAGTGGCTTGCGCACTGTTTCGACGAACGCCAACGCAACTGGTATACGCCCCGTAATACCATCAATGCGTGGCAATTGCCTTATCGTCTGCGCAGCCGGATAATCGACACCTATAGGGCTACTATCTGTAATGCCAGGTCGCCCAGGAAGTGGTGGCAAGGGTGGATCATAATTTGCCCAACCGGAAAGAAACACTTGCTGATCTGCCAAGGGGACGGCAACTTGAGTTTGATTACCTGCTCTATCCGTCACAGTAATGCGGTATTTCACGTCAACCAATGAATTTGCACCGAGGAATTTGCGGCTCTTCTTAGGGTCTTGCGGGTAAGAGTGAACCGCCCCCAAATAGTCTGTGGCTTCACCCAACCCATATTCAATGATCATGGTATTAAAGTTCTGGTCATCCGCATTCCAAATCAACTCAGGTGCAAAGGCAACAGCAGTATGGGCCTGCGGTGTGCCTTGATCAACTAGCCAAGGTTGAAAAGCATTTTTTAACTCCAATGTTGCGACAGGCGGAGTATTGTCCAACGTAATAAGAAATTCAAAATTTTGCACACTGATTTTATATTGCCCATCCGCTGCCACTTGCCCCCGCTCATCGCGCCCATCCCAAGTGAAGAAAGCTTCTTGTCCAATTGAAAAATGGTCACGCGAAACGCTACGTATCAGTTGATTGTTTTTATTATGGATAGAAAACTCTAAATGAACTGGTTCCAGTACGCGGTAATGCAACTTGACTTCATCTTGCACATGATCGCCATTCGGCGAAAAGAAATCGATATCTTTATACACATCGGTAATACTCGGTGTATCAGCCCACGAGACGCGTCGAATCTGCTGGCGCTGGTTACCCGCCAAATCTTCCACGGTCAAGCGTAATAAAAACGTGCCAAACGAGGGCGGTACCCAATTGGTAAATACGCTATCGACGACAGCCGAATTCGAGGACGGCACCACAATTTTCCAATCGTTCGGGTTCGCCAAATTCGCATAGTCAATTTTATAGCGATAAAAGTTCTGATCCGCCGCCGTACCACGTAAAACCAAGCCACCCAAGGCCGGGTCACGCAAGACACGTAAATCAGCCGTCAGGTTTTGCAGCGAGCTAACCATGTATTGATCAGGCCCACTGTCATAACAACTACTGGTGCGATCCAACGCAGCACGCCGCGATGAAAACATCATTTTTCGCCCGTTCGGTAAAAAATCATTGATACCGATCCCTGCGTAAAAATTGCTACTCACATCGGGGGCAGTATACCAATCGGCAAATAAAGGTTGAATTCGATTGTTATCATCAAGAAAAATTGCCGCAGGACACCTATAGTGTACCGAGGAGTTACATACATTATCGTATCCAATAATAATACGTTCATTGGGCACCCAAGCTGAAGCGGCATATCGACTCCCGGTCGCGGCAATTGGCAATAACATATCACCCGCCAATTTCCCCATCAGTTGTACCGTGGTCGAACCGATGCCTGCGCTAGGGGTTGGGGTTGGCTTAGAAAAACTAACTAACGGTGTAGTGCTAGGCTTGGCTGGCACAGTTAGGCCGGGTGGGCAAGAATCTTTGCAATAGGTGAAACTAAAAAAGAATTCCGTGCCATCACTAGACCAATGTGCGCCACCAACTTGCCCACCACCATAGTCGCCTTGCGTAGGTGCGCCAACATGGGTATCGAAGGTTTTTACTTGATTACCTTGGATATCAAATACATAAATGCGAACGTCATTAGTATTACTATTGGGAATGCCTAACGACCATTGCGCAGCACCAATTAATAATGATTTAGAATTAGGTGCCCAAGCTAGCTCAGTTGGGTAAAAGCCTTGAACATTACTCAGCAGACGATGTTGCTGGCCACTAGCAACATCAATTAAAAAGTAGCTTTCGCCATAACTGGCGTAATCATAAACCCCTAATAATACTTGGGTCCTATCCGGTGACAGCATAAATCTGCTGATAGATTGCCCACCATCAGCCTCAAATATGACAGTTTCCGCAGTGACGCCATCAGTCGGGATTTTTAATAATCGACTCGCTTCGTTGGGGGCGCTTTTTAAGATGATTAGCGAACTACCATCAGCGCTAAAGTTGGCAGCCTCCCTATTGATAAAGTAGGTATCAGGCAATGCCGATCTCAGCAGTTTCAAGTTGCCGCCATCCCCATCACTAATCCACAACTGCTGCCGAAGTTCGCTCTCCCCCGCTGGAATTTTGGTCACGACAAACCCGAGTTTTTCGCCGTTCGGTGTCATCGCAAATGCACGCTGCCATTCTCCATCTGCCGCAAAGCCATCGGGTAACAAAGGCGTGACGTTACTGCCGCTAATGGTTTCGCTGAAAAAATTGAATGGCCGCGCATACGGTTTGCCATCTGGTCGGCGGCCCGAGCCACCATCGAAAAACAATACCCGCTCTTCATCAGCCGTCACCTGCATCGTCTCGGGCCAGCGCTGTTCATCCGCTTCACAACTTAAGTTGGTAATTTGCGCAAACGGTGTATCGATGGCGTCAATTATAGAAGAACGATTATTATCCACCGTCACTAACACTTCACCTAGCACAGAGCCATTTTTACTCAGCACACGCAGCCGATAGTCACCATCGTTTACCACGCTACCAAGATCATTCAACCCATCCCAACGTACCGCGCCCCCTTGGGTGTTTTTTAGGCTATCGTTGCTGAAGGTACGCACTACCTTGCCAGTTTTATTCACCACTTGCACGCTAACATCAGTGGCACTAGATAAGCGAAAGCCAACCGTGGTATCGTCTTTGATGCCGTCGCCATTCGGGGAAAAGTAGCGATTATTCGCATAAAAATCACCTGTTTGCACGACCAGATCGCGCCGTGCGCTGTTATTGTCTTTGCGTTTTTCGTCAATCGCATTGCCTGGATCAAGCACCACCACCAATGTTTGAAGGTTGTTATTTTGACTTGCAGCCAAAGCAAATTCAAGCGTTTGTGATGTTTGCCCAGCCACGAGCGCCAGCGTTTGATCGGGCGCAAGGGGTTTGCCGCCTTGCGCTGGTTCCGCATCAAGCAGCCGTACCAGCACATTGCTGGCACTTTGTTGCCCCAGATTGCTAAACTTTACCGATACAGTAACGGCCTCACCGGGCCGTGGCGCTGCTGGTGTGAATTGTATGTCCGCCGCACTCACGGCCAAATCAGGCAAACCAACTGCGGTGACCGTTTGAAACGCGCTATTGTCGTCACGCGTAATTTCAACCTGCTTGCTAGCCGGATCGACGACAAAGAAAATCAAATGGTCTTGCGCATCAGGAAAGCGCGTCCATTGGCTCTTGACCACCACTTGCGCACCCGGTGCCAGATTGGCGATTTTTTGCATGCCGCCAATCACCCGCCCGGCTGCTGGGTCACCATCATAAAATGCGACATCGATATCGCTGGCGGCGACATTGCCAGTATTGCGCACGATCTGGCTCAACTGCCATGGTTTGCCTTCCTCGGCGGGCAGTGGCGAAAAGCTAAAGTCACGGAAACTAACCGCCAGATTGGCACCGACGGCATCAATCACCTCAAAAGGCCGGGTCGCGCTGTTATTGCCCTTGTCGCTCTCGCTTAAGATTGCATCGGGATCGAGTTCGACTTTGAATTCCAAACGTCCAGCAAACGTACTTTGCCAAACCACTTCTTGCTCGGTGAGCGCGCCCGCCGCCAATTGTAGGGTGCGCGTGGCGATTTCGACGCGGCTATTTGGATCATTCGGCGCACTTGGATTAGCAACCGAATACCGCACCTTGAACGGCGGCGAATCTTGGGTGCCGGTATTGCGCAATTTGAGTGTAAACACCGCATCCGAACCACGATACACTGGCGAGCGCACGACACTCACTTCATCGGCGCGCACTTCCAGATCCAGCGCAGACGCGGTGCTCACCGTCACCGTTGCCAAGTTGTTATTTTTATCTGCCTCCGGCACGCGGCCATCGGGATCAATTTGCACCGAATACGCAGCACTGCCAACCCGTGTCAACGTTGCATTAAAATGAACCACTTGCTGGCTACGCCCAAGCAAATTGAGGATTTTTTCATCGATAATGGTGCCGCTTGCACCCTCACCTTCGCGCAGCACCACGCGCACCGCGTTGGCATCGGTTCTGCCAATATTGCTCAACAATGCCGAAATCGCCAGTGACGCCGGCAAACGAGTGGGCCTTGCCGGATTAACGCTCATGTCGCTGGCATTGATTTGTAATTCAATCGCACTTGGCGCATTGCCTACCACCAAATTCAACTGCGCGCGGTTGTCGGCTTTGCTGGCTTCTTCGGTTTTATTGTCCGGGTCAATCAGCGCCACAATTTGATGCGGCCCGGCTTTATCGAAGGTTTGCCAAAGCAGCCTCAATTCAGTACTGTCACCGATCGGCAAACCCGGCACATTGATATCTTGACCAATTTGTATCCCAGCCGCAGCCGGATCACCGTCATACACCCGCACCACCCCAGGCGGTGCCGAAACCGTGCCATTATTGGCAACCTTAAAGCTTAACAGCGCCTGCTGGCCATCGATCAAGCTGGCCGGTGTTGCCTTCAGATCACGCACGATCCAGTTGAATAAACCCGCACTTTTTAATAAGCGCAAGGCCATGGCGGTTGAATACACACTGCCATCCCAACTGCCATCGGTGTGCTGCGCCGCCGACACATAGGACGAAGCATCGCCAGCGCGTATCGTGCCCAAGGCATTTTTTCCCAATAAGGCCAGCAACACTTGCGCGGTATCATGCACGGTGCTAACGCTGTCGCCAAAGCCACCGTCGGTATGTTGCCGTTCAACAAAAAAGCGCATGCTGCGCGCAAACACAGTGGCAGGCACGGTACGAGGGCTCAAGGCCGACAATACCGTCGCCGATACGGACATGCGCGATGCACCACCGACCTGATTGCCCCAGCCGCCATCCGCATTTTGCCGCGCCACCAATAGCGCGGCTGCGGCATCGAGCTTGCCGCTTGGCAAAGACGACTCAAACGCCTGCAAGGCCTGTAGCGCCAATGCGGTATCGAGCGGCGTACTTTGGTAGCCCGGCGCAAGGCCCCATCCACCATCAGCATTTTGCAAAGATAGCAAGCGCGTCATGGCAGCGCTGCCATCCTGCCCGGCACGGGTTTGGGTACGCAAGCGGCGCGCCAAATAATCGGTATTGCTATAGCGCTGGCTAGATAGCCAATCCAACGCACGCTGGCGACCGGTAAACGCGACACCATCCAAGTCGGCCAAGGCATCAAATGCCACCACCGTATCGCGCACCGAGGTGAAGCTATTGTCAACCCAGTTGCCATCACTTTGCTGCTTGCCGCGTAACCAGGCGAGTCCTTGCGCCAGGTTAACGCCATCGCCCCGAGGGTTGGGCACGGTGTCCGGCGGCGAGGTGCTGCTGGTTTTGCTTTCGAGATAGGAATGGATCAGCGCCCGCCCAGCGGTCAAGACTTCGACCCGGGTTTCAATCGCTTTGCGAATAGCATTCACTGCCGCCAGCTCGGCGGGAGTAGGGTCGGCACCCGTGCGCGACAACATCACAAAGCCAATACGAAACTCTTTTTGTGCCTGATCGGCGGCGGGAATGCGCGGCCCTTCGGCAGCAATCACGTCATCAATCGTCAAATCCTTGCGCACACCGCTGATGGTAACGTCGTTTAATGGCACCCGGGTCTTGTCAATATCCGGGTTGTCGATCAAATAGAAAGGTGGCACTTCCGCTGGCCGGTACATCCCCATCAAATATAGGTCCAAAGGACTAAAAAACTGCCTTCCCGCGCCCGAAGTGAAGGTGCCATCGGGATTGGCGCGCCACTCGTTGCCATATTCGACCGATGCTCCGCTATTGAGCAAAAAACTCCAGTGCGCACCATCTTTGCCCAGCAACGCATTCGAGAGGCTGCTATCGGGGTTGCGCAAATGCACACTAATGCCCCATTGATGCAAAAATTCATGCGCAAATACCTGCAAAACCTGATCAAATTTGGGGTCATACGGATTGGTCACATAGCGACTCAGCGCCGCCATATCAATATACCCCTGCAACTTGCCCGCGCTGCCAAACTGGGCGGTATTGTCAAAGGTTGGCATGCCCAATCCCTTGACTTTGTTTTGCACCCCCATGTGGAATGCCAGTGCGTCCTTGGTTTCAAACTCGAAATTGGTAAACACCACGATGAAGTCAAAATGATCGGGATGGGTACGGTAAAATTCTTTGGCAATCACGGTACGCGGTTCGACATTAGGGTCGCCATTAGCGGTATCTCGATTGTAGTTACCAGTAAGCTGCATCAATGCAATGTCATGCGTATCGGCCACAAACCGAGCTTGATAAAAACCGGTATTCGGGAAATTTCTCACTGGCGGAAAATCGGCCAACGCCAAGGATGGCATCAGCAATGACCCTATCAGCCCCAACATCGTCGAGAAGAGTGCGCGCAATGGATTGCCTATTTTCATATTTTTCTATTTAAATTGTTTGCAGCAATATCATCAGCACAAAAATTTGTATCTGAGGGGCGTTACATCGGTTGGTTCAAGGCTTTTTGGCACGGGCAGTCAATGCTGCCCCATTGTCCGCTTCGCGCAGGGTTTCAATTTTTTCGGGCGGCAATTGAGAAAACGAGGTGGGGCCTGTGGTACTGAAGCGTTCAATTCGGTTCGGTACAGAACCCTGCTGTTTATAGATCCAGACGATTTCCCGTCCTTGTGGCAAAATTTCTTCCAACACCAGCTTGGTCGGTAACACTTCTTTCAACGTCGCTTGTGTACCGGGCACTAACTCACCCACCTTGAGCATGCGCATCCGTTGGTTTGGCAACAGCAGCACGGCAACTGAATCCTGCACACCGAGTGCCAGCAAACGCACTGATTCTAGTTTGATGGAGGACTTGGCATCAGCAGGTAGAACTGGTGCTATGGGTGCTATGGGTGCTTGCGCCCAAGCCACAGGCATACCTAAAAACAGGGTGACAACGACGCTAACGACGCTAATGCGCCAAAGAAGGGATGCTTCGCGAAGGCAAGCTGGCATGGTGATGAAATCCGGTTAAAGTGAGTGCGGTTGATTCCTCTCAAAATGATAAGTGAAGAGCCGGGGCGAAGTATATCAAAGCAATGAACGAATAGCAACATCTTTTCGACGATGCGAACATTACGTCAAATATTCCTATTTATCCCTACTTCTTTTCAATGGCAGCACACAGGTGGGCGAGAATCGCGGACATCCAAAGGCTGGTTGTCTGCTGCGGGTATTTTTTGGCAAACGCTTTGGCGTTATGTCGATATTGTGGCTGCGCCAATAATTGTTTGATCGCGTTTGCCATGGGCAAGCGTGTATCTTGCGGATTCAACATCATGCCAACTCCCTGTTGTGCCACATTGCGACTGATAATGAATTGTTCAAGTTGATTGGGCAACATCAATAACGGGATGCCATGCAACAGAAACGATGTCATCATCCCCATGCCGCTATGACAAATCGCCAAATGGCAATCATCCATTGCATCTTGTAACCGTATCGGCTGATTCAGCACTTGCAAATAATCATTTGACCATCGCCTGCATTGCGCATCATCTAGGTCAGGCGCAATAATGGCATATTCACATTGCCGATCATCCATCTGACCGATAGCCTTTTCAATCGGAATAATGGCAGCACGCAAATAGGCGAAGACCCGGTATTTTCGACCGTTACGCCAGCTAAACTTCTGCCCTTCACCAGTCGCGATCCAAGCACCCCAATACTTTTCCTTCTGGCGTTGCGGATAGTGGTCAAGCTCTCTAACGGTGATGAGCATGCGTTCATGGACTTGCATAAAATCGACCAAGGTCGGCAACACTGGCTGCTTGAGATGCGCCAATACCCAGTTAATGGCATCTTGCAACCGTGTTTCAATTAGGTGCAACTGTGGCAACGGCGTATTCACCCAACTGCGGGTCGGTGGCAACGGTGAGGTAGGTGGCGGCAAATCAAAGCCATTTCCGTACAAAATGGTTTTGAAAGAGCAACCGATCGCTGCCAATGCTGCCGTCGGTGCCGCATTGAGTAACAACAGATCAGGCATTTGCTGCTGAAACAAGCTGCGCCATTGCTTTACCGTTTGCAACAGCGATTCGGGCTTGCCAAACCCAATTTGTAGCAAAATATCAGCATAGCTATGTAAGGGATGGCCATTGGGTGGCAATGGCGGCAACACGGGGGCTGGCAGCGCCAAAAAACCGTGCGTACTGATCAGGTGGCTGGCATATTCCGATTTTTGCAGGCAAAACACCACCTCGTGCCCCAACTCGCGCAAACCGAGGGCAACCGGCAGCAAATTACCGATATGGCCCAAATTACCGCCCATCTCCCACACCACCAAAATTTTCGCCATTCTCGTTACTCACTTTAAGTCACTATATCGCATCATTTTCTATTTTGACTTTACATTGGTTTGCGGTATGTGTTGATTGATGACATTGCCATGGCTTGCCAGCATGATGTCGATCACCTTCGCAATATCCGCCGCATTGACGCACACGCCCAATATCGGCACGTCACAAAGTGAGGCGCAAAGATTCGCAGCGGCAATCGGCTTTTGGGATCGTGCAGCAAATAATTGGGCCAATTCGATTTTTCCATGTGCCAATTCGCTGATCAATGCGGGGCTGAACATGCCGACGTTGCTTAATTGCGCAACTGGCATCGCACTGGCAAGCTGAGAGAGAAATCGGGTGCTGACAAGGTGTTGAATTAACAGAAGTCGCGCCAAATCAGTGACTGGCAAAATTTGTTTGATGCATTTTTTGCGATACCAATCAGGAACAGGCTCAAAAAACCGATCATCCACGAATTCATAAGCATAGTTCTTATCCGTTGCCCATTGTTTGACACTCGCCATACAAGCAATGATCCATGACGATACTCTCGTGGTGCGATAGGATTGCACGATCAATGTGTCAGGCATACAAGGGGTCTCCGATTTGAATTCTACCAACTGATATTTTATGGATATTATCACATCCAGTTTTAGAATTAGAAATCAGCTATGCCTTATCGCATCTGATCGCCGATTACGCTACACCGCGCCGGGCGGAAAAATAGCGGTTAGCATCACGCAGCAAGCGCAGGGTATGTGCGTGGCGATAGACAAGCCCGGTACTGATATTCCAGCAGCACAACTGGCGCGCCTGTTTGAACGCTTTTACCGTGCCGAAACGTCACGCCACACGATTGAAGGCGACGGTACCGGGCTGGGCCTTGCTATCACACAGGCCATCATCCACGCGCATCGGGGTAGTATCAGTGCCAGTTCGGAAGGCGGGCACACCTGTTTTGCGATTTGGCTGCCGCAGGCGGCTTGAAATTTGGCAGAAATTATCAACCGATTATGGGATAACCGGGTCGCTTCCGGCACAAGGGCCGCAAGCAACCCGGTGAGGGTCATTTTTGTAGCTTGAACTGGTGTAGGGTAAGGCATCTTGTTGCAGGTTCTAATCTATTTGGACGGTTGAAACGGCCCGTAGCCGATTTCTATTGTTGCATCCCAACTGGCGGCAACGATGGTGCCTTCCAGATGACCATAAGCATCCTTGACGCAGGCAAGCGGTGCCAATACGCTGCCCAATACCAGCACGCCGGTAGTAACCGTTCACGCCCCCCCTTTGAAAAATCGCAGAAAAACGAATTCTCATTGGAGAAAGCAAGGTGAAAATTGAAGAAAGTGCTTAAAAAGCATGCACTTAAAATTTCATATTTACCCAATGTATGCTCCGCTTGCCGTTTTAGACAAGGGGGGGGGGTGAACGGTTAGTGCGCCAGTAAAGCTGGCAAGAGGTAGTTGGTGGAAGTCCAATACTACGATGCAATGGCGAATTACTCTGGCCCCGAGTCATGCGTTGCACATCGCGAGGTGTGTGGCGAAGCGTT
>JBKJLF010000457.1:0-8016 GCA_046597185.1 Burkholderiaceae bacterium | reverse complement strand
TCATCCCGAGCAATTCGCCCGCCTGAAAGACAAACAACCCGGCCTCACCGCTGGTTGCCTGATCGAACGTCTCAAGGTCGAAGCTCTCGTGGCCACGGTGGAGGAAATCGTCACATGAGAAGACTCAAGGGAAAAGTTGGATTGGTTTGCTCAAGCACTTAAGCAATCGCTGCCCACCCGATCATCTAAGAAGCACATGGCAGGGCTTGACTTGGGGCGGCAGGGGCCCACACCCTCATTGTGTCGCCGCGCCGCAACATGACGAACTACACAATTGGTTTGTTTTTACGGGTCACAGAAACATCTACGGAATCGAGTCACAGCAATAATGATGCAAAAACCAAGTAAGGCAAACAAATTCTAATCAGCGATGAAATTACTGCTACAATCATCATTCCCAATTTGGCCGCAATCCCCCCCCCCCCCTTTTGAGCCGCCCATACCATGACCCAGACCAACACCCCTGCCAGCGCCCTTGCGGACGCACTTGCAGCCGCCCCTTTCATCAGTTTTTATTCATTCAAGAGTGGCATTGGCCGCAGTACCGCCTTGATCAATACGGCGGCGCTATTGGCCGCACGTGGTTTTCGGGTGTTGGTGATTGATTTTGAATTTGAAGCGCCCGGTTTGTCGTATCTTGTGCACCCTCCTGGCAGCGCGGCGTCGCCGGGATTCATCGATTTGCTGACCGACGCCAAACAGCGTGGGCTGGCAGCCGATCTATTTACGCGCCCGGTCGCAGAGCTGGCAACCATCTATACCCGGCCTTACCCTCTGGAGGATTCCGGCGCAGGTGGCACGCTGCATATTATGCCGGCCAGAAAATGGGATCAAGGCCATATCATGCCAGCCAGCGCATTACCTTTGCGCCAGTTATCTGTCGAAGGCGTAGATCAACCCTTGATCCGAATCTTTAAAGAAAAATTCGCCGGGTCTGATGTATTTGATTACATACTGATCGACAGTTGCAGGGGTTTTTCTGACGAGGCCCAATGTTGCACCCACGATTTGGCTGATTATCTGATGATTTTGAGCGGTTTGAATCGCCAAAATATTGAAGGCACCAGCCAATTTTTACAAACCCTGCGCCAGACCAGCGAGGGCCGCGCCAATGCAGGCCGCGCCAATGCAGGCCGCGCCAGGTTTCAGATCATGCTCAGCCCGGTGCCGAATTGGCAAGAAGAACTGTTGGCAGCGCGCGAAAAAGTGGCTCAACACAACTTCGACCAGGCCTGGGGCAGCGCGCTCGATTTATCGTTACACATTCCCTATCATCCCCGGCTGGCATTAACCGAAGAACCAGGCGTTTTTTGCGGTAAAGGCGGCGCACTGCTGGAGGCTTATCGCGCCATCGAAAAGCGGATGCTGACGGGCCTGGGGCATGATGCGCGCAGTTTGGGGCACGAATTTTTCACCGAATTTGAAGACAAGAACTATCGCGCGGCTTTATTAACGCTGCATCGGCTAACCCGTTTTGATCAGGAAAAACGGGTGTTGGAGCGGATTGTAATGCAGTTGGTGACCACCAAATTAGTGCCAACCATTGGCACTTCCACCCGTCAAAAAGAAGATCGCCCCACCTTGACCGAGATGCTGGCCAGCACCTCCGGGCGCGAGATGCTGCGCTTTTTTGTCGATCAGATACCCTGTGACAATGATGCCCATGAAGCCCAGGTACTGGCAACGATTCTGGTGCGCGGCGATAAAGAGTTGGCTGGCATACTTTTTCGGCGTTTGGCCGATGCCAACCCCGACAGCGCCATCAGCCTGGGCAATTACGGGCATTTTCTGCGGCGGCAGCGTGGTGATAAACAGGGTGCGCAGGAATATTACCAACGCGCTTTGGCGCTGGACCCGAATCACGCGCATAACCTTGGCAATTACGCGCTGTTTCTGGAGCAAGAACTCGATGATGCCGATGGCGCACTCGACTATTACCAACGCGCCATGGCGGCTGATCCAAAAAACACCGTCATTTTAGCCAATTACGTGGGGTTTATGCAAAATCGGCGCAGCAATAATGCGCCGGAAAATCGGAACCCGCAGGACGATGCTACGGCCTCGAACCAGCCCCAGCTCAGACGCGCCTCCGACCCGAAGCCCGCCAACGGCCTTGGCAATTATGCGCTGTATCTGGAGCAAGATCGCGGCGATATGGATCGGGCGCAGGAATATTACCTGTTGGCGCTGGCGGCGAATCCGAAAAGCGTGAACACCCTGTTCAATTACGCCAACTTCCTCACCAACAGACGGGAAGAGCATGATGGCGCGCAGCAACATTACCAGCAGGCGCTAGCGCTTGATCCCAAGCATGCGGACCTCCATTTCGCTTACGCATTCCTGCTTGAAAATCGGCTTGCCGACTTCGATGGCGCGCAAGAGCATTATCTGCGCTCGCTTGAGCTGAGTCCAAACAACCCTGACTTTCTGGAAAATTACGCCAATTTTCTTAAAAGTCGTGGCGATTTGGCTGGTGCAAGAGACTATTATCAACGTGCGCTGGAGGCGGGCCCGACCGATGCTAACCGTCTTGCCAATTACGGCCAAGTTCTGCTTGGGCTGGGCCAATTTGCGCAAGGCGAGCAAGCCTTGCTGGCGGCCATCGAACACAATGCGCCATCCAATAGCGGCGCGCTGGCTGAATCGTGTTTTTCGCTGTGGTTGGCGCTACGCATGCAAGGTAAAGAAGCCCGTCGCCCCTTACAAGGCTACAAGACTTACCTGCAGCAAAACTTCGAGCGCACGCCGTGGAACTTTGATGCCATGCTGACACAATCGAAAAAAATCCTTGAGGCGGAGGAACAGATGTTGGCACAGGCACTTGCTGCAGCGTTTCTGGATGAAGGCAGCGTGGCGCAACTGGATGAGTTTGGACAGTGGCGCGAGGTCGTGGCGCAAGCTGTCAAGTAGGGCTTATCGAAGTCAAACACAACGCTACCATGTTCATTTGTTGAAGTCGCACGGCGCTGCAATATCAGGCCTTCCGACTTCCATCAAAATCGCTTTTCCTTGCTTTTACGCAGTTTGACCATACCACGCCAATAAGGCCTGCCCATCCTCATCCCTGAAGCCACGATGCCCGTCAACCAGAATCAGATTGCTGCAACCGTCCTCAAAATAATGTTTGACATCATCCAGCGCGACCCAACTGGCGTTATCGGCACTCAAGCCGTTTGCTTGCAGATAAGCTTCCACCTCCCGCTGGCGGCCAGCGACATCGAACCAGCCACTCAAAACCGGCGTCACACCGACCACCTGATGCCGCACCGCAGGGCTAAACAGCGTTTGCAAACGCTCAAATGAATAGTGTTCACGCACGGTGGAACTGATCACAACATCCAGCAGCGGCATGCTGGCCAGATATTGTTCCAGCAAGCCCAGCCGGGCAAATTTGCGGTCGGTTTTACTGTGTAGGACGCCATCAAAATCCAGGAACAATAATTTCTTCATTAGGTCAACCTCGTATTTCACGGTTTTGCGTAAGTCCTAAGGATGCAGCAAGGGTATCACTGCCGTGCGGGCATCCGCTTTTTCAACAGCAATTTTACGGCAAACAGGCAGATCAACAGCGCCACAATCAAGCCCAATACCGAGAAAAACAAGGCCAGCAGCGTCATCACCACTGAACCCAGCAATTCGCCAAGCGACACCACCGGATTGCCGACTCCCCCGGTGAACGCGGTGGATGCGCCACGCAAGGCCATCGTGCCCACCTGCGTTGTGCCCGCCACCGCGCCACCGGCAATCAGCGCCAATGACCAGCGCAGGAAGGGCGATACATCCCCCACCATGGAAGCCGTCAGAATGGTGCCCGCCACCACGGCAGCGGGCGCGGCAATACTATCCATCAAATGATCAAACCAGGGAATAAAATAAGCGACTACTTCCAGCAGCGTGGCAACTGAAAGCGCCACCAGCGTGGGCCAGGTGGCAAACCATTCAAACCCTGGCGCCAAATGTAAATGGCCGCTCATGGCGGCAATACTGGTGCCAAGCAAGGGCACAAAGACCCGAAAACCGCACGCCGCCGCCAAACCGATACCAATTACCAACCCCAATAGCGTTTCCATCACGCACCCTTCCCTATTCAATGACGCCCAAGTGTTAATATAGATGAAAAAACGCGGCAGATGTTATTTCAATGCAGAAAAATCTCGTCCCATCGTGCGCGATGGGCAAAAAAAAGCCCACCGCGTTGGGTGGGCTTGAAATCTATTTCCCGAAAGGGAGAATAGAGGAGACAGGCAGCATTATGCCCACCCACGCAACATTCGTCCAATTTTTAATTCAACTATCACATATTCACAATGTGAATAACACTCAATTTGCCCACGCACCCTCCTTAAGCCTTTGTCACAAAAATACAACCGCTGTTACCCATCGTCCGCAATAAACACTTGCACACAGTTCAAATATGAGGGATGATCTTCCACGCTTGATTGAATATATTGCCCAAATAATTACACAAGGAAATATTTTCAAATAACAACATGTGTCCCGATTCAAAGCGCCATCTTCGATTTGTTCGATTTGTTCGATTTGTTCGATTTGATTGGGTACGTTTTTTTGACAATGACCAGCCAAGGAAGCCCTGATAATGCGCCTGCCCCCAGCCTTCATTGAATAAGGACGATTATGCCAATCGCTCGGGAAAATCAAGAAATTCGCGTCAAGGGCACGGTGCAAGGGGTCGGGTTTCGCCCGACCGTATTTCGCTTGGCCACCGAATGCGGCTTATTGGGTGAAGTATCCAACGATACCGACGGCGTCTTGATTCGACTCGTAGGCGGACAAACTGCGATCCGGCAGTTTTTACAGCGCCTGCCCAAAGAAGCGCCGCCTTTGGCGAAAATTGATTCGATTCAGGCCGTGGTGGTGGACGCAGCTTGGGACTACCCGGATTTTCGCATCGGCCAATCCAGCCACCCCGGTCACTATCAGGGGCGCACCGAAGTCGCCGCCGATGCCAGCCTCTGCCCCGCCTGTCGCGACGAAATTCAAGACCCCAGGCAACGCCGCACCCTGTACCCGTTTACCAATTGCACCCACTGTGGGCCACGTTTATCGATTATTCAGGGCATTCCCTATGATCGGCCCAACACCACCATGCAAGCCTTTGCGCTGTGCGATGCGTGCCGGGAAGAATATGGCAACCCACTGGATCGGCGCTTCCATGCGCAACCCATTGCCTGCCACCAATGCGGCCCCCAATTAATCATCCATGTTGCGGGGGATCGCGCCACTACGCCACTCACCCAGGGCAGTAGCGCGCAGGCAGGGCAGCAATTGCAGCAAATTACCCAGGCCTTGGCCGATGGCCAAATCGTTGCGCTCAAAGGTTTGGGTGGCTTTCATTTATGCTGCGATGCGAGAAACCACGCCAGCGTGGAATTATTACGCCAACGCAAACACCGTTATGCCAAACCGTTTGCGCTGATGTCGGACAAAATGGAGGTCATCCAGCAATACTGCACGCTCTCTGCGCTGGAACAAGCAACCCTGTGCAGCCCCGCAGCGCCCATCGTTTTACTGGGCACAAAATTCAGTCCCCCCACCGCGCCCGGGCCGGATGTGGTGCCGCTGTCGGGCGCGATTGCACCGGGTAGCCGCTTACTGGGCTGGATGCTGCCTTACACCCCGCTACATCAACTGATTTGTCAACAATTTGGCAAACCATTGGTCATGACCAGTGGCAATTTATCGGGCGAGCCGCAAATTATCGACAACCAGGAAGCCATCGACAAGCTGGCCGAGATTGCCGATTTAATCGTCTACCACAATCGCGATATTGCCAACCGGATCGATGATTCGGTGGTCATATGCGTCTCAGGCCGAGCACGCCTGCTACGGCGCGCACGCGGCTATGCGCCACGCTCAATTGCGCTACCACCGGGTTTTGAATCCGCCGATCAGATTCTGGCTTATGGTGCCGAACTAAAGTCCACCTTTTGCCTGATCAAGCAAGGGGCAGCGATATTATCGCAACACCAGGGCGACCTGGAAGATATCAGCACGATGGAAGATTACGAAAAAAATCTGGCCCTGTATCAAGCCTTATTTGAGTTCACCCCGCGTTATTTGGCGCTGGATCAGCATCCCGAATATCTCTCCAGCAAGCTGGCCAAGGTCGATGCCATCACACATGATCTCAAGCGCTTTGAAATCCAACATCACCACGCCCATATTGCCAGTGCCATGGCGGAAAACCAGTTCCCGCTGGCGCATAAACCCGTGCTGGGCATTGCCTTCGACGGTTTGGGCTATGGGGCCGATAACACGCTCTGGGGTGGCGAATTTTTGCTGGCCGATTACCGCAGCGCCCAACGCGTGGCGCGCTTGACGCCCGTGGCCATGCCCGGTGGCGCACAAGCGGTGAAGCAACCCTGGCGCAACACGGTGGCGCAGATTCTCAACAGCATGAGCTGGGGTGAATTTTTAGCCGACTATGGCGATACCGAACTGGCCCAATGGTTGCGCACCAAACCGGTCGCCACCTTGCAAGCGATGCTGGCCGATCAACTCAACTGCCCACTGGCCAGCTCGGTAGGGCGCTTGTTTGATGCCGTTGCCGGGGCCTTGGGTTTGAGTGCCGGACAAGTACAATTTGAAGGGCAAGCGGCTATTGAGCTGGAAATGCTGGTCGATCAAGATGCGATTTTGGAACGGGCCACGCTTGGTCGGGCCACCGCGCCTGCTTACCCGCCCTATCCAATGAAGGTGGAATACCCGTCCGACAGCGCCAACGGCTTGATCAACCTGAACCCGGCCAGCATCTGGCCCGAGTTATTGCACGACCTGTTACATGGCGTAGCCAAATCCATCATCGCCACCCGTTTTCATGCCGCTTTAATTGACGGCGTGATGCAGGTAGTAGACCGCTTGGCACAACGCCATGAATTTGATTGCGTGGTATTGTCCGGCGGTTGCATGCAAAATGCAATTTTGCTGCAAGGCCTGGAACAAGCGCTACAACAACGTCAACTCAAATGTTTTACCCACGCCCTGGTACCCGCCAATGATGGCGGTATTGCACTGGGGCAGGCTGTGATTTGTGCAGCCAAGCTGATAGCTCCTGATCCACCCGTCACACCATCAACCATCAACCATCAACCATATCACCCATCAACCATATCACCCATAAGAGGCAAACTATGTGTTTAGGCATACCTGGAAAAATCATCGGCATCACCGATGTGGAATTACAAACCGGCATGGTCGATGTGGGCGGTATTCAACGCGCCGTCAATTTAAGCTGTGTTGCTGAAGAAGGCAAAGACCTGAGCTGCTATATTGGCGAGTGGGTGCTGGTGCATGTCGGCTTTGCGATGAGCGTGATCAATGAAGCCGAAGCCCAGGCCACCCTCGCGATATTAAGCGAACTGGGTGAAATGCAAAGCGAACTTGCAGCGATGCAAGAAGGTGCGGTCTGATGACCAGCCGCGAAAATGATGCCAGCTTAAAGGCACTGTACCCCTTTTTGCACCAGACCAAGGCCGACCCCGCCAGCATGAACCGGGATTTAATGAACTCGGTGCAGCAGAAAATGGCGCAACATCAAAGCGTGGTGAGCGACTTTTTTGCCAACCACAGCCAGGCACTGGTGGATTGTTCCAATAGCATCGCGAATATGTACAAGAAGGGAGGGCAACTGTTCACCATGGGCAATGGCGGTTCCAGTTGCGACGCGTCCCATATTGCGGTCGAGTTTTTGCACCCGGTCACCACGGGTCGCCCAGCTTTGCCCGCTTACGATTTAAGCTGCGATAAAACCGTGATGAGCGCGATTGCCAATGACGTGGGCTACGCCCATGTGTACGCGCGCCAGGTCGCCAATTTGGTCAAGAAAAATGATGCCTTGATCGGTGTTTCGACCAGCGGCAATTCTGATAATTTACTGCGCGCCTTTAGAGAGGCCCAAAAGAAAGGTGCCATCACCATCGGTTTGGCGGGCGGTACGGGCGGCGAAATGGCCAAAGCTGAATTGGATCACTGCTTGATCGTGAATTCTGACAGCAT
>JBKJLF010000080.1:0-7763 GCA_046597185.1 Burkholderiaceae bacterium | reverse complement strand
GTGATCCAGTGATCCAGTGATCCAGTGATCCAGTGATCCAGTGATCCAGTGATCCAGTGATCCAGTGATCCAGTGATCCAGTGATCCAGTGAGAAATCATTCTATCTCCCTTATTTTGCTCCAAAGCATCGAATTTGACGCTTGATCCCGCCAAAAGGCCAGTTTGTCGCATACACCCCGACTGAGCTTTTTTGATCGATTATAGTAGCACCATCGTAACACCATCGCACCCCGTTCAAACCAGAATAAGAGGAAAAATCATGTTGGAAATTCGCAATGTCGTCAAAAAATTTGGCAAAGAAGTGATTGCCGTGAATGATGTTTCATTAAGACTGGAGCGCGGCGTGGTCGGCTTGATCGGCCATAATGGCGCGGGTAAAACCACCCTGATGCAAATGATCGCCACGCTCACCAAGCCCAGCAGCGGCCAGATTTTGTTTCAAGGCCAGGACGTGGTCAAGCAACCCAAAGCCATCCAGGCAAAACTGGGATTTTTGCCGCAAGACTTTGGCGTCTACCCAAATTTGACGGCGCTCGAATTCATGCAATACTTCGCCGCATTAAAGGGCGTGCGCGACCCGGCGCGGATTCGCCATCTGTTGGAAATGGTGAACCTGCATGACCATGCCAAACGCGCTGCCGCTTCATTTTCAGGCGGTATGCGGCGTCGCCTCGGGATTGCGCAAGCCTTGTTGAACGACCCCGATATTTTGATTGTCGATGAACCCACAGCAGGTCTGGACCCCGAAGAGCGCCTGCGTTTTCGCAATTTGCTCTCTGAACTGGGCTTTAAAAAATTGGTGATCATGTCTACCCATATCGTCTCGGACGTGGAAAGCATCGCCAGCCATTTGGCCATCATGCGCAATGGCAAGTTGATCGATTACCAAACTCCGGAAGCGATTATGGAACAGGCGCGTGGCTTTGTCTGGAGCGCCCAGGTTGATAGTAGCGAATATGAAACCCTGCGCAGCAAGGTGCATGTGCTACAGGCGCAGCGTGTGGGCGCGCACCTGAACTTACGCATCGCCCACCCGTATGCGCCATGCCATGGCGCGCTACTGGCTGAACCGAGTCTGGAAGAAGCGCTCATGTCGCAACGCTATGCCGCGCTGGAAGTGGCCAACCAGGCGGCGATGAGCCAAGCGACCATGGAAATGAAGGTGGCAGCATGAATGGCACCCTGATCCGAACCCTGGTGCTGAGTGAAGTGCGGCTGCGCAGCCGACGCTTAAGCAGCCTGGTCGCCCTGTTGGCGATGGTGGGTTTTGCCTGGCTCGTCATCACCGACCCGCACACCGGCCACGCCATGTTTGTGATGAATAAAGTGCGTGCGCTGTACACCAGCAGCGTGGTATCGATGGGTTCCGCCCTGCTGATTTCCCCGATCTTTTCCTTACTCAGTTTTTATTTGATGCGTGGCCGCATCGGTGAAGATTTGCGCAGCGGCATTGGCAGTGTGATCGGTGCCAGCCAGGTTGGTAACGGCGAATTTTTATTCAGCCGCTGGTTGGGCGGGGTGGCGTACTTGCTGATGTTGCAGGCCGCCTTCATGCTCTCGGTGATGGCGCTGCAAGTGCTGTATGGCGAAGCGCCACTGCATATTTTGCCGTATTTGCAAGCCTGGTTTGTGGTGTTGCTGCCAGCGGTGTTTTTTGCCATCAGTTGCGCTTTGCTGTTTGAAAGCGTGCCGGCGCTAATGGGTAAGGGTGGCGATGTGCTGTACTTTATCTTCTGGACGATGCAGATTAGCTTGATCTCGCAGATGGATAAAATGGCGACACCCGGCATGCATTATTGGATGGCGTTTGATTTTACCGGTATGGTGTCTGGCATCGCCAACCTGAAAGCCTTTGTGGGCACCCACTTTTCTCTGGGGCGCAGCACTTTTAACGCGGCAATTGCACCAGTGGTGTTTAATGATTTGATCAGCACCCCCAAATTGTATGCGGTGCGCGCTTTGTCTGCCGCCATGGCTTTCATGCCCTTGCTGCTGGCCATGCGGGTGTTTCACCGTTATTCACCCGACAAAGTCAAAGCCAGCCACAGCAAACAGCGTCGTTCGCCGCTGACCGTGTTAAATGATTTACTGCGTCCTTTGTCGCGTTTGGTGCAACCTCTGTTTGCGCTGGGCGCACGCTTACCCGGTTTGCCCGGCAAGGTGGTTAGCGATATCGCTTTAAGCCTGGTGGCAGCACCTGCGGCCATGCTCATCCTGGCGTTGCTGACCCTGCTCGGCTGGTTTGGGGCCAGCGTCGCCTTGCCCGGCGTGTTGGTATGGGCCGCTGCCGTCTGGGGTATTTTGATCAGCGATATCAGCACCCGTGATTTTCAATCCAATCTGGAAGACATGACCGGTGCCGTACCCGGCGGTGCTGTGCAACGCTATCTACGGCAAATTCTTGCCAGCAATGTGATTGGTCTGGTGGTGATGGGCGGCATTGCTTTGCGCTGGAGTAGTAGTCATCCCACCTGGGCGCTGGCTTTGCTGGCCGGTATTTTTGGCTTTAGCGCCATCGCCAGCCTGTTGGGGCGTACTTCTCGTACTTCACGGACCTTTCTGGCACTGTTTTTGTTTTGGGTGTATGCGGCCTTGCAGGTGCATAGTGTGGCGAGGTTGGATGTATTGGGGTTTAATGGGGTGGTTAATTCTGCTGCCACCGTGCAACATTTCACCATCGGCCTCATGGCTTTGCTACTGGGGATCGGCTATAACCGTTGGCGTAGTCAGTAGTGTTGTTGTTTTTTTGGAACGTCATCAAGATAATTTTGCAATTGTTACCTGAATGGCGTCCAAATCCCCCGGATTGGCGGGTAAAGTGCTTGACCTGATCTGAATAAGCGTTAATACTCTTTGGAAATGCTTGGCATTCCTTTATGCTTACTTGGAAACGATGGGAAATCGCTATGAGTTATCCGCAGTCCAATCCGGAATCGAATCCAATTTATACCGTATCAAACTATATTTTGGCTCGATTATTTCAACTTGGCATTCGTCAATTTTTTGCACTGCCGGGTGATTATGCGGCGTTTTTTCTGAATGCCCTGGAGCAAGATCCCAATCTTCAACACACTTCAACAACGCAATTCGATCAGGGTTATGCCAGTCGGGTTTGTCACAAAGGCCAGGTGCCAGACAAGTTGCAATTGGGGGCAGATTCAGGGATCAATGGCAAATTCCCCCTCGTTAATTTCTTTGCTGCCGACTCCGGTGCGGTCGGCCCAGGCAAGCATGAAGCCATGGTGTTGATTGCGCCCGGTTTTTCGGTTAAAGAGCGCCAACGGCGCGGCAGTCAGGGCATCTTGCTTCATCTCAGAACAGGTAATCGGGCCGCCGATCAACAGGTGCTGGCGCATGCGGCCGTGGCAGCGGTGGTGATTCGCGACGCCGATACCGCGCCGCAATTAATCGACTATGCGTTAACAGCCATGATGACGCATCGTCGCCCGGTTTCGATCGAAGTCTTACAAGATGTGGAGGTTGATAAGTGCCGTCGTCCGCACGGGCAACTACAGGTTTTGCCGTGCCTGGGTGAATCGAAATCGCTGGCGGCGATGCTCGATGTGGTATGGGCTTGCATCATGCAAGCGAGCTTACCCGTGATCTGGGCTGGGGCTGAAATTGAGCGCCACGGTTTGCAAGAACTGTTGCAGCAAATTATTGATATCAGCGGTTTGTACTTTGCCACCCACTGCGCGGGGCAAAGTGGCTTGAATTTGGCATCGCCACAGTTTATGGGCGTGTATCATGAGGTCGATCCGAACACCGATTCGCACGCCGCCACCTGTGCGCTGATGAATGCGAGCGATTGCGTGCTGGCCCTGGGCGTGCTGATGAGCGATGATTATCTGCACCGGATGGCGCAAAGCTATGAGCAAACCATTGAAGTGAATGATGAAGAGGCGCGCATCGCCTGGTCAAAATATCCCGACGTGTATTTGCAAGTGTTTTTACAAGGCTTGTTACAGCGCTTCCAGTCAGCGCACTACGTGGCAAAAAGCTATACCCGTCCCCGCCACGTACCAGAAATTGCAACCCATGGTGGAATGTTTAATTGAATGCTGCAAGCCGTGAATATCGGTTTGATTTGACTTTATTGTTCGACTTTGATCCCCATGGCAATCAATTCTTTTTTGTAATATTCCCGGGTTTGCGGATTGGGATATAAAAAGCGGGTGTAGGCGCTCCAGCGCTCGTCTTTGCGAATATAGGTTGAGGATTTGCATTTGGGGCAAGCGCGCTTGGCGTACACGGCGGCCAGCGCGGCTTCGATACCATCCGGTTTTTTCACATACACATACATGCGCCTTTCGCCGTCGCTGGTAAAACTGCCTGCATAAATGGACTCGGTTTTGGCGGCAATGGTGGCCACCACTTCGGCGGTAATGGCATCGAGCCGGGCTACATCGGTTTCCAGCGGCAAGCCATCGCCAAACAATTGGGTGGGATAGTGGGTGCCGGTGGTCACCAGCAGGGGATAATCGGCAAACGGCGCGTTTTTAGCCAATGCCAGATTGATTTTAATCTCGCCGGGGCTTTTTTTATTATTGTAGGCCGCATAATAAGACCACCATAAATCGGCGGCGTGGCTGGGCAGGGGCAAAATCAGCGCCAAAATCAGGCTGAGGGCGCAGGTAAATGTGCAGGTAAATGCGCAGGTAAAAATGCTGGTACGAAATAGTTTCATGGGGGCAATCTGCTTAAACGTGCGGTCATTATAACAACGTCGCATCGTGCCGTGAATCCGGCGCGAAGTCAAGTCACTTGTCGGATTTGCCAAAGCCTTGGTACAATCAGCGTTTCGACAATCGCACCCAGCCGCTCCCATGATAGATATTCAACTCCTCCGTAAAGACATCGACAGCGTTGCAGCACGTCTGGCGACCCGTAAATTCAAGCTTGATGTGGCCGGTTTCAATGCCCTGGAAGCCGAGCGTAAGCAAATTCAAACCAAAACCGAAGAATTGCAAGCCAAACGCAATAGCGTGGCCAAGCAAATTGGTTTTATGAAAGGTAAGGGTGAAGACGCCAGCGCGCTCATGGCCGAAGCCGCCGCCTTGCCTGAAGAGCTAAAAAACAACGAACATGCGCTGGCCAGCTTGCAAGCCAAGATCAATGAATTCGTTATGTCGATTCCCAATTTGCCGCAAGAATCGGTGCCCGTGGGGCATGATGAAGCGGGTAATGTGGAAGTGCGCAAAGTGGGCGAGCCGCGCCAGTTTGCCTTCACCATTAAAGACCATGTGGATGTGGGCCAAGCGTTGGGTTTGGACTTTGACATGGCGGCCAAGCTGACCGGTTCGCGTTTTTCCACCATGAAAGGTGGCATAGCGCGTTTGCACCGGGCGCTGGCGCAGTATATGCTCGACACCCATAGTACTCATCATGGCTACACCGAATGCTATACGCCGTATATTGTGAATGCCGACAGCTTGCGCGGCACGGGTCAATTGCCCAAGTTTGAAGAAGACATGTTTGCGGTGAAAAAAGGTGGGCAGGAAGGCGAGGGTGAAACGCTGTATTTGATTTCGACTTCCGAAATTCCGCTGACCAATTTTGTGCGCGATACCATTGTGCCGCTGGAGCAATTGCCCATCAAACTGACTGCGCATACGCCCTGTTTCCGTTCCGAGGCGGGCAGTTATGGGCGCGACACCAGGGGCATGATACGGCAGCATCAATTTGACAAGGTAGAAATGGTGCAAATTGTGCATCCTGACCATTCGAATGCGGCGTTGGAAGAAATGGTGGGTCATGCTGAATTTATTTTGCAGCAACTGGGTTTGCCGTATCGGGTAATGCGTTTATGCACCGGGGATATTGGCTTTGGTTCGGCCACGACCTATGATTTGGAAGTATGGTTACCGGCGCAAAACACGTATCGTGAAATTTCCAGCTTGTCGAATATGGAAGCATTTCAGGCGCGCCGCATGCAAGCGCGGTTCAGGAATGCGCAAGGCAAGCCGGAATTGTTGCATACGCTCAATGGATCGGGCTTGGCGGTGGGGCGCACTTTGGTGGCGATACTGGAAAACCATCAGCAAGCCGATGGCAGTGTCGAGATTCCATTGGTGCTGCACCCGTATATGGGCGGCTTGACGCGTCTGGTGCCGTAGTATTGATGGGTTATTTTCAGCAAAAACGCGAAATTTGCTTGGCAGGGCTGGAAAAGTTGTATATAATCGCTGGCTTAGCTGATGTTGCAAGGCTAATCGATCAAGGAAAGGTGGCAGAGTGGTCGAATGCGCTGGACTCGAAATCCAGTGTACATCTTTGGTGTACCGTGAGTTCGAATCTCACCCTTTCCGCCAGTAAGTGGTTTTAAGCTGTTCAAAACCGTACAAAAACCCGCGATTCTTATAGAGAGAACGCGGGTTTTTTGTTTTTTAGCGTCCAAAGGGGTGTATTGCAATTCTTTGAAATAGTGGGTACATTTGTGGGCATCAACTCGTACCCACAAAATAGATACCCACAAAGGCGATACCCACATGGCAAAGACAGAAAATAAAGAAGTGAGCTACCGCAACGCGGCTATTCCGATGTCGATACCGTAAAAATGGGCTGTTGATGAAAAGGGCGCTGAAGGGCAGGATGAATCATTCTTGCGCCCGACTGCCGCAGTTTTTCCGGATGACCTGGTGCCATCTGCTCCGGTTGCGTTGTCCGATACAAGCATGCAATGTTGATCGGTGCGCAGCGTAACGGTCTTTATCTGGTAGCCCAGCCGTTCCAGCGCAGCAAGCGCGGCGGCAAAGTATTCGGGCGGGACGATGGCGCACAGCCCAGCATCGCACGAATGTCAATGTGCTTGTTTGCCAGTTCTTGCAGCCGATCATAATCCATGTTCAAATCCCGGCAACTGCATATATAACTGTTGCAAGCCCCTTAAAATCTTTGGAATGTCATCCCGTGATTTCGGGTCAAGTTTGACTTGAGAAATATCGACTTCGCCGATTTGCATTTGCAGGTTTTGAACTACTCGCATGATCATTTCCATCATCAAAAAGCCGCTTACTTCAACGTCCCCGACAAAAACTGCTGCAACCGCTCGCTTTTCGGTGCCGCCAACATTTCCCTGGGCACCCCTTGTTCTTCAATTTTCCCCTGGTGCAAAAACACCAACTGGTTCGATACCTCGCGCGCAAAGCCCATTTCGTGCGTTACCACCAGCATGGTGCGGCCTTCTTCGGCCAGTTTTTGCATCACTTTTAACACTTCACCCACCAGTTCCGGGTCCAGCGCCGAGGTTGGTTCGTCAAACAACATCACTTCCGGCTCCACCGCCAGCGCACGCGCAATCGCCACGCGCTGCTGCTCGCCGCCCGAAAGTTGCGATGGGTGATAATCCTTGCGGTGGTACACGCCGACCTTGTTCAAATACATTTCAGCCCGCTCTTGCGCATGCGCCTTGGTTTGGCCCAATACATGAATCGGCGCTTCGATCACGTTTTGCATCACGCTCATATGCGCCCACAAATTGAAATGCTGAAAAACCATCGCAATGCGCGAGCGAAAGCGTTGTAATTGCGCCGCGTGTGCCGCCGCCAATTGGCCACTGGCATCGGTCTTAAACTGTAGCTCTTCCCCATTCAAGGCAATTTGGCCGGAACTCGGTTGTTCCAGCATATTAATGCAACGTAAAAAGGTACTCTTGCCCGAACCGGACGAGCCAATAATACTGACGACATCGCCCGCCTTGGCAGCAACCGAGACCCCGCGCAATACTTCTTGCTGCCCGTAGCGCTTGTGTAAATCCTTGACG
>JBKJLF010000848.1:0-9643 GCA_046597185.1 Burkholderiaceae bacterium | reverse complement strand
CGACATCGGCCTGTACATTGCCGGGCAGATCGGCATAACCACCGACAATCACTGGCAGCGACACGGTTTGCCTAGGGCCCAGGGTAATGCTTTCCGATTTGTGGAGTTTGAAGACCGTCGCTTCGCGGTTGATCGGCAAGCGCACCACGGCCTGCACCCCACCCAGTGTGCTGGTGCCGTTGTTGACCAGTTGTAGTTGCAACTTGTTCATGATGCCGCGCTTGAGGGGCAGGCCAGAGACAATTTGCGTGCTAACCGACGGCAACAGAATGCTGCGCGCCAGTTCCACGTTGCTGCTGTCCACCGCCGCCACGCTGTAGGTTCGCTCGCCGCCGCTATAGCCGGTATCGATAAAGCTGGTGTCGGTGATCAGGCTTGGGGTCAGCTTGACTTGGCCGGTGCCGACCGTGACATACACCAAATACCCGGCCAGATTGCTGTTGGGTGCCTGCCACGAGAGTTTCGGCAAGTCGTTGCCGATCTGTTCGATCTGCAAATTGCGCACCGGCAACAGACTGGCGTTGAGGTAGGCAGAATTGGAGATGAGCGACTCGTTGCCCGCCGTATCCACCGCCGTCACCACATACGCGCCTTGCGTGGGCGAAGGGCTGGTGTCGTAGGTGACCAGACTCTTGATGCGGGTTTTAATTGGCGTTAGGCCCGCAATGTCGGTAATGACGGTGCCGCTGGCGCGATACAGGTTATAGTAATCCACCGCGCCACTGGCCGGCAATTGCCACGAGGCGTAAATGCCTTGGCCGGTTAATTGCAGGTTAAGCCCCTGCGGCGCACTCGGTGCGGTGGCGATGGCGCGCACCTCCAGAATGGCGCCGACGCTGGAAACGGCTTCCTGCCCATTGCGCTGGCGTACCGATGCCACCGCATATTTGTAGCTACCGTCTTGCGGCGTTGGGTCGATGTAGTCGATGCCGCCAGCGCGTGCCAGTGCTTGTAGTGCGGTCTGGCCGGGCGCTTGCCGATACAGTTGGTAGGCAAACGCTTCATCCACCGCTTGCCACGCCAACTTCACCTTGCCGCCCGGCTGGGCCTTGGCCGAGAAACCCGTCGGGTTCAGCAGCGGTGGCAGGCTGCCCTGATACACTTGGAAGCTGTTGAGGGCCGACACCTTGGTTGAAATATTCTCCAAATCGTCTTTGGCCTGGAACCGGAAGCTGAGGTTTTCCGGCGCAGCCTGCCCACCATCACTCGGCAAGGTGAAACTGGCTTGGAAGGTGGTCGGATTAATCGGCGTCAGGCTGCCCACGCTTTGCGCAGTTCGGCCCGCGCCGGATAGAATGAAGCTGACCTGCGGCGTACCGACCGGTGCCTTGCTAAATACCAAGGTGGCGCTGATGACGGGTGAACCGTCGTTTTTGATCGGCACTACCGGGTTGAGCGTGATACCGCTCAGGTCGGGGCCTTGGGTGTCGATTTTCAGGGTCGCGCCAGTGCCGATGTCGGTGCCACGGTTGCCCACCGCATCCCGCGCCGAGAACAGGGCGTTGGCAGTGCCAGCCGGGGTGTTGGCGTCGATCAGGAAGCTGCCGTTGTAGATGGTCGGGCTGCTGGTGCTGGCTTGCACCAACTCAACACTAATCGGCACGCCGCCTTGTGGCACAATCGACAAGAAGGGTGTGCTAGGCAAGGCTTCGCTGGTCGTCAGCACCAAATTGACGCGGCCTTGGCCGATGCGGCCGGTGGAAGTGTCGGTTCTGCCGAGCGGGGTGTAGACGATGGAAACGGCACGCGGCAGGCTGTTGTCGGCGCTGGCTTGGGCGAGATTGGACGGCTGCGACGCGGTGCTGGCGTTATTCACCGACACCACGCGATAGAACCAGGTGGCGTCTTGCGGCGGCAGATCGTCAAAGGCGGCGCTGCTGCCAGCCAAGCGGCTGCTGTTGACTTTAACCGCCTCGGTGATGGCGGCAAACGCATTGGGGGCGCGGTACACGTCGTAACCCGTGACGTTGGGGTCGGTCGCCCGCACCCAAGTCAAATGCACCTTGCCAGCCACTTGGGCCACGGCGGCGAGATTGCTCGGGCTGGCGGGGACGCTCAAGTCCAGCGTAATGGTGAGCGTATTGGAGAGCGCGCTGGTGCCGTATTGGTCGCTGGTGGTGGCTTGAATCTGGTTGACGCCGCTAATAATGGTGACATTGCCGCTGAAGTTGCCATTGTTGCCAGCAATTAGCGCAGCGCCAGCGGGCTGGCCGTTCAGCAATAATTGCACGTTATTGCCAGCAATGGCGCTGCCCGTCACGGTTTGCAGCGCATTGCGGGTGGTTTGGCCGCTGGTGGGTTGGCTCAGCAGCGGCGCATTGGGCACGGCATGCGCCACGGTAATGGTAAAACTGCGGGTGGTGACGTTGCCCACCGAATCCGTGGCACGCAGGGCCAGCGTGTGCGCGCCGTTGACCACGCCATCGAGGTTGAAGGTGGCGCTGTAGGTGCCGCCGCCGAATGCGGTGGCGTTGACCGTGCTGTCGAGCAACAGTTCTACCTTGGCAACGCCGCTGCGGTCGCTGGCGGCTAGGGTAATGCTACTGTTGCGGGTGAACACCGCGCCGTCGGCTAGCGCGCTGCCGTTGGCGCTGATATTGCTGACCAGCGGCCCGTCGGTATCGGCTGGGGCGGCGACGTGGCCGACCGTAATGGCCACACTTTGCTCGCTGGTGCGGCCTGCGCCGTCGCTGGCGAACGCGCGTATCACATGCGCGCCGTCGGCCACGCCCGTGAGGCTCCATGCATAGGTGTAGGGTGCGCTGGTGCGCGTCGCCAGCAAGGTGTTGTCGAGGAAGAACTGAAGCTGGGCGATGCCAGTGGCGTCGCTGGCGCTGGCTTCGAGTGTGATGTCTTGGTTGATGAAGCTGCCCGTGGCCGGGTTCAGCAGGGTGACGCTAGGGGCTTGGCTGTCGATGAAGACGCCGCCGCTGAGGCTAGCGTTGACGATGGTGCCTGCGCCGTTGCGGTACTGCACGTTGATGTTTTTGCGGCCTTCGCCGTCGGAGGTGGTAAAGGCCAGTTGCGCTTGGCCGCTGCCGCCACTACTGGTGAAGCTTTGGAACAGTACGCCGGTAAAATCGGTGCTTTCGGCGATGCGGTATTCGGTGGCGTTAAGGCAGGCCAGCGCCAGTTGAATGGTGTGGTTTTCATAATACGGCGCGGCGGCTTGGGCCAGCCGCAGCGTGGGGTTGATGAGTGGTGCGGCGGCGAGGTAATTGACAAAATTGACGCCATCGGACACATTATCGCCCAAGCCTTGCGGGTTGCTGGTGGCTTGCTTTGGCCCGCTGGCGTTGCCCCACCAATTGCCGCTGGCGTTAATGACGGTGGCGGGGGTGATATTGTTGATGGCCCAAATGGTATTTGCTGCCAGTTCGCTGGCGTTGACGCTGGGCGCACTATTGGCGTCGGCTTCGAGGCCGCTGCCGTTGCGCAGAAAGCTGGCGTTGCTGATGGGCACCTTGGCCGCTTCTAGGCGCAGGCCGAGGATATTGTCCCAAAAGCGGACATTGCTGAGGGTTGGGTTCCAGCCCCGCACGGTCAGGGCGGCGCTCGGGTTGGCGTTGCTGTCTAAGGCACCGGCAAAGCGCCAGCGCCAATCGTCAAGGTTGATTGCGCCGCTGACGCTGGCTGATTTTTCCAGCCGCATGCCGCGCCAGTCACCCGCTGCGGCGGTTTGCGCTTGGCTGCCAGTTTGCCCGCCCGCGCTGTCGTCGCGCTGGCTGGTGAGCGTGACGCCCTTGCCCGCGACCAGCTTGTCACGCACCACCAGTTGGGTATCGGGCGCAAATTTGATGATCACGCCATCGCCCACCGTTAAATCTGCCGCATGGGCGCTGGATAAGCCGCCGAACCACTCGCCAGCCCGCCATTGCGGGGTTAGCAGGCCGATGGTCAGACCTAGGCCAACGGCAATAGCTAACGCCCGTGGCGGGCGCAGGGTGGCGCTGCTAGCGTTACCAGCGTTACTAGCACTACTCATCGGTATTAGCGAGCGAAGAATTGGATGCATGACGAATCGGCCTGTGACAGATGATGAACTTGGTTAGCCGTTAAAACCGGCAATTTGCAATATCGCGGTTGGCACATCAAAGCGCTTGCCACTGACGGTAATCAAGCGTGCAATGGCAGGCGTTGGCCCGACGTTGGCGATGATTTCCACCTTTTGCACCCGTTCATTTTGCGCAAAGCGCGACAAATTCTCGCCCATTGCTACCGTTACCGTATAGCTGGTCACCGCTTGCAGTGTGCTCGGCCCTTGCGGCAGCGTAACGCTGACGCTGGTGGTACCGGCGGCGTTGCTGCCGGTAATGGCGGGGCTAAGTGCGGTGATTGGGGTGCCATAGGCGGGCACGACTTTCACTTCAACCGTATTGCCGGGTGGAATGTTGATGGTTTCCAGATTAACCACGACTGGGTTGCTTAGGTTGGCTGGAAAGGTGAGATCGGCATTGCCGGTTGGTTCGGCAGGCACGGTGGAACCACCGATGGAGGCGATGCGCAAGGTCGGGACGGCGCTAACAAAGACTGGGCTGGGGGTGTCGCCGGAATACGCTGGGACAGATGCGCCGGAATAGGTAATGTTGGTGGTTTCTAGGCGGATGCGGCCTACGGAGCCACCGAAGCTATCGCCATCAGGCACTACGCCACAACGAGAACGACTATTGCCATTTTCTGTTATACAGCCGCCATCGGCATTCAGTGCGCCACTACCTGTTATAGTGGTCGCGATCAGCCGTATCGCCCCCCCTGTTCCACCTGCACCCGGTGAACCACCACCGGTTCCAGTCGATCCGCCAGCAGAGCCACCACCAGCTAGGACTTTCCCAGTTGCGGACAGGGTTAATGTGCCGCTGGCAGCAACCAGTATAGCGCCACCACCTCCCCCGCCACCAACACCCGAATAGTTAGCACCGCCTCGCCCACCACCGCCACCTGAACCGCCAATCAGCGGTTGCAGCGCAACGGAACCATAAGGTTTTGCAGCAGCATTAACGCCATTACCACAGTAGTTTACGAAATACCTTATTGAGCCATTGGTCGCATAGCCACCACCCATACCAATATCTTGAAAATATCGGCCGTTGCGACAACTATCCCCACCTTCAATCCCACCCAAGCCACCACCCGGTCCTAAACCAGCCCCACCGCGAATAATCTCTGGCCGCAACGTCGTATCATCGCGCCCGCCACGCCCACCATCATAACCGCCAGGGCCACCTACGCCGGGGATACCATCGTCAGCCAAATTGCCATCACCGTAGGTACCTGAATCCTTGCTATTACTCCCACTCACATCAATCGTCCCGGCAATCGTCACATTGCCCGACGCCAGCAAAAACACCGGCGTATTTAAGGTATTCTTCTTATACTTAATCGTCACCCCCGCCGGAATATTGATCGACGTGTAGTTAAAAATCCCCGACGGTGGCAATTGAATTTCGGCACTCACTGTCGGGTTAAACGCGCCATCGGCCCCGGTACTGCCGCTGTCTATCGCCCACGCTGAGTTTACCCAGAGGCAAGCCATGCCCAGCACGGCAAGGCTATAATTTGAAGAGGTTTGGCGCATGATGCAACTCCTTAATAAATAACGAATAATTTACAAAATATAATCTAAAAACCACATTCAACCCATAAGCTATTTATGGATCAACAATATTGACCGTGTTGGCCGCCGTCGGCTGGGCCGATGTCGCCCCCGCCGCATGATTCAACCGCACCACCACCGGCCCGGTTGCGGTGTTCGCATCCAGCACCAACTGCACGCTGAGTTTTTCACCCCCGCCATCGGTACTAAACGTCAGTTGATTATTCAGCAGCACCCCGGCCAGCGGCCCGATGCTGTCTTCCAGCGTAATCGCGCGCACATTGCGCAACTGCGTGCCGCGCACGGTCAGCGTGAAGGCGCGTCCGCGCTGCATAACAGTGGGGCTAAGCGATGCGATTTGCGGCTCATCAAGCACTACAAACTGGTTATTGATGGCGGGGCTGAACAATAACGCAGCGCTGCCGCTGCCCACATTGAGCCGATACAAGGCACTTGGCGCATTCGCCGCTACGCTAAAAGGTACCGTCATCAGTGTGCCGTCACCGTTCACGCTGGCCGCACCCAAGGTAACGCCGCTACTGGCCCCTGCCGGGCTGAGACTGATCGGCGCAGTCAGCATGCCAGCCAAACCCTTACCGCCGATCTGGAACTGGCCGTTACTGCCTTTCAAGGCCCCCGCAGGCAGCAAGCCGGTCGCGGCACTGCCCACCACCACCCCCACTTGGGTCTTGGCGAAACGGTTTTCCTGCACTGGCACGCTGGCACTGCCGACCAACACGCCGACTGGCGGCGCAGTAATCGCCTGCAAGCTATTGCCAAGCTGGCGCGCCACCTGCAAGGTATTGGCGGCCACTGGCAGCGCGCTAGATTCACCACCCGCTGCCACCACGATGAGGGTGCGCGCCCCGGAAACCGCATCGGCAGCGGCTTGGGCCTGCACTTGCAGCATATTGCCATCCGTATTCACCGTCGGGCTGCCCAACGCACTGATACCAGCCGCTGGCTCAAAGCGCACCCCCAGCACATCGCGGAAATTGACGCCGCGCACCGTCAATGTGACTGCGCTTTGCCCGGCTAGCAGCACTTGCGGCGCAATCGACATCAGCGTCGGGGCGGGTGCAGCCACCAATAGCAGCGGTTCGTTCGGATTACTGAAAAGCAAACGCGTACTACCGGCCGTCAGCACCAGACGGCGCTGGGTTTTGGGCGCGCTGTCGGCCACGCTCACATTCAAACTGATTTGCGTGCCAGCTTGATTAATGCTCAAATCACTCACCGACATGCCGGTATTTGGGAAAAAGTCCGCCGCCGTCACGCCCGCCAAGCCGATGCCGTTCACCGTCAAGGCAAACTGCGAACCAACCACGCCCACTTTTGGTGTCATGCTGCTGGCAATACTCCCCACCACCACGCCCACACTTGGCGCAAACAGCGGGCCAAGGGTTTGCTGGTCTGGCGATGGCGTAGCGGCACCGACCACCACCCCAACCGCTGGGGCTACCACTGGCCCCAAGGTGGTTTGGGTCGGCGTACTGATCGGCCCCACTTGCAGCCCCACCACGGGCGCGGTGATGCTGTTGAGGTTAATGCCCAACTGACGCGCCACTTGCAACGTGTTGCCCGGTACCGAAACCGCGCTCGATTCGCCACCCGCAGTTTGCACGATCAGCACGCGCTGGCCGGAAACCGCATCGGCATTGGCTTGGGCGTTAAATTCCAGCAAGGTGCCATCCGTATTGGCCGTCAGCGTACCGACGGGTGCCATGCCTTGCGTTGGTTCAAAACGCACCCCGACCAGATCGCGGAAATTGCGCCCACGCACCGTGATTTTGACAGCCGCTTGCCCGGCCAGTAAAACCTGTGGCGCGATTGAATCGAATTCTGGCACTGGCGCGGCAATGTTGAAGCCCGCATCCGCCGGATTCATAAAAATCAAGGTGCCGCTGGCAGTGCGCAGCGTCAGGCGGCGGCCGCCCTTGGCTGCGCCAGCAGTTACCGTCAGCGTGGTGGTAATTTGCGTGCCGTCCTCACTAATAACGGGTGCGGAAAAACTGGTGCCATCGGACGGCAACAGGCTGATACCCGTGACGCCATTCAAACCGATGCCGCGCACGGTTAGGTTGCCGCTGGTGCCCACCACTGCTGCCTTGGGCGCTACTGCGCTAATGCCTGCCCCCACCAGCACGCCCACTCGCGCGGCAAAAATCGGGCTGATGTTTTGCGGGTCTGCGCCCGGTTGCGCCGCGCCCACCAGCACCCCCACCAAGGGCGCGGTGATGGGCGTCAACGACAATGCCCTTGGTGCTTCGATAACGGTAACTGGCAATACCGCATTGCTCCAGCCAGAACGGCTAATGGTAATCTCGGTACTGCCAACGCCCACGCCTTGCAGTGTAAAGCTGACACTTTGCTGCCCAGCCAAGACCGTGACTGCATCTGGCACGCCAGCCACCAGCGGCGCGGCGGCTGCCAAGGCAAACGCCAAGCCGCCATTCGGTGCAACAAACGGCAAGCGCAGGGTAATGGTTTTGGCAGTGCCGAGCACCATCGATACCCTAGCAAAATCAGGCGTGGCTTGCGGCGCGCTGACCTGCAAGGTGGACGAATTGGAGATGAGGAAACTGCCCGGATGCAGCAGGTCAGGCGTCTTCACGGTGACGATTTTGTTGCCTGCGGTGATTTGATTAGGCAATGTTGCCTGCAATTGGGTGGCAGATTGGAACAGTGTAGGCAAGGCAATATCGTCCAGTTGCACCACCGAATCGGCCACCAGATTGCTGCCGTTGACGCTGACGGTCGTTTCGCCCTGATTGGTGTAGAGCGCTGCCGGGGCCAGCGTGGTAATTTTAGGCTGTTGCCGTACCACAGTCAGTGCCGCAGGCAGCGTCACTTCACCGGCGTCGGTGAGTAGGGTCAAGTTGAAGTCACCGTTGACGCCAGCTTGGGCGCTCACTTGCAGCGTTAGGCTAGTGTCACTGCCGCCCGGTAGAATTTGTCCACTCACGCCCCCGGCTCCGCCCCCGCCCGAGAACACGGGTGTGCTAGCACCCGCTAGGCGCGTGCCGCTGACGACGGTGCTGATGGTTTCACCACTTTGCATGGCTTGCGGCAAAAGGCTGGCGATTTGCGGCGACGCGCCGACCGACAATACGCCGCCACTAACAACATACGGTATGCCCTTCAAAGCCCAGCGCACACTACTGGTGATGTCGCCTGCGGGTACTGCGACCGCATTAACGCCATTACCACTGGCACTATTACCCTCGCCACTGAGGTTGGCAGCCAAATTTTGGGTGATGGCCGCGCCTTGGCAATTAAGGATTTGGCTATAGTTGAAGCTGGCGCTGGTGCTGTTGACGGCAATGCCTTGGCCGTGTTCAAACTGGACGTAATCGAAGCTGGAAGCGATGTTGCTGGCATTCAACACCCAGCGTTTCCAGTCGCCCGGTGCGGCGGCTTGGCCGATGCGCAGCTTGTCCGAGCGCACGCGAATGGGTGCTTGCGCGCTGCCGCTGGCGCGAATCGCGCCGCCATTGACTGTGACGCTGGTGGCCGCACCCATGAAGATTTGGGTACCGGCTTCGATGCTCAAGGTAATGTTGGCCGGGATGGTGATGTCTGCCGTTACGACATAGGGGCTATTGGCGGCATGCCAGGTGGTGTTGCTGGCGATGGTGCCGGAGACGACGGTTTGGGCTTGGACGACGGGGGCCAGCAACATGGATAACAGCACGGCCCAAAGCAGCAGCCGCCAGCAGGACGGCTGGTTTGCTTTTGCTTTCGCTGTGTCGTTGAACAAAATAGTCATGATCGGGCTGCTTACCTTTGATTAGAAAAATGTGACAATTTGGATTAATGGTGCTACAAGGTACTTTCTACTTGGCTGGCAAAGTTATGGGGATGGGGGTTGCGTTGTTGGTTTCACTTTCATTTCCGATCCGCCCGGCAGAGGTCGGCGCACCCTGTCCTCCTGTGACAGACGACAGCAGACATGCGCCATTACTACAATAGGTACCTTCAGCATAATAACCCGTCAAGCCTTGTGCATCAGCCTTAACGAATAGCGTATAGTTGCCACTGGTGGTTGCC